>JBKPDC010000069.1:0-8964 GCA_046727715.1 Thermodesulfobacteriota bacterium
TCGATGCTCCCACGAGCGAGGGAGCGGCCGAAACCGATCCCCCGCCGCATGGGGCCCCCTCCCGGACAAAGCCATGTCCTTCGATTAGCGCCTGGGCGCGGGGTGGCTGTCCATAGGGGAATCGACCCATGCGTGTGTTGACAGATCCACGCCCCCCAGCCTAGCTCCTGGGGCGACCCATGGAGCGTCTTCGCGCGACCGACGTCCGAGCGATCCTCGGCTTCGTGAGCGACGTGTACACCGTCCCGCCACGTGGGGGCTTCCGGCTCCACACGATCGCTCGGCTTCGCTCACTCGTGCCTTCGGACATGACCGCCTGGGTCGAGACGCGCATCGGCGGGCCCGAGGCGGAGGCGATCGCGAGTCCGCACGACCTGCTGCCCGATGGGCCGCGTCGCTTCGCCCGCATCCGGGACGAGCATCCGGTCCTGGCGCACTTCGAGCGCTCTCGCTCCGGCGGTGCGGTGAAGCTGTCGGACTTCTTCAGTCGGGCGCAGTACCATCGCCTGCGGTTCTACCAGGAGTTCTTTCGGCCCGCCGGCGTCGAGCACCAGATCTCGATTGCCTTGCCGTCCACCGGGCCGCGGCTGACCCGGATCACGCTCAACCGCGCGCGTGGCGACTTCAACGAGCGCGACCGGCTGGTGCTGAATCTCGTGCGCCCGCACGTGGCCCGGGCCTGGGAGCACGCCGCCGCGCTCGAGTGCATCGACGCCGAGCGCGATGGCCTGGAGCAGGCAGCCGACGCGGTCGACATGGGTGTCGTCATGGTTCGCGGAGGCCGGGTAGCTTATGCGAACCGGCGCGCCCACGAGCAGCTTTCCGCCTATTTCGGGGCAGGCTCCGTGCCGCGCCGGCGCCTGCCCGACGCGCTCGCCGAGTGGCTCGGTGCGCATCGCCGGCCCCGCATGCGGGACGGCCTGCCGCTGCCACGGGGGCCACTCGTCGTCGAGCGCGACGGCAGCCAGCTCGAGATCCGGTCGTTGTCGGACGCCGATGGCCACGTCCTGGTCCTGCGGGAACGGCTCACCCGCATCGCCCCGCACCGGCTCGAACCGTTGGGGCTCACGCGGCGCCAGGCCGAGGTGCTGGCCTGGCTCGCGCAGGGCAAGGCGAACAACGAGATCGCCTCGATCCTCGCGATCAGCCCGAACACCGTCGGGCGCCACGTGGAGGCGATCTTCGAGAAGCTCGGCGTTCGGACCCGCACCGCAGCGGCCGCAGCGGCCTTCGCCGAGCTGTCGCCGTAGCGGGCCCACCGGCCGACGTCAGGACCCGGCTCACGCATCGGCGTGGAGCGCGGCCAGGATCTCCTCGAGCGCGCGCACCGCACCATCGGGCGTACCGGCGCGGGGGAGTCCGACGACGAGGTCCCCGAGTCCCGCGGCGCGATAGGCGTCGAGGTCGCGCCGGAGCGCCTCGGGCGCCGCACGCCGTCTGAGCGTGACGCGCACCCGCGCGGGATCGCGACCGAGGGTGTCGCAGCGGGCGTGCAGGCGCGCGACCCGTGTGGCGAGCTCGGCGGGCGCGAGGTCGATGCCGTGCCAGCCGTCGCCATGGCGCGCCGCACGCGCCAGTGCGGCGTCCGAATTGCCCGCGATCCAGATGGGCGGATGCGGCTGCTGCACCGGGCGCGGTCCGGTGCGCACGGGCGGCAGCCGGTAGCAGGGGCCGTCGTGCTCGGCGATCCCGGCCGTCCACAGCGCACGGCAGACGTCCAGGTAGTCGTCGGTCCGCCGGCCGCGGCGCTCGAACGGCACATCGAGCGCGACGAACTCCTCGCGGAGCCAGCCGACGCCGACGGCCAGCACCACACGACCGCCCGACAGCGCGTCGAGCGACGCCACCTGCTTGGCCGTCACGACGGGATTGCGGTAGGGCATCACATAGGCGCTGACCCCGAGCCGCACGCGCCGTGTCTGCGCGGCGAGGAAGGCGAGCGTCACCAGCGGCTCGTAGAACTGTGCGATGGCTCCCAGCGGGCCGGGAGCGGGCCCGCGGTCGTACGGGTACACGCTCGTGGCGTCGACCGGCGCCACGAGATGATCGCTCACCCAGACGCCGTCGGCGCCCAGGTCCTCGGCGCGCCGTGCGAGCCGCCCCAGGACGTCGGCGCTGGCGAGGGGGCCGTAGTTGGGCAGCGCGACGCCGATCCGCACGCCGCGAGCATGGCAGAGCGCGTGCCTTGCAGTCGAGCCCGCCACCGGCGCAAGATCGCGCCCCGTGTCCACCGACGTCGAGGCCATCACCGCCCTCGTCATGGCGTACGCCGAGCGGTTGGACGCCGGCGACCTCGACGGCGTCGCTGCGCTGTTCGCGCACGCGACGTGGCGCTCGCCCGCCCGCCGCGAGCCGCTGCGCGGCACCGCCGAGGTGCGGCGCGCCTACGACGTCGTCCTCATGTATGATGGCGTCCCCTCGACGCGCCACGTGGTGACGAACCTCGTCGTCGAGGTCGAGTCGCCGGATCGCGCGCGGGCGCGGTCGTACTTCACCGTCTTCCAGGCGCGGCCGGATTTCCCGCTCCAGGCGATCATCTGCGGGCGCTACCACGACGCCTTCGAACGCGCGGACGGCACCTGGCGTTTCGCCGACCGGCTGATCCTGCCCGACCTGATCGGCGACCTCCGCCGCCACCTCCGGGCCTGACCCGCGGGATCGTGCTTGCGAGCGGTGGTGGCGGCGGTCCTGAAGCCGTTCATCACCGAGGCGAACCGCTGGATGCTCGAGCACCACCCGGTGTTCCAGGTGTACTTCTACGCGCGGCACCTGCAGCAGGACCCGAACGCGCGCGAGCGCTACCGCGACAGCCCCTACTTCGACCGGACGGCGGAGTTCTGCGCGCGCTATGACGAGGTGTCGTTCGACCCCGACTACCGGAGCGAGCCCGTGGCCACCTTCGAGCCCATGGTGCGGCGCGTGCTGCACCGGAACTGGACCCCACCCACGTAGCGAGTCATCGAGACGCGCTAGCGCTCCTGCACTTCCTGCTTGATCCGCTGGATGTGCCCGCGGCCGAGGCCCTTCACCTCGCAGCCGAGCTCGAAATAGCGCCGGATCTTCTCATCGTCGAGGATCCCGAAGCAGTCGATCACCGCCAGCGGCGTGCCCGCCATCGCGACAACGTCGTCGGGGTCGAGCGCGAGGTACGCCTCGTGCGGCACCGCCAGGATCACGGCCTCGACGCCGCGCAGCGCCGCCTGCAGGTCCTGCTGCACCCGGAGCTCCTTCAGGTGTTCCTGGTTCCGGAAGAAGCGCGCGAGGGAGTGGTCGGGGCTCGGGTAGGTGTCCTGCTCCTCGAACTCGAACCAGTGCTCGACGTAGGGGTCATGGACGCGCATGTGCGCCCCGATCTCGGTGAGCCGCCGCACGACGACCTCGGACCCGCTGTAGCGGGTGTCGCCGACATCCTGGCGGTAGCTGGCGCCGCAGATGAGGACATCGGCGCCCGCGATGTAACGGCCCATGTTGCGCAGCGCATCGCGCGTCAGCGTGGCGACGTGCAGGCCGCGCGTGTCGTTGATGTCGATGGCCGTGGTGCTCATCTTGAAGATCTGGTCGCCGTCGTCGAAGCCGAGGATGTGCCGGTACGCCCAGTAGCCGAGGCCACCATCCTTCGGCAGGCAGTAGCCGCCGATCCCCGGCCCCGGAAAGATCATGTTGCTGTGCGTCGGTCGCACCTTGATGGCCTTGATCACCTTCGTGAGGTCGACACCGTTGCGCTCCGCGAAGAGGCTCCACTCGTTCAGGAACGCGAGCGTGGTGGCGCGATACGAGTTCTCCACGATCTTGGCGGTCTCCGACTCGATCGGGCGGTCGAGGACGGTCAAGGGGAACTGCTGCGTGTTGAGCACCTCGGTGAGGAACTTGACCACGCGCTCGCGGGCGGGGGCATCACAGCCGCTGCACACGCGCCAGAAGTCGCGAATGCTGGCGACGTACTCCCGGCCGGGCATCACGCGCTCGTAGCTGTGCGCCAGGAGCGGCGTCGCCGAGATGCCGCGCGCGGCGAAAGCACGCTGAAGGATCGGCCAGGCGACGAACTCGGTGGTCCCCGGCGCGACGGTGGTCTCGATGAGCGTCAGGCACTCGGGGCGGGTCTTCTCGCCGATGGTACGCAGCGTGGCCTCGAGGGCGCCCATCTCGACCTCGCCCGTCCGCATGTTGCCGAGGTCGTGCTTGGAGTAGTCGCACTGCACGTCGACGACCACGCAATCGGCGAGCTGCAGGCAGTCGCTGTCGTAGGTGGCGGTGAGCGTCCGCTTCTCGAGGACGCACCGTCGGATCATCGGGTCGACCTCGGGGTCCTCGGCCTTCACCGGCGACACGCCGCGGTTCAGCATCGGGATCTTCCAGTAGCTCCGCGTGCTCGGGCGCTGGCAGCCGATCACGAACTTGCTGGGGTTTCCGTGCGCGTCGGCGGTGTCGGCCACGATCGCGGCCATGACGGCACCGACGAAGCCGACCCCCATGACCACCACGACCTCCTTGCCCTCACCGCGCGCCGCCGTGGCGAGCTTCTCCAGGCGGGTGAACTCGGCCGCGTAGTCGCTCTTCTCCGGAAGCGGGAATCGTTCGCCGGCCGGGTTGACTGAGTACTCTGGCATCGGTCGGGCCTCCCTCGACGTGTGTGGCTCGCCGGCTGGCGAGTGCCCGCCTGAGTACTGCCGGCGTGCTGCCGCCGTCAACGAGCGGGTGGCATCGTGATCCGCGGTTGCCGGAACGAAAGCGAGGTCTGGGCTCTGGTGCCGGACCGAGATCGATGCGTCGTGCACGCTCTCCAGGCTGCTGTCTTGCCCGTGCGGTGCATTGTGTTGCCGGAACGGCCGTCCTATGTTCCCGCTCCCATGTGGGCCGCCAGAGCCGAGGCGTGGTGCTTCAGTGGCGGTCTCTGCGGGCGTCGCGCGTCTACTCGTCCTCTACGGCCCGGTTCTGGGTGTCGACCTGCCCTGGCGGGACGATCTGGTTCGGGCGGGGATCAGGCCACGCCGCTGAACGCCAGGTCGTCAGGCCGATGAAGACGTTGATCCGCAAAGCGTTGACCTCCGACGTGGGCGTGCTGATTGACCTCTCCCGTACCGTCTCGGTATTCGGCATCTCGATGCTGGTGGGCCGGAGGTTTCCGAGTTGGCTCGGCTGGCTGGGTTTGCTCGGCGGGCTTGTCACCCTGGGCGCCGGCATCGCGCAGGCGTACACCGGCTTCTCGGCGCTCGCGATGATGCTCAGCATGCCCGGGGGCTTTGTCCTGCTCCTCTGGGCGATGGTCGTTGGCGTGTTCCTGTGGCGGCTCGCTCCCGCGCTATCGGAGACAAACGGTGCAGTCTAACACGGCGTCGGAGCGGACCCGCTGGGAGGCGGGCCGCCGCGTGCGACTTCTTCAGGGCATGGGGCCCTGGCTCGCTAGGTGCTCTGAAACGGTGGCACGGCCCGGTAGTCCGGGGCGGCCATCGTGCGTCGATCGACGCCGAGCGCGCGCTGGAGCAGCCCGATCAGGTGTGGCCGCATGCGCGCGGCCGGGACGACGGCGTCGAGCGACCCGACCCGCCGCGCGCGGTCGACCGAGTGGACGGCGTCGAACTCGTCGGCGAGACGTCGCTGCGCCTCGAGCACGGCGTTCTCCATCGCACGCTGGAGCGCCGCCAACGCCTCCGCGCTGGGATGCGGGCCGAGTGCCTCGCGGAGACGCCGCACGGCCGGGTCGGCGGCGGCGCGCGCCCGCACCTCGCCGGTGAAGACGACCGCCGCGGCCGGCGCCCCGCCGATCACCGAGGCGTAGGAGCCTTCGAGCGCCGAGGCATCGAGGGCGGGGTTGAGCGCCTTGGAGAACACGACGTACGCCCCGCCGTGGTACCGCGAGACCACCAGGAAGCAGAGCGGGCCCTCGAACTCGACGACGGCACGAGCGATCTCGGCACCGTGCTCGAGCTGAAGCTTGCGCATCGACTCGGGCGAGCCGTCGAAGCCCGAGAGGTTGGCCAGCACGACGACGGGCCGGTTGCCGCTCGCCGCGCCGAGCGCGCGCGCCACCTTCTTCGACGAGAGGGGGAACAGCGTGCCGCCGTTCCACACCGCCGGGCCATCCGACGACCGGTAGCCTTCGCGCAGCACGGGCCGGCTCTCGATGCCGATCAGACACACGGGAACGCCGCCGAGATGGGCGTCCCACACGATCGCCGTCTCTGCACCCGCCCACCGGCGCCAGCGCTCGAGCCACCCGCCGTCCTCATCGATGAGCGCGTGCATCACGGCGCGCATCGCGAACGGCCGCTTGCGGCCGGCGTTGCAGCGCTCGTCGAAGATCTCCCCGACCGTCCGGAAGCCGTCGTCGGACTGGCTCGCGTAGGGATGGGTCGTGACGTCCCGGTCGAACGGATCCCGCGTGGCGTGCCCGCGCGGACGGTGCTCGCCGGGCGCCACGTACGTGTAGCCGTAGTGCGCATAGAGGAGACGATAGGCGCCGAGGAGGTCCGGCGCGTCGTACTGCGCCTCGCCGTTCGGGCCCATCATGTGCTCGTAGCCGCCGATCGCCACCTCGTCCTCGGCCGCCACGCTGCCCGAGGCCTCCAGCGCCGCCCGGCCCGTGAGGACCATCGAGGCACCAGGCGTCATGACGAGCGCGCCCCGCGTGTGCATGAGCATGGTCGCGAGGGCGTTCCAGTAGCTCTGCGCTCCCACGTTCACCCCCGCGACCAGCACGTGGATCACCCCGCCGCGGCGGGTGAAGGAGACGATCCGTCGGACGACGCGGGCGGTCGCATCGAGGTTCTCGGTCCCGCTGTCCATCGCGATGCGGGCGCCGCTCGAGACCGGCACCCACTCGACCGGCAGCCCGCGTGCTTCGGCGAGGTCGATGGCGGCCACGACGCGGTCGCACTCGGCGGCGCCGAGCGCGCCCATGCCACGCGTGGGGTCCGAGAGGATCAACACGCGCGCCATGCCCTCGGGATGCTTGTCGGTGGGGGTGGTGACGATGCCGAAGACGACGGCGCTCTGGTTGCGGCCGTACGGGCGGCCCGGCACCGGCACAGCGCGAGGGTGGCCGGTCGTGGCCGGGTCGAGGTCGTACTCCTCGAAGTGGCCCGGGGGGAGGGCCGCAGCGACCTGGCGCCCGTTTCCGTTCGTGCCGGGCGCCAGGAGACGAACGAGCTCGTACGGATACACGAGCCGGCGGCGGCGGGCTTCGACCACCTTCCGCTCGTACGGCGCCGCGGGCTCGAGCGGTGCCCGGCGCGGCGGGCGCAGCTCGATCTCGGTGCGGCTCCCGGTGAGATCGCTGATCACCGCCTCGACGGCTCGCGCCGGGCGGTCCGGCTCCGCGCGGTCGCGGACCCGCAGCCGTACGATGACCTTCTCGAGGCCGAGGTGCCGCGTTACCGGAGCGAGCCGGGCGGCGAGTCCCTCGGCAAGGCCAGGATCGAGGAACAGCTCGGCGCCGAGCATGACGACGATGCGGTTCCAGTGCAGCCGGCGCGCCGGATCGCACAGGCTGCGCGCCGTACGGAGCGCCTGCGCGGCGGCGAGGAAACCGCGTTCGAAGGTGGCGACGTGCGCGGCGGGCTCCGGGTCGGGCCCCGCCCCCGGGACGTCGGCGAGCACGAAGAGCCGCTCGTCGCCGGGCTGCGTGTGGCTCGTCCCGTGGAAGCAGTAGAGACCGTCGGGCGCCGGCAGGCGTTCGAGCGTGAAATGGGCGAGGCGCGCGAGGTCGAGGCGGTCGGCGACGGCCGGGTGGACGTCGTGGAACGCCGTGGCGTCGGCCCAGCCGCCGGCCGTGGCGCAGAAGGTCCGGTGCCGGTCTGGCCCACCGCGCTCGACGAGCGAGAATGTGACGCGCTCCGCGGGCGAGCGGCCGAGCGCCACGAGCACGGCGGGCTCGACGCCGCTGCCGGGCCCCGCCAGGAACAGCTCGAGCGCCGCCGGCGGGGCCTTCGCCGCGGCGGCGGCACGGCCGAGCGCTGCCGCCACGACCTGGGCATCCGGCGGTCGGGCGGCGGCTGCGAGCACCTGGCGGCCGTCGGGGAGCTCGAGCTTCAGCACGCAGACGCCGCCGTCCCGCGCCGCCACCGCGACCATGCCCTCGAACGCGTAGAGCCTGCGCAGGTGGACGGAGAGCGCCATCGCCACGCGCCGCGGGTCGTCGTGGCCGAGCCAGCCGCCGACACGGTCGAACACGCTGCGCGGTGCGCGCGCCAGGCGCGCCAGGACCGGGGCCGGTGGTGCCACGGGCTCGCGCTCGACCGCCGCCAGCCAGGGTTCCAGCTCGCCGGTCGCCGCGGTGACCTCGGCCTCGAGCGCCGGCGCCTCGAAGAGCGCCGCCCGAGCCTCGAGGGCCGCATCGGCAAGCGCGTCCGGTACGAGACCGCGCAGCGTCGCGATCCGCGCAAGCGCGTCGGCGAGCCCCAGGTCGTCGGCGAAGGAGACGCCGGACCGCGCGAGTGCGATCACACGGCCGAGCAGCCCGCGCACGAGGTCGTGGCGGAGCTGGCGCGCGTGCTGCGTCGAGAGGAGCCGGAGCACGGCGCGCTCGAGGGCGTCACCAGGAGCCAGGTCGGCGATGCCGTAGTGACCGAGGGCGCGGCGCAGCAGGACGAGGAACGGCTCGGCGATGCCGGCGCCGCCCGCGCGGATGCGGCGGATCCACGTCCGCAACCGCGCGCTGTTGGACGGACCGGAATCACCCGAGCCGTCGATCTGCGGCGTGCGGTCGAAGAGCTGCTCGACGTCCGCGAAGAGCAGGATCTCGGCGCGGACTGCGCTCAGTTCAGCCGCAGCCACGGCCGTGAGGTCGTCGGGCAGCGGCGCGCAGAGGAGCGCGAGCAGCTTCGCCGTTCGTTCCGGATCGGAGTCGTAGCCGAGGAGCACCTGGCGGAGCTCCGCGCGCAGCGCCGCAACGGCGGCCCCGAGCCCATGTGCCATGCGGCCCAGCAGCGCCTCGAGTGGATCCGGCTCCTGCGGCAACACGAATCG
>JBKPDC010000070.1:0-7631 GCA_046727715.1 Thermodesulfobacteriota bacterium
CGAGTTCGAGCGCTGGGTGGCCGCGCAGCGGCTGCCGGCGGCGGAGAACCCGGCGGTCGCCGCGGGGCGGCGGGTGTTCGAAGAGACCGCGTGTGTCAATTGCCACACGGTGCGGGGCACGGGCGCCGAGGGGCGATTCGGCCCCGACCTGACGCATCTCATGAGTCGCGAGACGCTCGGTGCGGGCGTGGCGCCCCTCGACCCCGCGACGCTGCGGGCCTGGATCGCGGATCCGGACCACCTGAAGCGGGGGGTGCTGATGCCGGCGATGCAGCTCGGCGACGCTCAAGTGGATCAGCTCGTCGCGTACCTCGCGACGCTGCGCTGACGGGGAGGGTGCGCGCGTGGGCGTGATGGATCGTGGTCTGGTGGCGGCCGAGCCGGTGCCCGAGGCCGCACCGCTCCCGAGCCGCCTGCACGCCTGGGTCGTCACCGTCGACCACAAGCGCCTCGGCATCATGTACATCGTCTCGGGCATCCTCTTCCTGCTGGTTGCCGGCACGATGGCGACCACCATGCGCCTCCAGCTCGTCGTCCCGAACAATACGCTCGTGCCGCCTGAGGTCTTCAACCGGCTGCTGACCATGCACGGCACGACGATGATCTTCTTCGTCGCGGTGCCCATTTTGTTCGGGCTCGGGAACTACCTCGTCCCGCTCATGCTCGGCGCGCGCGACCTGGCCTTCCCACGTCTCAACGCGTTCGGCTTCTGGCTGTTCCTCTTCGGCGGCGTGCTGCTCTACTTCAGCTACGTGGCGGGCGACGGGCTCGCCGGCGCCGGTACCGCGCCCGACGTCGGCTGGTTCGCCTACGCCCCGCTCACCGAGCGGCCGTTCTCACGCGGCAGCAGCACCGACTACTGGATCCTCGGCATCCTGGTGAGCGGAATCGGCACCACGGCGACGGCCGTCAACTTGCTGGCCACCGCGGCCTCGATGCGGTGTCCCGGCATGACGCTCGGGCGGATGCCGCTCTTCGTGTGGCTCATGCTGGTGTCCTCGGCCTTGCTGCTGACCGCGCTGCCGCCGCTCACCGCGGCGCAGGTGATGCTGCTCCTCGATCGCTTCCTCGGCGCGCACTTCTTCGATACGCAGGCAGGGGGCTCGGCCGTGCTGTGGCAGCACTTCTTCTGGATCTTCGGCCACCCGGAGGTCTACGTCCTGGTGCTGCCGGCGTTCGGCGTCGCCTCCGAGGTGATCCCGGTGTTCTCGCGCAAGCCCATCTTCGGCTACCCCGTGATGGTGGCCGCCTCGGTAGCGATCGGCTTCATCAGCGTGAGCGTCTGGGCGCACCACATGTTCGCGGTCGGGATGACCCCGGCGGCGAACAGCTTCTTCGTCGTCTCCACGCTCCTGGTAGCGGTCCCGACGGGCATCAAGCTCTTCAACTGGCTCGGGACGATGTGGGGCGGGAAGATCCGCTTCGCCACGCCGATGCTCTTCTGTACGGCGTTCCTCTTCCAGTTCCTCTGCGCCGGGCTCACGGGGGTGATGCTCGCGATCGCGCCGTTCAATTGGCAGCTGACCGACTCCTACTTCGTCGTCGGCCACTTCCACTACGTGGTCGTGGGCGCGATCCTCTTCAATATCTTCGCGGCCGTCTACTACTGGTTCCCCAAGATGACGGGCCGGCTCCTGAGCGAGCGCCTCGGTCGATGGCACTTCTGGCTGATGGTCCTGGGCTTCAACCTCACCTTCGGAGCGCAGCACGTCGCGGGCATGCTCGGCATGCCGCGGCGGATCTACACCTACGTCGAAGGGCGGGGCTGGGAGATCTGGAACCAGCTCTCGTCGCTCGGGGCGCTCGTCCAGGGAGTCGCAGTGCTGATCTTCGCCTGGAACGTCCTCGTGTCGTTGCGCCATGGTGCCGACGCCGGCCCCGATCCGTGGGACGCCTGGACGCTCGAGTGGAGCACCACGTCGCCGCCGCCCGAGTACAACTTTGCCGACGTACCCCTGGTACGCAGCCGCCGGCCGCTGTGGGACGCGAAGCATCCCGACGACCCCGACTGGCCCTACGAGTGAGTCGCATGCCCGCCGCCACCGCACGCCTCGAGCCGCCCGCACCGGACACCTGGACGCTGCCCTCCGCCGGCCGCGCCGGCATGGTGGCGCTGCTCGTCACCGAAGCCGCGTTCTTCGCCATCTTCGTCACGGCGTATCTGTTCTACGTCGGCAAGAGCCTGGGCGGGCCGACGCCCGCGCAGGTGCTCCATCTGCCGATCCTGGCGACGGTGCTGCTGCTCTCGAGCAGCGTCACCATCGGGCTCGCGGTGCGCGCGTTGCGTGCAGGGGCAGGCGAGCGCTTCCGCCTGTGGTGGCTCGTCACCCTGCTCCTCGGGCTCGGGTTCCTCTTCCTCACCGGGCGCGAGTGGGCACGGCTCATCGGACACGACGGCCTCACCATCGCGACGAACCTCTTCGGCACGACCTTCTACACGCTGGTCGGCCTGCACGCGACACACGTGACCGTCGGGCTCACAGTGATCAGCCTCGTGCTGGCGCTGGCGTGGCGGGGCCATGTCGACGCGCGGCACGCCGAGCGCACCGAGCTGTTCTCGTGGTACTGGCACTTCGTCGACGCCGTGTGGGTCGTGGTGTTCCTCACCGTGTACGTCATCGGGCGGTAGGGCATGGCAGAGCGCGCACCAGACGCGATCGAGGTCCCCGCACCGACCGCGTGGCCGATGATCACGGCATTCGGGATCACGCTCGTCTGCGCGGGCCTGGTGACGAACGTGCTGGTCTCGATGGTCGGTGCCGTCGCCATGCTCTGGGGCGCGGTGGGCTGGTGGCGCGAGGTGCTGCCTGCGGAGCATCGCGAGGCGGTGCGCGTCGAGGCGGCGCCCACGATCGTGCCGACGCGCCGCGAGGTGGCGTACCTGCAGGAGGGCGAGGCCGTGCACCGCGCGCGCCTCCCGGTCGCGATCTATCCGTACTCCGCGGGGATCGCGGGCGGCATCGCCGGCGGCTTCGCGATGGCGGTCCTCGCGGCGCTCTACGGCGTCATCTTCCACGGCAGCGTGTGGTACCCGCTCAACCTGCTCGCCGCGGGCACGATGGCCTCGCTCGCCGCCGCCCCACCGGAAGAACTAGCACGGTTCAACGCCACCGCGCTCGTCGTGGCGACCATCCTCCACGGCGTGATGTCGCTGCTGGTCGGGCTGCTCTACGCCGTCCTCTTGCCCATGGTCCCCCGGCGTCCGGTGCTCTTCGCCGGCCTGATCGCCCCGCTGCTGTGGACCGGGCTCATCTGGGCCTCGCTGCGCATCGTCAACCCGACGCTCAACGCGCGCATAGACTGGCCGTGGTTCGTCGCGTCGCAGATCGCCTTCGGTCTCGCCGCCGGTCTCGTGGTGTCACGGCGCGAGAAGGTGGCGACGCTCCAGCATGCGCCCTTCGCGGTGCGCGCGGGGATCGAGTTCCCCGAGGGATCGGGCCGGTGAGGGCCGCCGTGGTGGTCGCCGTCGCCCTGCTCGCCGCCTGCGATCGGCTTCCCGGCCGCCCGCTGGAGGCAGACCGCCCGGTGCGGCCGCGCGACGTGCGCGACTTCGCCCAGCTGTGGAGCGAGAACTGCGCCGGCTGCCACGGCGCCGACGGCGTGCTCGGTCCGGCGGCCGCCCTGGCGAACCCGGTCTACCTCGGATGGGTCGACGATGCGACGCTCACGCGCGTGACCGCGCAGGGCGTGCCCGGCACCGCGATGCCGGCCTTCGCGCAGAGCGCCGGCGGCTCCCTCACCGACGAGCAGATCGCGCTCCTGGTGCACGAGATGCGGAGGCGCTGGGCGCGGGAGCCGCCCGCGAGCGGCCTGCCGCCCTACCCGGGCGGCGGCGGCGACGTCGGCCGCGGCGCGACGGTGTACCAGCAGCGGTGCGCCACCTGTCACGACCCGGCGGGACGTGGATCGCCGCACGGGGGCTCGGTGGTGGATGCCGCGTACCTGGCGCTCGTGAGCGACCAGGCGCTGCGCACCGCGGTGGTCGCAGGCAGGCCCGACCTGGGCATGCCGGACTGGCGCGGCGCACACGCGAACGAACCGCTCGGCGCGCAGGAGGTGTCGGACGTCGTGGCGTGGATGGCTTCGCATCGGGAAGGTGGCGCATGAGCGGCATGACGCGCCGGGGGATGCTCCTCACCCTGGGCATCGCGCTCAACGCCGTCGCGGCCGCGCTGCTGGCGATCCCGGTCGTCGGCTTCATCCTGGCGCCGGCGCGTCGCCGGTCGTGGCAGAAGTGGATCGTGCTCGGCGCGGTGTCGGACTTTCCCGAGGCGCAGACCCGCCTGGCGACGTACCGCAATCCGTTCTCTCGCCCGTGGGACGGCGAGACGGCGAACATTCCGTGCTGGGTGCGCCGCGTGGCGGGGGACGAGTTCCAGGTCTTCGCGATCAACTGCACGCACCTCGGCTGCCCGGTGCGCTGGTTCCCGTCGTCCGGACTCTTCATGTGCCCGTGCCACGGCGGCGTGTACTACGCCGACGGCCAGCATGCCTCCGGCCCGCCGCCGCGTCCGCTCTACCGCTACGAGTACAAGGTGGAGAACGGCCAGCTCTGGGTGCGTGGCGGTCAGCTTCCCACGCTGTCGGAGAACGTCTGAGTGCGCATCCTGCGTGCCATCGCCGATTGGCTCGACGCGCGGCTGGGTCTCGGGGCCCCACTCGCGGAGGTGACGACGCATCCCGTGCCGCGCGACACGGCGAGCTGGTGGTACGTGTTCGGGAGCGCCACCCTCGTGGCCTTCATCGTGCAGGTCGTGACGGGGATCTGCCTCGCCACGCTCTACGTGCCGTCCGCCGATGGCGCGTGGCAGAGCCTCGAGGCGCTCAACTACGAGCAGCCGCTCGGCTGGTTCCTGCGTGCGGTGCACGGCTGGGGCTCGAACTTCATGGTGGCGCTGATGAGCGTGCACCTCGTCCAGGTGTTCCTCTTCGGTGCGTTCAAGTACCCGCGCGAGCTCACGTGGAGCGTCGGCGTGGTCCTGCTGCTCTGCACCCTCGGCATGGCGTTCACCGGCCAGATCATGCGTTTCGATCAGGACGCCTACTGGGGGCTCGGCATCGGCACGGCGATCGCTGGGCGGACGCCGTTCATCGGCCAGCAGGTGGTGCACCTGCTGCTCGGCGGGCCGATCATCGCGGCCGCGACGCTGTCGCGGTTCTTCACCCTGCACGTCTTCGTCATCCCCGGAGCGCTCATTGCGCTCGTCGGCCTGCACCTCTTCCTCGTGCTCAAGCTCGGCATCAACGACTGGCCGATGCCGGGGCGGCTGGTGAGACGCGACTCCTATCGCCAGGAGTACGAGGCGCTGGTGGCGCGCGACGGGGTGCCGTTCTTTCCCGATGCGGCGAAGCGCGACCTGGTGGCCGGCGCCGTCACCATTCTCGCCATCCTGGCCTGCGCGGCCGTGTTCGGGCCGTTCGGCCCGAACGGCCAGCCGGACCCGACGATCATCCAGACGACGCCACGCCCGGACTTCTATTTCCTGTCGCTGTTCTCGGTGTTCGCGCTCTTGCCACCGTGGACGGAGACGGTGCTGATCCTCACCGGGCCCGTGCTCGGCATCCTCGCGCTCTTCGCGGTGCCCTTCGTCGCCGGCACGGGCGAGAAGAGCTGGAAGCGCCGGCCCGTGGCCGTGCTCGGCGTCACGCTCGTCTTCCTCGCGCTGGCGGTGCTCACCTGGCTCGGACTGTCATCGCCGTGGTCGCCTCACATGGAAGCCTGGAGCGGCGCGCCCGTGCCCGTCGAGTACGTCAAGGGTCGCTCGGCGCTCGAGCTCCAGGGCGCGCTCCTCGTGCAGGGCAAGCAGTGTCGCAACTGCCACGCGCTCGGCGGGCGGGGCGGGCTACGCGGTCCTGCGCTGGACGACGTCGCAACCCGCCTCACGCGCGACCAGCTGATCCGACAGATCCTTCAGGGCGGCGGCAACATGCCTGCCTACGGCAAGAATCTGCGCCCGGCCGAGGTCACGGCCATCGTGGCGTTCCTCGAGACCATGCATCCGCCCGGGCAGCCGCCGGCGCGCGACGCGGCGCAGCCGCTGCGCGCCGCAGCCCGCTGAGCGAGGCCGGCCGTGGATCCGCTCGCACGAGCGGTCCTCGCCTCGTGGACCTTCCCGCCGGCGCTGGTGGCGGGACTGCTCGTCCTGGCGGCAGTCTACGCGCGCGGCTGGCGCGTGCTCCAGAGGCAGATGCCCGCGCGCTTCCCCGCCTGGCGGCTGGCGAGCTTCCTCGCCGGGCTCGTGACGGTCTTCGTCGCGGTCGCGTCGCCCCTCGACGCGTTCGCCGGACTCCTGCTCCAGGTGCACATGATCCAGCACCTGCTGCTCATGGTCGTCGCGCCACCGCTGCTGCTTCTCGGTGCGCCGGCGGTGCCGCTCCTGCGCGGCCTGCCGCCGCGCGTCGCCAAGGACGTACTCGGGCCGTTTCTCGCCTGGCCGGCGCTGTGGCGTGGGGCCCGCTGGCTCACGCATCCCGCCGTCTGCTGGTGGGCGCTCGTGCTGGCGACGTGGTTCTGGCATATCCCGGCGCTCTACCAGCTCGCGCTGCGCCACCCGCGCTGGCACGAGGTCGAGCACGCGACGTTCCTCGCGGCGGCGGGCCTCTTCTGGTGGCCGGTCGTGCAGCCGTGGCCCAGCCGCGCGCGCTGGCCGCGCTGGACCGTCCCGCTCTACCTGCTCCTCGCCGACGTGCAGAATACCGTCTTTGCCGCGCTGCTCGTCTTCTCGGAACGGCTCCTCTACCCGATATACGCGACCATCCCGCGTCTCGGCGGGCTGTCGCCCCTCGACGACCAGGTAGCGGCGGGGGCGATCATGTGGGTGCCGGCGGCGCTGGCGTTTCTCGTGCCGGCCGCGGTGATCACCGCACGCCTGCTCTCACCGATGGCCGGCGCCCGGCCCGAGGTCGCCCCGCGCGACGTGGCACCGCGGCAGCCTTTCGACGCACTCCGGCTTCCGGTGCTTGGCGCGCTGCTCCGGCGTCCGGGCGTCCGCCGCCTCGCGCAGGGCGCGATGCTCCTGCTCGCCGTTGCGGTCGTCGCCGACGGGCTCCTCGGTCCGCAGATGAGCCCGATGAACCTGGCCGGCGTCTGGCCGTGGACCGGCTGGCGCGCGATGACGGTGATCGCGCTGCTCGTCGCGGGCAACGTCTTCTGCTTCGCCTGCCCGTTCACGCTGCCGCGCGAGCTGGCGCGCCGCATTGCCACGCCGCAGCGACGGCTGCCACGCTGGCTGCGCACCAAGTGGCTCGCCGTCGCGCTGTTGGTGCTCGGATTCTGGGCGACCGAGACGTTCGCGCTGTGGGACGCGCCGCGTGCGACGGCGTGGCTCGTGATCGGCTACTTCGCCGCGGCATTGCTCGTCGATGTGCGGTTTCGTGGCGCCAGCTTCTGCAAGTACGTCTGCCCGATCGGACAGTTCCAGTTCGTCCACTCGCTCGTGTCACCCCTCGAGGTGCGCGTGCGTGAGCCGGCGGCGTGCGCCACCTGCACGACGCACGACTGCCTGCGCGGCAACATCGCCCGCCGCGGCTGCGAGCTGGATCTCTTCCTGCCGAAGAAGGTCGGCAATCTCGACTGCACCTTCTGTCTCGACTGCGTGCACGCCTGCCCGCACGACAACGTCGGGATCCTC
>JBKPDC010000071.1:0-12672 GCA_046727715.1 Thermodesulfobacteriota bacterium
GCAGCTGCGCAGCCTGGCGCGCGTCCCGTTGCGCGCCCGGATCGACCCGGCGCGCCGTCGTGCCAATGACGTCGAGCGCGTCGTCGGGAGCCATGCACGCGCCACGGCGGACACCGGCTGGGCGCCGCGCATCCCACTCACGGAGACCCTCGCGACCGTGCTCGACGACTGGCGGCGCCGCACCGTTTGAGGAGACCGGCTCGAGATGGACGGCGGTGGGCGGCCGCGTCCCTCGAGTCGGCCTCCTCGCAGCGCGCCTGCCGCGACCTCGCTTGCCGGTCCCCGGGGGTGACGAGTATGCTTCCTCGTCGGCCATGGACCTCCAGCACCGCAGCCTCGAGCAGCTGCTCCTCGATCAGGGGCGGATCAGCCCCGAGGATCTGCGCAAGGTGCGGAAGCTCCAGCAGGAGCGTGGAGAGCGGCTGGAGCGCCTCCTGCTCGATCTCGGGTTCATCTCCGAGGAGGACTTGCAGCCGCTCCTGTCGTCGTATCTCGGCGTCCCGGTGGTGGGGCCGAACGACTTCCCCCGCGAACCCGTCCCGCTCGGCAAGCTGAACCTCAAGTACCTGCGGCGGGCGAAGGTGATGCCGCTGGCACAGCACAACGGCACCCTCACGGTCGCCATGGCCGACCCGGGCGACGAGTACGCGCTCCACGGACTCCAGATGGCGACCGGGCTCGAGATCGAGCCCCGGCTGGCCCGCGAGCGCGACGTCCTGGAGAAGCTGGAGGCCGCCTACGGCGTCGGCGCGCCCGACGGCTCGCGCGCGGCGGGGGAGGGTGGCGACGGTGATCTCGAGTACCTCTCCGATGACGAGGAGGACGTCGACCACCTGCGCGACCTGGCGAGCGAGGCGCCGGTCATCAAGTGGGTCAACAACATCATCAACCGCGCCGTCGAGCAGCGCGCGTCCGACATTCACGTCGAGCCGTTCGAGAACGAGCTCAAGGTCCGCTACCGCATCGACGGCGTCCTGCACGACGTCGAGACGCCGCCGCGCCGGCTGACGGCTGCGATCGTGTCGCGCATCAAGATCATGGCGAAGCTCAACATCGCCGAGCGCCGCCTGCCCCAGGACGGCCGGATCAAGCTCCGCATCATGGGCAAGGAGATCGATCTGCGCGTCTCGACGCTGCCCACCCTCTACGGCGAGAGCGTCGTGCTGCGCATCCTCGACCGCTCGAGCATCGTGGTGAACCTCGAGTCACTCGGCTTCCCCGAGGATACGCTCCGCGAGTTCGAGGCGGTCATCACGCGCCCCTACGGCATGATCCTCGTCACGGGACCGACCGGCAGCGGCAAGACGACGACGCTCTACGGGGCGCTCGACAAGATCAACTCACCGGACAAGAAGATCATCACGATCGAAGATCCCGTCGAGTACCAGCTCTTCGGCGTGAACCAGATCCACGTGAAGCCTTCGATCGGCCTCACGTTCGCCAGCGGACTGCGGTCCATCGTCCGCCAGGACCCCGACGTCATCATGGTGGGCGAGATCCGCGACGCCGAGACCGCGGAGATCTCGCTCCAGGCGGCCCTCACCGGCCACCTCGTGTTCTCCACCCTGCACACCAACGACGCGGCCGGCGCGGTGTCGCGCCTGCTCGAGATGGGGGTGGAGAACTACCTCCTCGCCTCGGCGCTACTGGGCGTGCTGGCGCAGCGCCTGGTGCGACGCGTGTGCACGCAGTGTAGGCACCCGGCGGAGCTGGGGATCGAGGTCCTGCGGGAGATGGGCGGCGACCGGGAGGACGTGCGGGCGGTCGAGGGCGTGGGCTGCGAGTACTGCGCACGTACGGGGTACCGTGGGCGCTCGGGCATCTACGAGTTCCTGCCCGTGACCGACACCATCAAGGAACTCATCCTCGAGCGCGGGTCGTCGGGCCAGATCAAGGACGCGGCCGTGAAGCAGGGCATGCGGACCCTGCGCGACGACGGCTGGCGCAGCGTCCGCAAGGGCATCACGACGGTCGCCGAGGTCGTCCGGGTCACGCAAGAGGAGGTCTAGCGGGGTGGGGTGGCTCGATCGGCTGCGTCGCGGTGGCGGCGCTGCGCCGGACGAGCGTCCGGCGCCCGGCGCCATCCAGGTGCCGGCGGCGCGGAAGGTGGCCGTGATCGGGCTCGACGGCGTTGGCCTCCCGCTCGTGCGGGATCTGATCGCGCGCGGGCAGGCGCCCACCCTGGCCCGGCTCGCGGCCGGCGGCACGATGGCGCCCATGCGCTCGTCCATCCCGACCATCTCGAGCGTCTCATGGACGGGGTTCATGACCGGCAAGAACCCGGGGAAGCACGGCGTCTACGGCTTCACCGATCTGAAGCCCGGCACCATGAGCATGTTCTTCCCGAACTTCGGCAGCGTACGCGGCGACACACTGTGGGACGTCGCGGGACGTGCGGGCAAGCGCTGCCTCGTGCTGAACATCCCGAATACCTACCCGGCGCGCGCGCTCAACGGGCTGCTCGTGTCGGGCTTCGTCGCCGTCAACCTCGAGCGCGCCGTCTACCCTGCCGCGTTGCTGCCGCGCCTCACGGCAGACGGCTACAAGATCGACGTCGACTACGTGAACGCCGACCAGCGGCCGGACCACTTCTTCGCCGACCTCTCGGCGACGCTCGACGCGCGGCGTCGGGCATACTCGAAACTGTTGCGCGACGAGCCCTGGGATCTCTTCATCGGCGTCATCACGGAGTGCGACCGCCTGCACCACTACTTCTGGAACCAGTACGTCGACGCCGCCGCCCCGCACCACGAGCGCTTCCTCGATTTCTACCGCCGGCTCGACGACGTGCTCGGCGAGCTGGTCGCGGCCCTGCCGAGCGGCATCCCGCTCTTCGTGGTCGCCGACCATGGCCACACCCTGATCCACCAGGAGTTCTTCCCGAACGCGTGGCTGCGCGAGGAGGGGTTGCTGCGCTTCACCAGCGAGACGCCCAGGGGGCCTGCCGACATCGATCCGTCGTCGAAGGTGTTCGTGCTCGATCCCGGGCGCGTCTATCTGCACCGGACGGGCCGCTACCCGCTCGGCACGGTGGGCGAGGCCGAGGCCCAGGACCTCCTCGGACGGGTGCGGGAGGGGTTGCTCGACCTTCACGATCCCACGGCCGGTGCACCCGCGGACGGGCGTCCCGTGCCACGCGTGTTCGCGCGCGACGAGCTCTACCACGGTCCCTGCCTCGACGCGGCGCCGGACCTGGTGATCCACTTCAACGACGGCTACGACCCCAAGGGGGCGATGGCCCGCACCGAGGTCTTCGGCCGCAGCGCACTCACCGGGATGCACACCTACGCCGACGCGCTCTTCTACGTGAACCGTCCCGGGGTGCCGACCGACGCGCTCGACATCACCGATCTCGCACCGACCATTCTCCGGCTCCTCGGTCTCGACCCGCCGTCCGACATGGACGGCCGCGTGCGCCTGACGGCGTGAAGAAGCGCCGCGCCCGCCCGTCCAACCCTCGCGTGCAGCGCGCGGCGATTGCAGGCGTCCGTGCCTTCGCGTATAGATTTGTAAAGTTTTTCCCGCCAGTTACGCTCCGGGTAGCGGTGTCGAGGGGGCGGGCCCTGGAGATTCTCGTTGGCGCACTTCCAGTACCGCGCGGCTGATCCGCAAGGCAAAGTCGTCGAGGGCACCATCGAGGCCGCCGAGGCGGCCGCGGCGGTGGCTCGCCTGCAGGACCGGGGGCTGATGCCGATCCGCATCGGCACGGCCGCGGGCGACGCCAAGGCCAAGGCCAAAGGGGGCGGGGCGACGCGCCTCGCGTTGCCGAGCATACCGGCACTCAAGCGGCGGATCGGCCAGCGAGAGTTGATGGTCGTCACCCAGGAGCTGTCGACCTTGCTGTCGGCCGGCCTGCCGCTCGACCGCAGCCTCGGCACCCTGGTCGAGCTCGCCGACAAGCCCGAGCTGAAGGCCGTGCTCTCCGACGTGCTGCAGGCCGTGCGCGGCGGCAAGTCGCTGGCCGAGGCGATGTCCAAGCACCGCTTCTTTCCCACCCTCTACGTCAACATGGTGCGTGCCGGTGAGGTCGGAGGCTTCCTCGAAGCCGTCCTGGAGCGGTTGCTCGAGTACCTGGAGCGCTCGCAGGAGGTCCGGGACGAGGCACGTGCCGCGCTCGCCTACCCGGTGGTGCTGACCTGCGCCATGGGCGTGTCGATCCTGGTGCTGCTCACCTACGTGCTGCCCAAGTTCTCGGCGCTCTTCGCCGACATGGGCAAGACGCTGCCGCTGTCGGCGCGGGTCGTGATGGCGGTGTCCGACGGCCTGCGGCACTACTGGTGGCTCGGACTCGCGATCATCGCCGCGGTCGTCTTCGGCGTCCGGTACTGGGTGCGCACGCCCAAGGGGTCGCTGACGTGGGACCAGTGGAAGCTGCGCCTGCTGATCGTGGGCGACGTGGTGCGCAAGATGGAAGTGGCCAAGATCGCGCGCACGCTGGGCACCCTGCTCAAGAGCGGCGTGCCCATGGTACAGGCGCTCGGCATCGTCAAGGAGATCACCGCCAACCAGGTCGTGGCGCGATCGCTGGCCGAGGTCGAGGTGGGGGTGCGCGAGGGCGCCGGCGTGGCGGAGCCGCTCGCACGCTCGGGCGTGTTCCCCCCGCTCGCCATCCAGATGATCTCGGTGGGCGAGGACACGGGCAAGCTCGACGAGATGCTGCTCAAGGTGGCCAGCTATTTCGACCGCGAGGTCCGCGTGCGCGTCCAGCAATTCACGCGCCTCCTCGAGCCGGTGTTGATCCTGGTCATGGGGCTCGCTGTCGGCTTCATCGTCGTGTCGATGCTGTCGGCGATCTTCAGCGTCAACGACCTTCCCATCTGAAGAGGGACGAAGTCATGCACAACAGACGACCGCAGGCGGGCTTCACGCTCATCGAGATCATGGTCGTGATGGTCATCATCGGCCTGCTCATGGCGCTGGTGGGGCCGAACCTGATCGGGCGGTCCGAGAAAGCCAAGACGCAGGCCGCAGCCATGCAGATCGAGCGTCTCGGCACGGTGCTCGACACCTTCCGCCTCGACGTGGGGCGCTACCCGACCACGCAGGAGGGCCTGAACGTGCTCGTGCAGCGGCCCATGGGCATGGATCGCTGGGACGGCCCGTATCTCACCAAGGGTATCCCGAAGGACCCCTGGGACCGTCCCTACATCTACCGCAGCCCCGGCGACGGCGGCCGGCCGTACGACCTCTACTCGTTCGGTGCCGACGGCGCTCCGGGTGGCCAGGACAACAACCGCGACATCACGAGCTGGGGAGGCGACTCCGGGTGAGCCGTCGCGCCCGTCGCGGCTTCACGCTGATCGAGATGACGGTGGTCCTCGTGATCATCGCCATCGGGATCACGTTGGCCGTGCCGCTCATCGAGGGCGGGTTCGACTCGCGCGAGGTCCGTCGCGCGGCGCGGCAGATCGCGGCCACCATGGTCCACTGCCGGGTGGAGGCCGTGTCGAAGTCGGCGCCGCAGGAGCTGATCATCAATCCCGCCCGGAACACCATCGCCACGTCCGACTGGGGCCGCTGGGCGCAGCTGACCGAGCGCGCCGTGATCGAGCGCGTCGCCGGCGGCGCCGACGTCGGCGACGGCGCCCGGCAGATCCTCTTCTTTCCGAACGGTAGCACGAGCGGCGCCGACGTCGTGGTCGCCTCGCGCCGCGACCGCACGAACCGCATCCGGATCACCCTCGACCCGCTGATCGGACGGGTCGACGTGAACTGACGTCCCGTGATGAATACCCGCCGCCGTGCCGGGTTCACGCTGCTCGAGATCGCCGTCGCGCTCGCCATCGTCGGCATCGGCATGGTGGCGTGCATGCAGGTGTTCAGTGGCGCCTTGAAGCTGCAGGATCGTGCGTCGCGCCAGAGTCGCGCGGTGCTGGTTGCGCGCGTGGGGATGGACGAGCTCCTCATGCGCCCCAATCAGGAGCTGCGCGACGGATGCGAGGAGCGCGCGGCGGGTGCCGACGGCTTTCGCATGCGGCGCTGCGTGCGCAAGGCCGGGCCGGAGGACGGTGTCGAGGAGGACAACGAAGCCGACGTGCAACTCGAACAGATCCTGCGCTACCTCGAAGTGGCGGTCGCCTGGCAGGACGGCGCCGGGGAGAAGACCTACACCGTCCGCAGCATGCGACTCACGCCCGCGGAGTCGAACGGCTGATGCGACCGGTCCGACACGTCCGGGCCGGCTTCACGCTCCTCGAGGTCGTGCTCGCGATGACCTCGCTGGCGATGCTGACCGCCATCGTCTATGCGGCGTTCCACCTCGGGACGCGGGCGCTCGAGCGTGGCGAGGCGGCTGTCGTGACGGCGCAACGCCTGCGCGCGGCGAGCGACGTGCTGATCCGGCAGGTGAAGTCGGTCGATCCGTATTGCAGCCGCAGCGTGGAGGACGGCGAGTACCCGTACTTCTTCGGCGACGAACGATCCATGACGTTCGTCACCGCCGCGGGGCTCCTCGGCGGCGGGGGGCTCGTCCGCGTGTGCTGGCAGATCAAGGACCACCCGCCGCGGCTCGAGCTCACCGAGAGCTCGGCCTTCTCGCCCGACACGCTCGGGGGCGGCGACGCGACGGACGACTGCCGCGGTCCCCACGCCGTCGTCATCGACGGATTCCGCCGCGCACGCTTTCGGTACCTCTTCCGTGAGAGCAACGACAGCAAGGAGGACGAGGAGATGCGTCCCAAGTGGGACGCGCGCGAGGACGGCATCCTGCCCGCCGCGGTGCAGGTCGAGATCGACGGACTCCCAGGTCTCGAGGTCGACACCTGGGGGACGGAGATTCCCATCATGACCTCCCACTATCGCGAAGGTGGCGCCGAGTGTGATCCGGAGCGGATCGGCGCGCAGCCGGTTCCGGAGGCCCCGACCGGGGCGACGGGCGCCGGAGGTGGCAAGGGTGGCAGTGAACTCGAGAAAGGCGGGAACGGCGGGGACCAGAGGGACGAGGCGGACGAGGAGGGGGACGAGTGACCGGGTTCCGCCGTCAGCGCGGCATCGCGCTCCTGCTCGTGCTCTGGGCGTTCATGATTCTCGGCGTCCTCGCCTTCGACTTCGGCCGCTACATGCGCGACGATGCGATGGCCGCCGTGAACTTCGCCGACGAGACGCAGGGCTACTACGTCGCCGTCGCGGCCATCAACCACGCGCTGCTTCAGGCGTCCAAGGTGCTGAGCGGCGCCACCCCGGGGGGAGGGAGCGCGACGGACCCTAAAAGCGGCAGCGACGACGCCGAGGAGCAGGACCCCTTACCCACCGACGGCGAGTGGCACGACGGCACCTTCCACGGAGCCAGCTACCAGGTGCGGGCCACCGACGAGTGCGGTCGCGTGGCGATCAACGTCCTGGCGCAGCGGGCGAGCCAAGGGGTCGCGGAAGATCGCGAGCGCATCAAGCGCGTGGTGACCAACCTCTTGTACGGCTCCAACCAGACGCGCGGCAAGAGCCAGCGCGAGGCGCAGGACGTCGATGTCATCGTGGACTCCATCATCGACTGGGTCGATCCCGACCACTTGACGACCAACGGCGCCGAGCGTGACTGGTACCGTGCGAACCGCGACTACGAACCGAAGGACGGGTTCTTCGACTCGCCGCCGGAGCTGCTGCTCGTCCGCGGCGTCACGGGCGACCTGTTCTATGGGAGCGGGGGACGCCCGGGGCTGCGCGACGTCATCTCGGTGTTCTGCCGGGGCGAGCGCGCCGACGCCCTGAACGCGAAGACGGTGACGGCACCCGTCCTCGAGGCGCTGTTCGGTCTCGAGCCGCAGGAGGCCGCCGACCTGATCGAACAGCGCAAAGGCGCGGATGGCGAAACCTTCCTGCCCCTCCTCCAGGCTGCCGTGACGTCGCGGGATCCCACCCTGGCCGAGAACATCGTGTGGGAGGCCGCGCGCATCGTCTACGTCGAGGCGCGGGCGGACACCGCGCGCGAGCGCAACCAGTCCACGGTGGCCGCGGTCGTCGACCTATCGGACGAGATCAGCGACGGCCCCAACCCGCTGCGGTGGTTCGACCGCGCGCCCTGGACGGGATCGCTGCCAGGCGGAGCGGGACCGGAGCAGGCGGAGCCCGTCTCGTGACCTTCTCCGAGCTCTCCGAGCGCTTGCGGCGCGCCGACTTCGTCGACGGGCTCGGCATCTACGTCGGTGCGCACGAGGTGGCGCTCGCCCACCTGCGCAAGCGCCTGTTCCAGGTGGCGGTGCGCGCCACCCGCACCGTACCGCTCCCCGGGCCCGACGAACCCGACGCGCGCCGGCAGGCGCTGACGCGCGCCGTGGCCGAGTTCATGCACGAGGGTGGGGTGGATGCCCGCCGGACCGTGCTGTGCGTGCCGCGCACCGAGGCCGCCTTCAATCGCGTGCTGCTGCCGTCAGCGGCGAAGGAGAACCTCGCCCAGGTGCTCGAGTACGAGATCGAGAACCTGATCCCGCTGCCACGCGAGGAGATCTACTTCGACTACTCCATGCGCGAGTACGGCGAGGAGCGGCTCGAGGTGCTGCTCATGTGCATCCCGCGCCAGGTCGTGCAGGGCTACCTCGACGCCCTCGGAGAGGCCACCGTGCGCCCCCGCGGCATCGTGCTCGCCTCGACTGCCATCGCCGACTTCGTGGCCTTCTGCCGCGGAGATGGTGCGGGCTCGCTCGGCCTGCTCGTGAGCGCGCCCGGAGTCACCGAGGTGGCCCTGCTGTCGGGCGGGCGCCTCGTGTCGAGCCAGCTGCTGCCCGCCAAGCGTCTCGGCGACACGGCGGCGCTCGAGCGCTCCGTCGCCCGCCAGCTGGCCGAGACGGCGCTCTCGCCGGAGAAGGTTCCGCTCTACCGCTGGGAGCTCGCGAACGGGGCGGGGCCCAGCATCGCCCTGCCGGGCGACGGAGATCTGCTCGCGCTGGCGCGCGGGCGTCTCGAGGCGTCCGAGGAGTTCTTCGCCTCGACCGAGCGGGCCATGCTGCCCGCCGTCGGGGCGGCGCTCGACGCGGTCCGCGAGGGCACGGTGCCCGTCAACCTGCTGCCGGCGGAGGAGCGCCACGGCTACGACGAGGGGCTCTCGCTCGCCACGGTCATCCTGGTGGCGCTGAGCGCGCTGCTCCTGCTCGTCTGGGGTGGGAGCACGCTGGTGAAGGACGCCATGCTCCGCCGCCAGCTGCAGGAGCAGCTGGAGGCGATCGATCCGCAGGTCCGGCAGGTGAAGAAGCTGCAGGCCGACGTCGATCGCCTGCAGAAGGAGATCGACACGCTGAACGAGGGCCAGGAGCCCCAGGTCACGCCCCTGCTGAAGGAGCTGACCGAGCTGATCCCCAGCGACGCGCATCTCACCGGCTTGAACCTCCGGGGCGGGCGGCTCACGATCGACGGCCAGGCCCGCTCCGCGTCCGACCTGATCACGGCGCTCGGCAAATCGAAGCGCTTCAAGAACGTCAACTTCGCGTCGCCGACGACCAAGCAGGGCGACAAGGAGCGCTTCTCGATCGTCGCCGAGGTGGTGCGGTGAGTGCGCTGCGTGCACGGCTCCAGGCGTTCGGCGGCGGCATCCGGCGCTGGCATGCCGCCCACTCGCGCCGCGACCAGCGCATCATCCTGGGCGTCCTCGTCCTTGCCATCGTCTGCGTGACCTACCTGTGGGCGTGGGTACCGTTGCGCGACTATCGCCTGACGGTTGCAGATGAGATCATCCAGGGCCAGGAGCAGCTGGCGCGCGCCGCGCGCGTCCTGGGCTCGGCAGACTCGCTGAAGGCGGAGCGCGAGACCTTGGAGAAGCGGCTCAAGCAGGCTCGCGAGCGGCTCCTTCCCGGACGTGGTGGCACACTGGGCGCGGCGGCGCTCCAGGAGCGCACGAACTCGCTCGCCGCCGAGAAGGGCATCACGGTACAGAGCACCCAGGTGATGAAGGAAGAAGCGCTCGACCCCTACCGGAAGGTGTCGGTACGTCTGACGCTGTCCGGCGAGCTGAAGCCGTTCGCGGAGCTCGTGTCGGGGCTCGAGTACGGCCAGCAGCTCGCGGTCCCGATCGTCGAGGTGAACCGGCGCGGCGCGGTCCCCGGCGCGAAAGGTCCCCGCACCCTCTCGGCCACGGTCGAGGTGGCGGGCTTCGTCCTGAGTGAGGAGGCCAAGAGCGAGGAGACGCCGCCGGCAGAGGGCGGCGAGGCCGGCGAGGTCGCCGCCGCCGAGGCAGTCGAGGCCGCCAGGGGCGAGGCCGCGCCGGGGGCAGCGACCGACGGCGCTGCACCGACGGGCGACGGCGCACCAACAGGCGCGGCGCCGACTGGTGCTCCCGCCACGGACGCCCCCACCGGACCCGCGACCGCCGGGGCTCCGACGGGTGCCTCGGGCGCCGCGCTCGCGTCCGGTGCCCCGACGTCGACCACGGTCGCACCGGCCGCCCCCTCGGCCACCACCACCACCACCACGCCGCCCGCGGCAGGAACGACCAGCACGATGCCACGTGCCCGGACGACCAGCACCATCCGCCTGCCGCCCACCACGCCGCCGGTCGTACCGAAGAACCCGAAGAACCCGCAGAACCCGCCGCCGTCCGAAGAACAGGGGAAGACTGAGTGATGGGCCGCTGGGCGATCCTCAACGGCGTTCTCGTGCTGATCGTGCTGCTGCTCGGGCTGCAGATTGCGCGCACCTGGGGGCGCACGCTCCCGTCGGTCGAGGTCGCGACGCGGCCCGACCCGGCGCCGAAGCCGGAGGGGAAGCCCGATGGCAAGCCGGGTGGAACACGCCGGGGCGGGAAGCGCGGCGCGCCCGAGCGGGCCGAGCAGCAGCCCGCGGTCCTTGTCGCGACCATCGTCAACAAGGACCTCTTCGACCCGAGCCGGCAGAAGCCAAGCGAGGAGGTGAAGGCGGCGCCGGTGAAGGAGATCGGCCCGCCGCCGAACCTGACCCTGGTCGGGGTCAGGATGATCGGCCGCGACGGCGAGGTCCTGGTGACGGACGCGGCCCAGGCGAACCAGCAGCGCCGCCTGCGCATCGGCGACCAGGTGGGCGGCTACACCTTGAAGACCGTCAGCCCCAGCCGCGTCGAGATGGCATCGGCCACCGGCGACACCATCACGCTGTCGCTGGCCGTCGAGAAGTCCAGCGGCGGAATGCCCAAGCCCCCGGGAGTCGCGGTGCCGCCTCGACCAGGACAACCAGCCGGGATACCCCCGTCCCCCGCGGCCGGAATCAAACCGCCCGCCGCGGGCGTCGCGGTGCCGCCTCGACCAGGACAACCAGCCGGGATACCCCCGTCCCCCGCGGCCGGAATCCAACCGCCCGCCGCGGGCGTCGCGGTACCAGGTGCTGCGCAGCCCAGGGTGCCACGCGCGCCGATGCCGGCCGCCCGCGGGGCCAATTATCCTCCCCCCTATCCTCCCCCCCCAGGCACACCGCCGGTGCCACAACCGCCCGCCGCGGGAGCAGGAGGCGCGCCCCCCGTGCCGCCGCCGGCTATTTCCAACCCGAACCTCCCGGCTGCGGTCCGGGAGAAACTCGAACAGCTCAAAGGTAACTGATAAACGCCGTCGGGAAGGCACGTGGCCGGCTGGCCGCCGGTCGGACGATCCGCTCACCGTCGGGAGGAGGATGCAGTGAAGGGGCAATGGATGCTGGCGATCGTGAGCGTCGCCGCGGTGCTCGCCGGCCCACCCGGACGGGCGCAGCAACCCCCGGCACCCGCCGAGCCCGCTCCCGAGGCCGAGCGGCCGCTCGGCGAGGAGGAGGCGATGGTGCTCAACTTCGAGCGCGCTGACATCCGCGAGGTGATCCACAGCCTCGCGACCGCGCTCGGCATCAGCTACACCATCGACCCCCGCATCGAGGGGCAGGTGACCATCCGGACCACGGGGAAGATCTCGCGCCGCGAGCTCTTCCCGCTCTTCAACCAGATCCTGCGCCAGAACGGCATCGCTGCGGTGGAGACCAGCGCAAACGTCTACCAGATCCTCCCGGTGGCGGAGGCGAAGACCCGCGCCATCATCCCGCGCGGCGCCGCGGCCAGCGCCGCCCGACGCGACGACGACTTCGTCATCGAGATCTTCCAGGTGCGGCACGTGCTGGCCGAGGAGATGGCGAACATTCTCCAGCCGTTCGTCACCCCCGGCGGGGACGTGTTTTCCTACCCGCGCGCCAACGCGGTCGTGGTGACCGATCTCGAGTCCAACGTGCAGCGCCTGCGCCAGCTCGCCGCCACGTTCGACATCGACGGCTTCCGCAACCTGCACGCGCGCGTCTTCAAGATGCGCGAGGGCGATCCCGAAGAGCTGGCCAACGAGCTGTTGACGCTGCTGGCGCCCTACGGCGTCACGGCGACGGGCGAAGGCGAGGGCGGTGTCTTCATGGTGCCGCTCCAGCGCCTGAACGCGATCGTCGCCTTCGCGGTCGATCAAACGGCCTTCACCGAGATCGAGCGCTGGCTCCTGATGCTCGACATCCCCCCCGACCAGGGCGCGGGCCGCCAGACCTTCGTCTACAACGTCGAGAACGCGAAGGCGGCCGACCTGGCCGCGGTGCTGAACGAGCTGTTCGGCGGCGGCGAAGGCGGCGGTGGCGGACCTGGCCGAGGCCAGCCCGGAGCGCCGGGCGGCGTGGGCCTCTTCGGCGCTGGTGGCGCGGCGGGTGCCGGTCGTGGCGCCGCCGGCCGTGGCACCACCGGGACGGGCCGCATCGGCGGTGGGGGGGCCATGGGTGGCACCACCC
>JBKPDC010000072.1:0-10615 GCA_046727715.1 Thermodesulfobacteriota bacterium
GGGCGACGAGACGCCGCGTGATGCTCCATTCCTCACGCGCCCGGAGTGCGTGGTCGAGGCCGACCCCCGCCAGGATCGCCAGGGCGAACGTCCCGACGTTGAGCATCTCGTGCGGCAGGCGGAACAGGCTCACCCCGGGAAGGTAGTAGAAGAACCCCGTGTACACCGGCGTCCCCAGCCCGACCAGGCCCGCGAACACGACGACCAGCACGCAAGCCGCCACCGTCGCCGACAGCCCCCCGGCGAACGCGAGGACCGCGAGGGGCACGATCAGCCCTGCGCTCGAGAGGACCTGGCGAAGCCACGCGATGCTCGGCTCTCCCGGCCCCGTCTGCGCGAGCGTGAGACCCTGAAAGCTGCGTACCGCGCGCGCCACGACTTCCAGCGTGGGCGCGAGCTGCACAGCCGAGAGCGACACCGCAATGATGCCCGCCAGGAGCGCCGCTCCGACAATGCGAAGCACCACCCGCGGGCCGCCGCCGCGGCGCACCGCGACCACGAGCCCGACGGGGGCCACGAGGGCCAGCACATACAGGCAGTAGCAGAGCGCCTGAGCCGCGCCGGTGAGGAACTGCAGCCCCAGCACGGCTCCGAGCAGGACGCCGTTCCAGGCGGTCGGCTCGAACAGCAGGCGGCCGGCGCACAGGAAGACGGCGGGAATCAACGCGAGCGCATCGAGATAGGACGGCCGAAAGGCCTCGACCATGAAGAACCCGCTCAACATGAAGCCGAACCCGGCCAGCGCTGCAGCCGGCGCGACGAGTCCCAGGGCGCGCGCACAGAGGAAGACGAGGACGCCCGCGAGCCCCACGTGGAACGCAGAGGCGTACCCGATGGCCTTGTGGGCGGGAACGACGGCGCTCAGGAAGTTTGGCGGGTAGAACAGTCCGCCGTTGTAGTTGGCGAGGAAGGGCGTCCCGGCCAGCTGATGCGGATTCCAGCGCGGCAGGAGATGCCCGGCGCCGTAGGCGAAATGGTAGAGGGGATAGTAGACCGTGTAGAGGTCCCCGTGCCAGCGCGACGAAACCTCTTGCGAGATCCTGACGGGCGCGATGATGCGGAGCTGCCAGTAGAGAATGCCGGCGGCGAACACGGCCGCGGCGACGAGGCAGGTGAGGGAGCGCTGGCGCATGTGGCCAACCGCCCTGCCAGCAATGCGGTGAGCGGGCAAGCGAGTGCGATCCTCCGAGGGGACCAGCGGCCGCCGTGAACATCGTTCAAGGCCTTTGAACGCCCCTTCGATACACGGGCCCCGCTCGACGGCGGGGCGAAGGAGGATCCCATGCGAAAGACGTTCATGCTGGCCTGTGCGGTGGCGACGTTCGCCGCCGTGAACGAGACCCCGGAGGCGGAGGCCAAGAACTGCGGGCGGCTCTGCCGGCCGGTGGTGCGGCGCATCTGCAAGGAAAAGTACAGCAACCTCCGCATCCGGCAGCTGTGCCGCAAGGAGGGGAACCGCGAGATCATCCCCTACTGCCTGGAGGAGCCCGACCCGAAGCGGTGCTACTGAGACACGGACCGCGGCGGCCCTTGACGCATCGATGGGCCGTCCCTACGCGGAGGCCATGAGCGAAGCCGATCGGAGCCCCGTGCCCGACTACCCGGCACTCCTCCGCCTCGACGGCCGGGGCTTCGTCGTCGTCGGCGCGGGCCAGGGCATCGGGCGGCAGACAGCCCACGCGCTTGCGGCGGCGGGGGCACGCGTCGTCTGTGCGGACATCGAGCGCGACCGCGCCGACGCCGTTGCTGCCGAGGTGCACGGCACGCCGTGGGCCGGCGACGTGCGGGTGCGCGACGCCGTCGCACGTCTCGTCACCGACGGCGAGCGGGCGCTCGGGCGCCTGGACGGGGTCGTCGACATCGTCGGCCAGGCCCGCTTCGCGCCGTTCCTCGACTGCAGCGACGAGGACTGGGATTGGAGCTTCGACATGGTCCTGCGCCACGCATACCTCACGGCGCAGCTCGCAGGGCGCGCGATGGCGGACCGCGGCGGCGTGATGGTCTTCGTGGCGTCCGTGAGCGCCCTCACGAGCGCGCCCCGCCACGCCGCCTATGGCGCAGCCAAGGCAGGCCTCATGTCGCTCGTGCGCACGGTTGCCGTGGAGCTGGGACCCCACGGCGTTCGCGCCAACGCCGTCGCGCCCGGTGCCGTGTGGACGCCGCGCGTCGCGGCGCTCCTTGGCGAGGGAGGCAAGGCACGCAGTGCCGCCAACGCCCCGCTGCGCCGGATTGCATTCCCCCCGGAGATCGCGAGCGCAGTCCTCTTCCTCGCCTCGGACCTCTCGGCCTATGTGACCGGCCAGACGCTCGTGGTCGACGGCGGGGTCAGCGCCAAGTTCCCCTACCCCTCGGGCGAGTAGTGGCACGGCCCGGCCAGCGCGCAGCACCCGGGGCGTCCCGCCCCACCGTGGCATCGTGGGTCGCCACCGTGCCCCGCCGAGCGAGCGGATCGCGTGAACGTCGCGTGGCCCGGTGCTTGCTCAATGTCTCGCCGGCTTCCCGGCGCGGGGGCGCAGATACCGGCTCGCAATGGCTGCCACGCCCCTCTCGAGGCGACACGCCGGTGCCCAGCCACTCCTGATCCGCATCGCACTGGCCACGGCACTGCCGCTCTTCGCGGCGGTGACGATCCTGGGCACCTTCTCCGGCTACGAGATCATCGTCGCCGCCGGGTGGCTCGCGCTCGCGGTGTCGGCCGTGCTCTTCATCCGCCCGGTCGTGGGAGTCGCCGCCATGACGGTTTTGTTCCTCCTGGCGGCGTATCCGACACCGCTCCAGTCGCTCGGCTTCCTCACGGTCAACAACCTGCTCGGCGTCTGCTTCGTGATGCTGCTCGCGGCGCGCATCATCGAGACACGTGACATCTCGTTCTTGCGGGTCCGGCAGGTGCGCATCCTGCTCGTCATCGGCCTGCTGCTCCTGCTCGGGACCTACGTCGCCGAGATGCAGTTCCCGCTGCTGGAGGAGACCGTCGGCAAGACGCGGATCCTGGACAAGACCACGGGCATGGGCCACGACTTCATCGCGCGGCTCGTTTTCCTGATCTTCTTCATCGTCTTCGTCCGCGGCCGCGTCGACGTGAAGATCATGTGCCTGGTCTTCATGCTGGGCCTGTATGCGGCCGTCCCGTCGGCCCTGGTGAACTGGTGGCAGGGCACGTTGAACCGCGGGTTCCGCGTCGAGGCCAGCCTGACGTCGGGCTCCAATCCGAACCGGCTCGGCATGATCTGCCTGATGGAGATGACCCTGTGGTGGTTCTGGTCGCGTGCGCGACCCGGTCTCTGGAGGCAGGTCGTGGCGTTCCCGGCCGTCGCGGCCGCGGGGCTCGTCCTGCTGGCCACCGGATCGCGGAGCGGCCTCCTCGGCCTCGGCTTCCTGGGGGTCCTACTCCAGACCGGCCCGCGACGGTTCCGGCTGCCCGCGTGGCAGGTCGGTCTGCTGACGGTCGGCGCGATGATCGCGATCGCGCTGGTGGTCCCCGCCGAGACGTGGCAGCGGATGTCGACGATGTTGCCGCAGAAGGGACAGATCGGAGCCTCGTCGAACCTGATGCGCGAGGAGACCCTCGAGCGAGCGGTGCAGGTCGCCGAGGATTATCCGATGTTCGGCGTGGGACTCGGAAACTTTCGCGAGGTGACGCGGCAGATCTACGGGGACGACTTCTTCCGGCCGCCCCACAACTCCTACCTCTGGGCGATGTGTGAGGGCGGGATACTGGTTCTCATCGCCTACGGGTGGCTCTTCTGGGTGACGTGGAAGGACATCGAGACGATCCGCAGGCTGTCGTACCTCGATCCCGAGATGGAGGTATGGGCGACGGCACTCCGCGTGGTGTTCCTGCTCTTTTTCTTCTACTCCGCGTTCGCCGATCTCTGGCTGAATCCGCTCACTTACGTGTTGCTCGGTCTCATCATCACGATGCGCCAGTACGTCGAAACCCTGGCGAGCCCGGTGCCGGCAGGGTCGCTGGCCGCGCCGGGGGGACTCCGGCAGGCCTGACGACTGACCGCGATCGCGAGATCGCCTCTCGACGATTTTACTTGACCTCGAAGCGGATGACGCCGTACGTCTCCCGCTGCCTTGGTGAGTCCGGGAACCAGGTCGGTCGCCGGCATCTCCCGCCGGCGGGTCCTCGAGGGCGCGGTCGCGCTCGGCGTCGGCCTCGCTGCCGGTGGCTACGCCGTGGACGCCTGGGCAGCGCCACGCCGGCACCGGCGGCCCGGCTCGCTGCCCCATCCCCGCCTGCCCGAGGGCACCGACACGATGCCGCAGATCGAGCACATCGTCGTGCTCATGATGGAGAACCACTCCTTCGACAACTACCTCGGCATGCTCGGCCGCGGGGACGGATTCCGCTTCCGCAATGGCGATCCGACCGCTGCCAACCCCGACGACATGGGCAACCTCGTGCACGCCTTTCACATGCCGAGCGCCTGCCAGCTCCGCGGACATCCCGGCCAGAACTGGAACGCGAGTCACCTCTCGTTCAACCACGGGCGCAACGACGGCTTCGTGCTCGCCAGCGGGCCGGTGGCGATGGGCTACTGGACGGAGGAGGACATCCCATTCTACTACGCGCTGGCGCGGACCTTCCCGCTCGCCGACCGCTGGTTCGGCTCGTGCCTCGCGCAGACGTATCCGAATCGTCGCTTCCTCCTCGCCGGGACCGCGGCGGGCATCGTCAGCACCAGCATCGAGGCGCTCACCGCGCCGCCGCCGCCGAACGGAAACATCCTCGAACGGCTGAACGCGCACGGCATCTCCTGGCGCAACTACTTCTCCGATCTGCCGGGAGTGGGGGTCCTGCTGACCTTCGCCAGCGCGAACCAGGACAAGCTGTTGCCGATCGACCGCTTCTTCGTCGATGCCGCGGCGGGCACGCTGCCTGCGGTCTCCCTGGTCGATCCCGACTTCGACATGCAGTCGGAGGAAGATCCGCAGGACATCGGGCAGGGTGAGGCCTTCGCCGCGCGCGTGGTGAACGCGGTCATGTCGGGTCCGGGATGGCCGCGCACGGTATTGATCTGGCTGTATGACGAGCACGGTGGGTACTACGATCACGTGCCGCCGCCGCGGGCGGTCCCACCCGATGACATCCCCCCCGACATCCACGTACCGCCCGACCTGCCCGGCGGCTACGACCGCTATGGATTCCGCGTGCCGGCGGTGGTCGTGTCGCCCTACGCCCGTCCGCACCACGTGTCGCACGTGGTGCGGGACCACACCTCGATCATGAAGCTGATCGAGACCAAGTGGAACCTCCCGGCCCTCACCTTCCGCGACGCGAACGCCGACGCATTGCTCGACTGCCTGGACTTTCGCCACCCACCGGCGTTCCTGGAGCCGCCGGCGCTGTCCGCGCCGAACGTGACCACGCATCCGGCGCGCTGTACGCCGGGCGATCCGGAGGGACCCATCCCGCCGCCGGACGCGGTGACGCCACGCTGAGCGTCGTCGGGTTCACAGCTCGATCTGCGCGCCCAGCTCGACCACCTCGTTCGGCGGGATGCCGAAGAACTCGGTTGGAGGGCGAGAGTTCCGGGCGAGGAACATGAACAGCGCCCGCCGCCAGGCGGGCAGGTCGGATCGTCCCGTCACGACGAAGGTCTCGTGCCCGATGAAGTAGCTGGTCCGTCCAGAGAACGTGGCCAGCCCCTGGGCCGCGGCCCAGCGCATGACGTCCGGCACGTTGGGCGTCTCCATGAAGCCGTACCGGCCGATGACTCGCCAGTAGCCGCGACCGAGCTGGATCACCTGCACGCGCTCCTCGGGCGACACGGTCGGCTCGTTGCAGGTCTGGATCGTCAGGATCACCACCTGCTCGTGGAGCACCTGGTTGTGCTTGAGCTGGTGGAGCATTGCCGGAGGCGTGCCTTCGGTATCCTGCGTCATGAACACCGCCGTTCCCCTGACGCGCAGTGGCGGGTTCAGCTTGAGGCTGGCAAGCAGCTCGGCGAAGGGCACGCGCATCTTGGCCATCTCGCGGAAGCGCCAGCGCGCGCCCATCCTCCAGGTGGTCATCACGCTGAACACGCCGAGCGCCGCGACCATGGGGAACCACCCGCCGTGGAAGAGCTTGGCGAGGTTGGCGCCGAAGAACGCGAGGTCGACGAGGAGGAAGAGTCCCACGAGTGCCCCCGCGCGCAGCCGCGACCAGCCCCAGCAGCGATGGGCGACGGCATAGAACAGCACCGACGTGATGCTCATCGTCCCCGTGACGGCGATGCCGTACGCCGCCGCCAGCCGCGACGAGCTTCCCGCGACCAGGACCACCGTAACGCAGGCGAGCATGAGAAGGAAGTTCACGACCGGGACGAAGATCTGCCCTTCCGTCGCTGCGGAGGTGTGCACGATGGCCACCCGCGGCACGAATCCGAGCTGGACGGCCTGCTGCGTGAGCGAGAACGCGCCCGAGATGAGCGCCTGGGAGGCGACGACTGTGGCCCCCGTCGCGATGAGCACCATCGGATAGAGCAGGCCCGCCGGTACCATCGCGTAGAACGGGCTGGCGGTGGCGAGCTGGCACGCCTCGGCACCGACCTGCGAGCCACCTCCGCAGCGTGCGAGCAAGAGGGCGCCCTGTCCGAAGTAGTTGGCGAGAAGTGCAGGGAAGACGACGGTGTACCAGGCGACCCGGATGGGCCGCGGGCCGAAGTGCCCCATGTCGGCATACAGGGCTTCTCCCCCGGTGATGCAGAGGACGACCGACCCCAGCACGAAGAAGCCATGGAAGCCGTGCGCGACGAGGAATCGAGCAGCATGGTCCGGGCTGAGCGCGGCCAGGACCGTCGGTTCCGCAGACACCCACGGCAGCCCCGCCAGCGCGATGCTCGCGAACCAGACGAGCGTGACCGGGCCGAAGATTGCGCCGACGCGGGCCGTGCCCCGTCGCTGGACGAGAAACAGCCCCGCGAGGATCGCGACGGTCAGGGGCACCACCCAGGACGCGAGCGCCGGCGCGGCGACCTCGAGTCCCTCGACGGCGCTCAGCACCGAGATCGCCGGCGTGATGATGCCGTCGCCATAGAGCAACGCGGCCCCGAAGAGCCCCAGCGTGATGAGGGCCGACGCCCTGCCGGACGGTCGCAGCAACGCGATCAACGCGAGGATGCCTCCCTCGCCGCGATTGTCGGCCCGCATCATGAACGTGAGGTACTTGACGACGATGACGAGGAAGAGCGCCCAGAAGACGAGCGAGAGGACCCCGAGCACGTTCTCGGGAGTTGGGACCAGCCCGTACTCACCGGCGAAGCACTCCTTGACCGCGTAGAGCGGCGAGGTCCCGATATCGCCGTAGACGACGCCGAGGGCCCCCAGGACGAGCCCCGCGAGGCCGGCCCTGCGTACGCGCGTCGCGGGGAAAGCTCGATCCGGAACCGCCACCGGTGCCGTCATGGGGTGACAGGCGTATAGCGCGCCGCCTCGCGGGTGGGGAATAACGGCCGGAAGTGCCCCGACCCGCCATCAGAGGCACAAGCAGCGCCCGCAGGGCCGAGCGGAGCCCCTTCGCAGCCGGGTCCCCCGGACCCCTTCGAGCACGCGGCCGCCGCTGTGCTCTCCGTGTCTCTGCTGTAGTCGGGCCGAAAGGCCAATTGTCCCGGCGACCGTCGAGGACTGCGCGGCCCACGACGCTCAGTAGAGCTTCGCGATCGTGCGGCCGACCGTCTCGCGATTGGCCATCGCTTCGATGGCGGCCGGGATCTCGTCGAACTCGATGACCCTGCCGACGATAGGCTTCACCTTCTTCGCGAGCACCAACGCGACGATCTCGCGCGTGATCCGCTTACCGAGGCGATCCGACGCGAAGTTCCAGCCCATGCCCTTCTTCAGCATCTTCGCCAGGTCGTCCTGCATGTAGGCGAGCAGGACGCCACAGAGCTTGAAGTTGCCGATCGCGACGCGTCGCGGGACGATCAGCTTCTCATCGACGACCGTCTTGTCGGACGCGAAGCCCATCATGAGGTAGCGACCGTTGTAAGCGATACAGCTCATGGACTTGTCCATGACCGCCTGGCCGACGTTGTCGAACACGACGTCGATGCCGCGGTCGCCGGTCGCATCCATGACGGCTTGCGCGAAGTCGCTCTCGTTGTAGTTGATCGCGATCTCCGCGCCGAGGTCGCGACAGAGCTTGAGCTTCTCTTCCGAGCCCGCGGTCGCGAACACGCGCGCGCCGGCGTGCACCGCGAGCTGGACAGCGGCCGACCCCGAGCCCCCGGCAGCCGCGTGGATGAGCACGCTCTCGCCGGGCTTGAGGGCGGCGCGATCGAATAATCCGAGCCACGCGAGGTGGAAGGGGAAATACAAGGCCGCCGCACCCGGTAGCGGAATCTCCTCCGGCATCTCGAAGGTCGAGGCGACGGGGCAGATCGCGTATTCGGCGAAGCCGCCGTTCGCGCTCTTCGGCATCGCGACCACACGCGTTCCTTGAAAGCCCGCGGCGCCTTCGCCGCACGCGTCGACGACGCCCATCACTTCCATGCCAGGGCTGTAAGGGAGCTCAGGCCGCACCATCATGTTGCCGCCGGTGATCCGCTCGAGGTCGTTCAGGTTGAGCGGAATCGCCTGCACGCGAACCCGCACCTCGCCCGCCTGCGGGGTCGGGATCGGGACGGTGTCGAGCTGCAACACCTCGGTCGGTCGCGGACCGTACTGGTGTGTCCGCCACGCTCGCATGTTCCCCGGCTGACTCCGGAGATCCGCCACGGTGATGAGCCTCCCACGTCATGCACCGGGACATCAAGACGCCGCCACCACCCTGGGCTCCGGCAGCGCAGGCCGGCCGCCGGTCTCCGGAGCTCTCGGGAACTCTCGAGCGCAGCCCATATACGAGGCGGACACGCCCTGGCCCGGCTGGGGTCTCCGCCGCCGTGGTGGCATTCGCCACGGCTTTCAGGGCAAGAGGGCGGCGATGAGTGGAGCGGGCCTGGAGACCGATCGGCTCGTGAGCCAGGCGCGGGAGCTCACCGGCCTCGACGACCTCGGCGAGGAGACGTGGCGGGAGGGTCTCGACCGGCTGCTCGCGTCGCTCGCGGCGGAAGCCCGCCTGAACGACGTCGGCGTGCAGATCGTGACCGGCGACATCCTCGGCTATCTCGCCAACCGGCTGCGGATCCTCGCCTGGCGACGCGATCATCCGGAGGTCGCGAGAGGCGAGATCAGTGCGCCACTCGTCATCGTCGGCCAGCCGAGGACCGGAACGACGATCCTCTACGATCTGCTCGCACAGGACGACTCGCACCGGGCGCCGCTCAGCTGGGAGGTGGATCGCCCGTGCCCCGCGCCCGCGACGGCGACGTACCGGACCGACCCGCGCATCGTCGAGGTCCAGGCCCAGATCGACGCCGCCTGCCAGCTGATCCCCGGCTTCACCGCCTTCCATCCGCTCGGCGCCCAGCTCGCGCAGGAGTGCGTCCGCATCACGGGCGCCGACTTCCGCAGCATGATCTTCCCGACCCAGTATCGCGTGCCGTCCTACGCGCGCTGGCTCCTGTGGGAGGCGGACATGGCGCCTGCGTACCGGTGGCACCGACGCACCCTCGAGCACCTGCAGTCGCGGCACGCCGGCGAGCGATGGCTCCTCAAGTCGCCGGGACACGTCTGGTGTCTCGGCGCGCTGCTGGCCGAATATCCGGACGCCGTCCTCGTGCAGACCCACCGCGACCCGCTGCGCGTCGTCGCCTCGGTGAGCGCCCTGGTGGCCTTCCTCCGCCGCATGGCGTGCGACGACCCCTCGGTGGCCGAGGCGGCCGCCGAGTACGTCGGCTACGTCATCGAAGCCCTGGACCGCTCCATCCTAGCCCGGCGGGAGGGTACGGTGCCCGCCGATCGGGTGGTCGACGTGCAGTTCAGCGCCTTCATGGCGGATCCGTTCGGCACCATCCGCGCCATCTACGACCGCGTCGGTCGCGAGCTCGGCGCTCCCGCCGAGCGGCGGATGCGAGAGTTCCTCGCCGCCCACCCCGGTGACGCCGGCGGGCAGCGCTACACCTTCGCGGACACCGGCCTCGATGCGGGTGCGCTGCGCGAGCGTGTCCGCTGCTATCAGGAATATTTCGACGTCCCATCGGAGCCCCTTCGATGATCTGCCCGCGCTGCCATCCCGGAGTCCCGTCGCTCGAGCGTCCTCAGTATCGCGAGTCGGCAACGGACTCCTCCAGCTGGGAAGATAGTGCACACGAAGCGGTATTCGCCCTTCGGACCTACCAGCCACCTGCCCGGCGCGTCCACCAGCCCGCCGCCCATCCGTAACGGAGCTGTCGTGCAGGCGGACGACAGCCTGGCGAAGATGGTGAACGAAGAACCAGTGCAGACCCGTGACATGGTTGCCATGGGACAGTTACGCTCCATCGGCATCGAGAAGGGCAAGCCGTTCAACCCCGACCAGCAACGCGGGCGATCCTTCGACGGCAAGCGAGCACGACATCCGCGAGCGCCGACGGGGCGCGCATGGTATCGCGGTGCAGTTCGGCTGGCTGTGACGCCGCAGTAGCGCGCGCCGATTGACTCCTTGGGCGCTTTCCGGCGATGGGAGCCGGATGCCGTACGTGCGTGTGTTCCTGATGCTCGCTGTGACGGCGGCCTCGCAGTCGCACGGTCGCACCCAGCCGGATCC
>JBKPDC010000073.1:0-8315 GCA_046727715.1 Thermodesulfobacteriota bacterium
GAAACGCTCCTCGGCGAGTTGCGACGATCCGGACACGCCATCGTGCTCAGCACGCACGACTTGGACCGTGTCGCCGGCCTCGCCACCCGCGTCGCCATGCTCCACCGCGGCCGCATCGCGTGGGCGCAGGACGGGCCCTCCAACGCCGTCGTGCTGGCGGCGGCGTACGAGGCGGTCGTCACGGGGAGGGCCTGAGTGGCGCGCGGCATCCTCGCCGTGCTGCGCAAGGACCTGCGCATCGAATGGCGGACGAAGGAGAGCCTCGCCAGCTTCGCGGTCCTTGGCGTGCTTCTGGTGGTCATCTTCAGCGTGGCGCTCGACCCCGCGCCCGACGACGCGCCGCGCGTCGCGCCGAGCGTGCTGTGGGCGACGTTCGTCTTCACCGGCCTCCTCGGCATCCAGCGCGGATTCGTGCTCGAGCGCGAGAACGACTGCCTGGGAGGCGTGCTGGCGTCGCCGCTCGACCCCGCCGCGCTCTACCTCGGCAAGCTCGCGGCCAACGTGGTGCTGCTCGGGGTCATGCAGGCGCTCGTCGTCCCGCTCGTTGCGGTGCTGCTGCACGCCGACGTAAGCGGCGTGCTGCCCGCGCTGCTGCTCGTGCTCTTCCTCGGCAACGTCGGCTTCGCCGCGCTCGCCACGCTGTTCGCCGCCATGACGGTGCGCGCACGGGCGCGCGAGGTGATGCTCCCCCTGCTCCTGCTCCCCCTGCTGGTCCCCGTGCTCATCGGCGGGGTGAAGGCGACCGAGGCGGCGCTGCGCGGCGGACTCGGCGCCGCGGCAGGTCCGCTGGGTGTCCTGGTGGCGTTCGACGTCATTTTTTTGGTGGCTGGCATCCTGCTCTTCGAGCAGGTAATCCATGACTGATGCGCTCGCTGGACGCGCTGCTGCCCTGGGCGACGCTCGTGGCCCTCCTGGTCGCCCAGTGGATGATCTTCGTCGTGGTCCCCACCGAGGCGCAGATGGGGATCGTGCAGCGCATCTTCTACTTCCACGTCCCGGTGGCGTGGGCCACGTTCCTCTGCTTCTTCATCGTCGCCGGCGCGAGCGCCGTCTACCTCTGGAAGGGCTCCTGGGTGGCGGACCGCCTGGCGCACGCCGCGGCCGAAGTGGGGGTGCTGTTCTGCACGCTGGTTCTCGTCACCGGCCCGATCTGGGCCCGGCCCATCTGGGGCGTGTGGTGGACGTGGGACCCACGCCTGACGATGACCGTGATCCTGTGGGCGATCTACGCCGGCTATCTGATGCTGCGGGCCTTCGGCGGCGACGACGATGCAACGGCGCGCTACGCCGCCGTGCTCGGCATCGTCGGCGTGCTCGACATCCCGGTGATCCGCGTGTCGGTGCGCTTCCTCCAGGGCATCCACCCCGCCGTGCTCACCACCAAGGAAGGCGGGTCGGGGCTCACCGACCCGCTGATGCGCGCCACGCTCTACGTCTCGGCGGTCGCCATGCTGCTGCTGGCCGCATGGCTCGTGCAGCTGCGCGTCCGCACGCTGCGCCTCGAGGCGGAGACGGCGGCGCTGCGCCGCGTGGTGGAAGCGCACGAGGGCGCGGCGGCGTGAACGGCAATCTGGGCTATCTGTTCGCCGCCTTCACGGCCGTGTGGCTCGGCATCTTCCTCTACGTGCGGCGGCTGGCGCGGCGCGGACGCGAGCTCGAGGAGGAGCTGCACGACCTGCGGCGGCGCCTCGAACGCTGACACCCGCAGCCGCGAGACGCATCCCCGGGCGGCCCTGTGCTTCATCGGACAGGAGAGATGTGCTGAAACGAGCCGCGATGCGTTTCGCCGTCTGCGTCAAGTACGTTCCCCTCCTGTCCCAGCTGCGCTTCGATCCCACGACGCGCCGCCTGGTTCGCGACGGCGTCCGCGGCGAGACCAGCAGCTTCGACGTGCGTGCGCTGCTCGGCGCGCTCCGCCTGCGCGACGCCCACGGCGGCGAGGTCGTCGCGCTCACCATGGGTCCGCCGGCGGCCCGTGAGGCGCTGGTGTACTGTCTCGCCCTCGGCGCCGACCGCGGCATCCACCTCTGCGATCCGGCGCTCGCCGGGTCCGATACGCTCGCGACGTCGCGTGCCCTGGCCGCTCTGCTGCGCCGCGAGCACCCCGACCTCGTGCTGCTCGGTCGGGCGAGCGTGGACGCGGAGACCGGGCAGGTGGGCCCGGAGGTCGCGGAGCTCCTCGACCTGCCGCAGGCGACGGCCGTGCGGAGCCTCACCCTCGACCTCGCCGCCGGCACCTTTGACGCCGAGCGCCAGACCGACGAGGGGTTCGAGCACGTCCGCGGCCCGTGGCCGGCAGTGATCACGGCCGCGGAGGATCTCCACGAGGAGCGCTTCCCCTCAAGGGCCGAGCGCCAGGCGGCGGCGGAGAAGCCGATCGAGACCCTCGGGCTGGCCGACGTCGGGCTGGCAGCCACCGAGGTGGGTGCCGACGGCTCGCCGACCTGGGTGGCCGACATCGAAGAGGTGCCGACGACCCGGCGGGGCGAGCTCCTCGAGGGCGCCGACGCGCCGGCCCTCGCGGCGAGGCTGCATGCCCGATTGCTCGAGCTGGGCGTGCTCGGAGCGCACCTGGAGGAACTCCCGCCCCTGCCGCCTCCCGTGGGCGGGGATGGACCGGCGATCTGGGTGGTGGCGGAGATGGGACACACAGGCCCGCGCGCGATCACGGCCGAGTTGCTCGCCAAGGCCGCGCAGCTGGCGGGACCGCTGGACGCGCGGGTGGAGGCCCTCGTGATCGGACGGGGCGAGGCCCACGCGCCGGGTCTCACCGCCGCCGGAGCCGACCGCGTGCTCGTGGTCGATGCGGCCGGCCTCGATCCCTACACCACCGAAGCGCATGCGAGCATCCTCGCCGACGCCATCCGGCAGCGCGCGCCGCGGCTCGTGCTCCTCGGCTCCACGGTGCGCGGCCGCGACCTCGCGCCGCGCGTGGCCGCGCGGCTCGGGCTCGGCCTCACCGGAGATGCGATCGATCTCGACGTCGATGCCGAGGGGAACGTGCGGCAGCTCAAACCGGCATTCGGCGGCGCGATCGTCGCGCCGATCCTCTCCCGCACCAGGCCCGAGATGGCGACCGTGCGCCCGGGAATGCTGCGCGCGGCGCGCCCCGACCCCGCGCGCGAGGTCGTCCTCGAGCGCCTGCCCGCGGGGGCGGTGACCAGTCGAGTGCAGGTGGTGGGACGCCGCGCAGTGGGCGGCGACGCCGCGGAGGCGCTGGAGACGGCCGCGCTGGTGCTGGGCGTCGGCAAGGGCATCGGCGGACCGGCGGCGCTGCCGGCCATCGAGCGGCTCGCGTCCGGGCTCGGGGCCGCGATCGCCGCCACGCGCGAGGTGACCGACGCGGGGTGGCTGCCCCGCCAGCACCAGGTGGGGCTCACGGGGCGGGCGATCGCGCCGCGACTCTACGTCGCGCTCGCGGTCAGCGGGGCCATGGAGCACCTGGTCGGGCTGCGTCGTGCCGGCACCATCGTCGCGATAAACAAGAGCCCGAAGGCGCCGATCTTGCAGGCGGCCGACATCGGCATCGTGGCCGACGTGCACGAGCTGCTCGTCCATCTCGCGGCGGCGCTGCAGCCGTGATGCTTCCGCGGACGCCCGATGTGCTCGTCGTGGGTGGGGGTGTGATCGGGTGCGCGGTGGCCCGCGCTCTCGCGGAACCCGGGCGGTCGGTTCTGCTGGTCGACCGCGGGGCGATCGGAGGCGAAGCCTCGTCGGCCGCCGCGGGCGTCCTCTCGGTAGCAAGCGGTGACGACGACGGCGCCCGCCTCGCGTTGCGTCGCGCGAGCCTGGACCGCTTCCCCGCGCTGGCGGCGGCGCTGCACGAGGAGACGGGGATCGACGTGGAGCTCGATCTCGACGGCGTACTCACGCTCTGTCTCGACGACGACGACGTCGCGGCGCAGAGCGCGCAGATCGCGCGCCGCCGCGCGCAGGGACTGCGGGCCGACTGGCTCGACCAGCCTGCCCTGCACGCCGCAGAGCCCTCCGCGACCACCGCGGCACGCGGGTGCGCGCTCTATCCGGACGATGGGCGCGTGGCGTGCGAGCGGCTGCTCGAGGCGCTGGCGGCCTCCGCTCGCCGTCGCGGCGCGCACCTGGTACCGGGCGCGGAGGTGCGGGGCGCCGAGCGACGGGGAAGCCGGCTGCTCCGCGTGCAGGTCGGCGATGGGACGGTGTCGCCCGCCCGTGTCGTGCTCGCCGCAGGCGCCTGGTCCCCGCGGATACCGGGCATGGCGCCCGCGCTGCCCGTCGTCCCGGTGCGCGGCCAGATGCTCGCGCTGCGGCCGCCCGATCGTCCGGTGCGTCGCGTCCTCTGGCACGGCAACGGCTCCCTGACGCCGCGTCGCTGCGGCGAGGTGCTCGTCGGCGGCACCGTCGAGGACGCGGATTTCGAGAAGGCGGTGACGGCGCAGGGCGTGCTCGAGCTGTTCGACGACGTTCGCCGGATCGTCCCCGCCGGCCTCGGCTGGCCCATCGTCCGACTGTGGGCGGGGCTGCGTCCAGGCGCGCCGACCGGGGGGCCGTTCATCGCTCGCCACCCCGAGCTCGAGAACCTCGTCGTGGCGACAGGCCACCACCGCAACGGCATCCTGCTCGCGCCGGTGACGGCGGATGCGGTGGCAGCGCTCGTCGACGAGGTCCCCGGGCCCGCGGAGGCGGCGCCGTTCGGAGTCGCATGACATCCGTGAAGACACGCGTGGCGCGCCTCGACTGGGGCGCGGTCGCGCGCGACCTCGACGCGCGCGGTCATGCCGTCACCCTGCCGCTCCTCACCCCGGTCGAATGCCGGCAAGTGTCGGGGTTGTGGGATCGGCGAGAGCGCTTCCGAAGCCACATCGACATGGCCCAGCACCGCTTCGGCGTCGGGGAATATCGCTATTTCGCGGAGCCGTTGCCTGCGCTCGTCGCGGCGCTCCGGCACCACATCTACGCGCGCCTCGCGCCGCTCGCGAATCGCTGGACGGCCAAGCTCGGCGGCGGCGAGCGCTTCCCGGCCGACCTCGCCGCCTTCGTCGCGTCCTGCGCCGCACGCGGCCAGCACCGCCCGACGCCGCTCCTGTTGCGTTACACGGCCGGTGGCTACAATTGCCTGCACCAGGATCTCTACGGTGCGGTGGCCTTCCCGCTCCAGCTGACCATCCTGCTGAGCCGCCCAGACCTCGACTTCACCGGCGGCGAGATCCTGCTCGTCGAGCAACGCCCGCGCGCCCAGTCACGCGGGCAGGCGATCGTGCTGGCACAGGGCCAGGCCGTCATCTTTCCGAATCGCCACCGGCCGGTCGAGGGGGCGCGTGGCACCTACCGCGTCACGGTCCGTCACGGCGTGAGCGACGTGCATTCGGGCGAGCGGCGCACGCTCGGCATCATCTTCCACGACGCGGAGTAGAGACCGACCCGAGACTACGTCTCGGGTCGGAACGGGAGCCCGGGCGGCGAGCATGCAGCGGTCGGTGGATCGGGCGAAAGCCGCGGCACGCCGTTCGCATTCTCCGAAGACGAGAGCCTTGCTGTCCGACCCCGACCCGAGACGAAGTCTCGGGTCGGTCTCCTACTCGCCCCCGGACGCCGGCGGCGCGCCGTCGTCGAGCTTCCGTACGGCCGATTCGCTGACCGTCATCCGCAGGCCCTGGGCCGTCTCGATGTCCAGGAAGACGCCGTGACGGGCCACGACCCGAAACACGCCCGGGACCTGCAGGTTGATCACCCGGTCGCCTACACAGATCGCGTCACCCGCCATGTCGGAAGCGAGATACCGGGTCGGTCGCGCGCCAGGCAAGCGCCGTCAGCGGCCGCGCCGGCGGGCGAGCAGCAGCGCCTCGATGTGCTTGAGCAGCACGTCGGCCTCGAGGTTCACGCGGTCTCCCGGCACGCGCTCCGCGAGCGTGGTCTCCCGCAAGGTGTGCGGGATGAGCGCTGCGGTGAAGCGACCGTCCTGGCAGCGGAATACGGTGAGACTCACCCCGTCGACGGCGATCGAGCCCTTCTCCACGAGATATGGCCAGATCAGTTTCGGGGCGCGGAAGCGATACACCACCCAGTCCCCCTCGGGGGTGATGGCATCGAGCCGCCCCACGCCGTCGACGTGTCCGAGCACGATGTGGCCGCCGAGCCGGTCGCCGAGGCGGAGCGCGCGCTCGAGGTTCACCCGGGAACCTCGAGTGAGACCTCCCACGGTGGTGCGCCGAAGGGTCTCGGGCGAGGCATCCACGGTGAAGTGCTTCCCGTTGCCGGACGTGACGGTCAGACAGGCGCCGTTGACCGCGATGCTCTCGCCGAGCGCCAGACGAGTCAGCCGGCGCGTCGGAGCCAGCGTGAGGCGCATCCCGCCGCCGCGCGACGTCGCGCGCTCGATCCGCGCGGTGGTCTCGATGATGCCGGTGAACATCGCGGCGCCGTGGTGCGCTACTCCTCGAGCTTGGGGCGGTAGAACAGGCGGCCGAGCCAGCTGTCGTGCTCGCGCTGGGCGATGACCTCGAGCTCGCCCTTGTCGAGCCAGAGTCCGCAGTCGGCCGGGCACTGCCGCACCTCGACCCCGTGGAGCTTGGTCGGGACGAGCGCCGCCCCGCAGCGCGGGCAGTGTCCGAGCGCCAGCGCGACCACGTCGAGATTCTGCGCCTTCTTGAGTCGCTCGAGCGCCGCGCGGTCCTTCTCGGCGAAGTAGCGGTCCTCCTCCCCCTTCTCCTTCTCCTTCAGGCGCTTGCCCAGACGGTCCTTGCTGTCTTCCATCGCTCCTCCGTGATGCCAGCTCGAGCCCCGGTTGTAGGCGTCCGCCCCCGGCATCGTCAACGCGCCGGGACCGGCATTGACACTGCCCGGGCCGGTCGGCCACGAAGGCTCACATGGAGGCGCGGGAGAAGATCATCACCACCGCGGTCCGGCTGTTCTCGGCGCAGGGCTACGCCAACACCTCGCTGTCGCAGGTCGCGAAGGAGGCCGAGGTCTCGAAGGCCCTCATCTTCTGGCACTTCGACAACAAGGAGACGCTCTTCCGTACCGCGGTGCAGCGCACGCTCGAGCCGTACTTCATCAACGTGCTCGACGACCTGGAGGGCCTGTCGGAGGTCGACCAGATCAAACGGCTGATCGACGAGTACTACGCCTTCGTCTCGAAAAACGTCTACTCCGTCAAGTTCTTTCTGAGCCTCATCCTGCGCGACGAGAAGCACCCGGACGACCTCGCGGGCCACATGGGCCAGCTGCAGCGTGTGTTCCTGAACCTGCTGGTCGACATCCTGCAGAGCGGACGCGAGAAGGGACTCTTCCGGGAGGACATCTCGCCGACGCTCGACGCCGGCCTCGTGATGAGCGCCCTGCACGGCATCCTCGTGCAGGGCTTCCTCGGCGACGATTCCCCCGAACGGGGGACGCGACTGCTGGAGCAGCTCAAGGCGAGGTTGGTGGACGCGCTGCGGCGCGAACGTGCCCTCGAAAAGCCTTGACATTTTCTCTGGGATTCTCGATAGCCGCCGCCATATGCGGACGTGGGCTGGTTGGCTGGGTCTCGGCGTTGCAGCGGTCCTCGGCTGCGGAGCCACCTCCGAAGCGTACTACCTCGACAGCGGCCGTCACTTCGATGTCCGCCTGCGCGCCTACTCGCAGCTCGGCATCCTGACCGAGGACTCCGCGCGGCAGGGATGCGGGCCCGTCTTCACCACCATCGGCGTGCCGCCCGGGCAGAAGCGCCTCCTCTTGACGAACGACCCGCGAACGTGCCCGCCAACGTACAGTGCAGGCGATCTCGGTCAGCATCGGAACTTCTACAACCCCGAGTTCGATGCCAAGCTCACCGACTACACGACGTGGACGCAGAACGTGCGGGGGCTCAAGTGGCTGGCGCCGGACGACTTGAAGTTCCGCTTCGCGTGGTGGGGCTTCTACGACGGCCTCTATGACTACCTGAATCCCGAGTGGGACGCCCGGTTGCGGAACGCGAACAGCGACTTCCGCCCCACCAGAAACACCATGTTCGGCACCACGCGGTTCTCGCAGAGCGACGACGTCGGCAAGGAGAGCTATTTCTTCAACGACGAGAACAAGAACCCGCGCCACATCTACGCCAGCCGAAACCGCATCAACGAGCTGTACATCGACTACACGAAGGGTCCCGTCTTCGTCCGCGTGGGTCGCCAGGCCATCTCCTGGGGCGAGTCGGACACCATCGCGCTGCTCGACGTGCAGAACCCGTTCGACCTGCTGCTGGCCGCGCCGGGATTCTTCCAGGACGTCGACGAGGCGCGCATCCCGCTCTGGACGCTCCGCACGACGATCAAGGTGGTCGACAACTGGAAGTTCCTCTCGAGCGGGTTCGTCGA
>JBKPDC010000074.1:0-7572 GCA_046727715.1 Thermodesulfobacteriota bacterium
CCGCGCTCTCCGATGCCTGGCCGGTCGTGGCGCAGGGCGAGCGCTGGCTGCTCGGCATGGGCGGCCGTCCCGACTCGTGTTGGATGTGGCGGCGCGGCGGCGCGCTCGAGGCGGCACGGACACCCGAAGACCCTCCGACGACCGACCGCTGACGCGCGCGGCTGCGTGACGGATCGCCCCACATCGAGGAGGCCAGCCGGTGCCAGCGTGGCGGCGATCGGTAGCGAGTAGATCCGCTGCCGTTGCCCCGGCCCGTCGATCCCGCTTAAATCTGAGGTCATGGCCGAGCGCCGCGAGCAGGGCGACGTCAAGGTGGTCGAGCGCACCCAGACCAAGGAGAAGCTCGCCCGCCCCAACCGCTGGAAGGTCCTCCTGCATAACGACGACTACACCACGATGGAGTTCGTGGTTTGGGTGCTCCAGGCGGTCTTCCACCACGACGAGACCACCGCCACCCAGATCATGCTGCACGTCCACCGCAGCGGCATCGGTGTCGCAGGCGTCTACTCGCGCGAGGTCGCGGAGACCCGAGTGGCACAGGTCGACGCGCTCGCCCGGGAGCACGAGTTCCCGCTTCGCTGCAGTATGGAGGAGGCCTGAGCATGCGCCTGTCGCGAGCCCTGGAAACCAGCCTCGGCCTGGCGGTGCGCGAGGCGCGGCGACGCCGGCACGAGTTTCTCACGCTCGAGCACGTCCTGTGGGCATTGCTGCACGACGAGGCGGTGGCGGAGGTCATCCGCGCTTGTGGCGGCAACCTGCCCCAGCTGCTGCGCGAGCTGGAGGGGTACCTGGACGAGCAGGTCGACACGCTGCCCGTCGGGGAGGATCGCCCGCCGCAGCAGACGCTGGGTTTCCAGCGCGTTCTCCAGCGCGCCGCGGCACACGTGCAATCGGCAGGGCGGGAGGAGATCGACGGCCGAAACCTGCTCGCCGCCATCTTCCGCGAACCGGAGTCGCACGCCGCCTTCCTGCTCTCGCAGCAGGGCATCACCCGGCTCGACGTCATCACCTACCTCTCGCACGGCATCCCGCGCGTGCCCGCCGCCCCGGAGGCCCAACCCTCCGGCGAGGGCGGCGACGACGACGAGGCCGCGGCCACGCGCGACCCGCTCGCCAGCTTCACCATCAACCTGGTCGAGCGTGCCGCCGCAGGCAAGATCGATCCCCTCATCGGGCGGACCCGCGAGCTCGAGCGCACCGTCCACGTGCTCTGCCGCCGTCGCAAGAACAACCCCGTCTTCGTGGGCGATCCCGGCGTCGGCAAGACGGCCATCGTCGAAGGCCTCGCGCTCCGGATCCACGGGAAGGAGGTGCCCGCCGGGCTCCGCGACGCGCAGATCTTCGCGCTCGACATGGGGGCGCTCATCGCGGGCACCAAGTTCCGGGGCGAGTTCGAGGCGCGGCTGAAGGCCGTGCTGGCCGCGCTGCGGCAGAAGCCCGGCGCCATCCTCTTCATCGACGAGATCCACACCGTGGTCGGCGCCGGCGCGACGCACGGCGGCTCCATGGACGCCTCCAACCTGCTCAAGCCCGCGCTGGCGAGCGGCGATTTGCGCTGCATCGGCGCCACGACGTTCCAGGACTTCAAGCAGCACTTCGAGCGCGACCGGGCACTCGCCCGTCGTTTCCAGAAGATCGAGCTGACGGAGCCCAGCGTCGAGGAGACGGTCGAGATCCTGCGCGGGCTGAAGGGACCATACGAGGAGCACCACCGCGTCACCTACACCGACGACGCCCTCAACGCTGCCGCCGAGCTGTCGGCCAAGCACGTCCACGATCGCTTCCTTCCCGACAAGGCCATCGACGTCATCGACGAAGCCGGCGCGGCCGCACAGGTGGCGGCCGAGAGCGAGACCCGCAAGACCGTCGGCACCGACGACATCGAGCACATCATCGCCACGATGGCCCGCATCCCACCGCGCCAGGTCTCCACCTCGGATCGCGAGCGCCTCGAGACGCTCGACCGCGATCTGAAGCTGCTCGTGTTCGGCCAGGACGGCGCGGTGGCGCAGGTCGTCTCCGCCATCCGGCTTGCGCGCGCTGGGCTCGGCACACCCGATAAGCCGGTCGGGTCGTTCCTCTTCGAGGGCCCCACCGGCGTGGGGAAGACCGAGCTGGCGAAGCAGCTGGCGGCGGCGCTGGGCGTCGAGTTCCTGCGCTTCGACATGAGCGAGTACATGGAGAAGCACACGGTGTCGCGGCTCATCGGCGCGCCACCAGGATACGTCGGGTTCGACCAGGGCGGGCTCCTCACCGACGCGATCCGCCGCACCCCGCACGCGGTGCTGCTGCTCGACGAGATCGAGAAGGCCCACCCTGATCTCTTCAACATCCTGCTCCAGGTGATGGACCACGCCACGCTCACCGACGCCACGGGCCGCAAGGCCGATTTCCGGCACGTCGTGCTCATCATGACCACGAACGCCGGCGCCCAGGAGATGGCCGCCGCCGCCATCGGCTTCGGGGCGGTGTCGAACGCCGAGAAAGGGCAGCGCGCGCTCGAGCGGCTCTTCAGCCCGGAGTTCCGCAACCGCCTCGACGCCGTGGTCCACTTCGCGCCGCTCGACCCAGACGCGGTCGAGCGCGTCGTCGACAAGTTCATGACGCAGCTCGACGCCCAGCTGGCCGCCAAGCGCGTCAGCGTCGAGCTGACGCCGGCGGCGCGCCGCTGGCTCGCCGAGCGCGGCTACGACCGAACCTTCGGCGCGCGGCCCATGGGGCGCCTCATCCAGGAACACGTAAAGCGGCCTCTTGCCGACGAGATGCTGTTCGGCCGGCTGCAAGACGGCGGTCGCGTGGAGATCGACGCCGGCGACGATGGGCTCCGCTTCGCGTTCGCCTCCCTCGACGCCGCGGCCGCGCCGGCGCCCGTCGACCCCGCGTGAACCACGACGCCTGGTATGGGCTGGCCGCTGGCGCGGTACGACCGATGCCACCCACCTTCGACGCGGTCCTCCCCGAGCTGCTGGTCGGCGAGTACCCGCGCGTGGAGGACCTGGCCTGGCTGCGCGACACCCACGGCGTGACCGCCGTGCTGAGCCTCCAGGACGACGCCGACCTTGCGAGCAAGCGGATTCGCCCCACGGACCTCGAAGCCGCATCTGCCGCGCTCGGCCTTGCCTTCGAGCGCCTACCAGTCGCCGACGGCGATCTGGTGGCGCTGGCTGCGCGGCTCCCCGTGGCGGTCACGCGCCTCGACGCGCTCATCGGCCTCGGCGGCCGCGTCTACCTGCACTGCAACGCCGGCTACAACCGCGCACCGACGGTGGCGATCGCCTACCTGCACGTCCACCGCGGCCTCACGCTCGACGCGGCGTGTGCGCTGGTGAAGGAGCGCCGGAGCTGTGTCCCGTACGTCGGTGCGCTGCGGGCGCGATACGCGCACGGTCGGGAATAGGAGACCGACTCGAGTTGGACGTCGGACGGGCGTCGTCGGGGTGGGCCTCGGGAAACGGGTCCCTCCACGACGCCTCACAGTGTCGACCGCTGGCGCCGACGAGAGTGGACCGGCCGCCCGTTCCCTCCCCGAGCCGCCCGGACCCGCGCCCACCGTGTGAGGCCGCGTCTCTCGAGTCGCTCTCCGCGCGCACCCAGTCGCCGGCACCGCCGCGCCGGCCCTCAGCCGTCGCGCTTGTACGCCGTGTTGTCGTCCAGCCACTCCATCTCGTCGGCGACGTGCGCGCGCTCGTGCACCAGGTAGTCCGCCAGCGCGCCCCGCAGCCGCGGGTCGAGGATCCAGTGCATGCTCCGCGTCTCTGCGGCGTCGAAGCCGCGCAGGTGCTTGAATTCGCCGCCCGCCCCGGGCTCGAAGCGCCCCAGACCGCGGACGATGCAATGCTCGATGGCGGCGTAGTAGCCGACGTTGAAGTGGAGATGTCGCAGCGGCTGGAGGGCGCCCCAGTACCGGCCGTACAGCACCCCGGCCTTCTGCACGTTGAACGTGCCCGCGATCACCTCGCCGTCGCGGCGGGCGAGGATCACGCACAGACGGTCGCGCCACCGCTCCCAGAGCAGGTCGAAGACGCGGCGGTTCAGATAGCGCTGGCCCCACGGGTTGCCGTCCACAGTGGCCCGGTAGAGCCGGTAGACGACCGGCACGAGCGCCTCCGGCACGTCGTCGCCCATGAACGTCTCGATGACGACCCGCTGCTCCTCCAGCGCGCGTCGCTCGCGCCGCGCCTGGTTCCGGCGCTTGCTGCGCAGGCTGCCCAAGTAGTCGTCGAAGGTCCGGAAGCCGCGGTTGGTCCAGTGATACTGGTATCCCGTCCGCTGTAGCCACCCGCGCGCGGCGAGCACGGCGCGGTCGTCCTCGAGACAGAAGTTGACGTGCACCGACGAGAACTCCTGCCGTGTACAGACCTCCTCGAGCGCCGCCGCGAGCTGGGCCGCGACCGCGGAGTGGACGCCGGGGGCGGCGAGGAAGCGCTGCCCCGTGACGGGCGTGAACGGCACACCGACGAGCAGCTTCGGGTAGTACGGGATGCGCGCCCGGTGCGCCGCCGCCGCCCAGCCGTGATCGAATACGAACTCGCCCCGGCTGTGATCCTTGACGTAGAGCGGACAGGCGCCGACCAGCCGGGCGCCGTCCCAGAGCGTCAGGTGCTGCGGCAGCCAACCCGTCCTCCCCCCGACCGCCCCGGCCTCCTCGAGCGCGACCAGCCATGCCCATTCGAGAAAGGGCGAGCCGTCACCGACGAGCGCATCCCAGGCGGCACGCGGCACGTCGCGCAGGGCACCGACGACGCGGAGCGTGGTCACGGAAGCGCCGGCCCGGACCTCACGACGCGAGGGATCGCACGACCTCGGCGTAGCGGTCGAGCAGCGGCAGGACCTTGTCGCGGCCGGCGGGTGGCAAGCCGAAGATCGCGCGCGTGACGCCGGCGTCACGCAGATCCGCGAGCGCGTCCCGAGCGGCGGGCGTTCCGTAGACATTGATCGAGATGCTGGCGGGGTCGCGCCCCTTCTCCTCGGCGAGGCGGCGCAGCGCGCCGATCTCCGCCGCCAGGTCTCCGGCGCGCACGCCGATGGGAATCCAGCCGTCGCAGTAGTCCACGACGCGCGCCAGGGCCCTCGGCCCGTGCGCACCGAGGATGACCGGTGGATGCGGCCGCTGCACCGGCTTCGGCCACGACCAGATCGGCTCGAAGTGCACGAACTCCCCGTCGAAGCTGGCCTCGTCCTCGGCCCAGATCGCCTTCAGCGCCTGGACGCGCTCCTTGAGCAGCCTCCAGCGCGTGCGGAAGACGGTACCGTGGTTCTCCATCTCCTCGGCGTTCCAGCCCGCGCCGATGCCGAAGAGCATGCGACCACGCGAGAGGTCGTCGAGCGAGGCCACTTCCTTCGCGGTGACGATGGGGTCGCGCTCGACCAGCAAGCAGATGCCCGACGCCACCTTGATCCGGCTCGTCACCGCCGCCGCCATGGCGAGGGCGACGAACAGGTCGTACGTGTGAAAGTACTCCTTCGGCAGGACCGGGCCGCCCGGCCAGGGGCTGCGACGCGAGACGGGGATGTGCGTGTGCTCGGGGAACCAGACCGACTCGAACCCGCGCGCCTCCGCCTCGCGCGCCAGCTCGTCGGGACGGATGGCGTAGTGGGTGGCGAACATCTGCACGCCGTACAGCATGCGATCCGGCTACGCCGGCCGACGACACGCGTCAAGGTATGTGCGCGCGCGTCAGCCGCTCGCCAGGCCGTGCGCGGTCTTGAGCGCGACGGCGACGATGGTGAGCGTGGGGTTCCACCCCGCGCCGGTGGGGAAGACGCTCCCGTCACAACAGTACAGGTTGTCGACGTCGTGGAAGCGACCGTCGGGACGGGTGACGGACGTCGTCGCATCCGCGCCCATGCGGAGCGTGCCCGTCACGTGCCGCGACGTCGGCGGGCCGCCGAGCTGGAAGTCACAGGGGGTGGCGAAGACCCGCGTGGTGCCCGCGTTGGCGACCACCTGCTTCATCACGGGGAGGTAGAACCGCCGGCTCTCGAGCTCGAAGGGGTGGTTCTTGTAGGTGATCCGGGGCACGGGCAGACCGAAGACGTCGCGGACGCTCGGGTCGAGCGTCACGTCGTTCGAGCGCACGGGTGCGTCCTCGCCCTGCATCAGGAGCCCGAAGAGATGCTGCCCGATGGGCTGGTCGCGGAGCGCGTTCTTGAGCGGCTGGCCGAGCGCGAGCACCGGGAGCTGGAAGGCGTACACGTCGCCGTCCTCGGTGATGGTGAGACCTTGCGACGCGCTGAACTCGCACACGCCGCCCAGGTAGGCGCGCGCCCCGAGCGGCGTCTCGACTACGCGCACCTCGCCGCCGCCGGCCTCGACGCCGCGGAAGTCCGACAGCCCGCTGGTCACCGCCATGCCGCGCTGGCCGTGCACGCGACGGGGAAAGAAGCCGTTCACGTTGCTCTGGAAGTGAAACATGAGGTTCTGCCCGACCTGTCCGCTCGCGTTGCCGAGGACGTCCCCGGCCGGGGTGGGCGAAAGCAGGCACAGCCGAGCCGACTCGATGGCCGAGCCGGCGAGCACGTAGGCGTCCGCGGTCGCAGCCTGCCGGTTCCCCGTCCCGTCGACGTACTCGACGCCGGCGATGTGCCCGCCGTCGTTGCGCAGCAGGGTCACGTGGCAGTTGAACCGCAGCTGGCATCGCCCGGTGAGCAGCGCGCGCCGCAACGTGGTCACGGCCGGCGACCCCTTGGCGTGGTTCGGGCAGCCGAAGCCGCTGCACAGGCCGCACTGGTTGCACGGCGGCCGGGTCAGATCGGGCGCGTCGGCGTCGTAGAAGCGCGATGCGATCGCGGCGGGGTACTTGTGGGGCGAGAGGGGGCCACCCAGGAACGGCGTGCGGCTCGCGCCGTCGCGCAGGATGTGCGCGAGGTACATGTCCTCGTGCGCCGGCATCGGGTACGGCGCCGAGCGCGGAGGCGCGAACGGGTTCGACTCGTCGCCGGCGACGCCGATCAGCCGCTCCGCCTCGACGTAGAACGGCTCCAGGTCGTCGTAGCGGAACGGCCAGTCGGCGAAGTTGGCGCTCGCGGCGTCGCCGAAGAAACCTGGCACCTCGAGGCTCGGGTGGCGCTCCTTCGCCCGCTGCATGGCGGTGACCAGCTCGAAGTCCACGCCCGTGAAGCGCGGCGACTTCATGTCGGCGTGCGACCACGCACCACCGACGCACTTCGGCAGGACGTTGACGTCGGGGTGGATGCGCGCCGCGGCGGCCGCGTCGGCGCGGAACGTGCGCGGCTCGAGGTCGGGGAACGGCGTGATGAAGTTTCGGACCGCGTACTTGAGCTCGTCGTTCGAATGCAGCGGGGGCGCGAGCGTCCCGGGCTGGTCGAGGTCCGGGAACGGGTTCGGCCCCGCCTCGAGGACGAGCACGGTCTTCCCCGCCGCGGTGAGCACGTGCGCCGCCGCGCCGCCCCCGGCGCCGCTGCCGATGACACACACGTCGAAGCGCGCGAGAGTGCGGTTGCCGAGGAGGTCGTCGTCTCGGTCGGCCATCAGCAGGCGTCTCCGAGCGCGCCGCCGGTGGCGACGATGAGGCCGATCACGCGCTCCGCCTCCTCCGAGAGCGGGCGCGG
>JBKPDC010000075.1:0-5310 GCA_046727715.1 Thermodesulfobacteriota bacterium
CATCAACTGGTTCGCCCATCGTCAGGCGAACCGCGGCCCGGTTGCGCGCGCCCTGCGGCACCCGAAGGCGCTCTGGCACTATGCGAAGGCGCTGCGGAAGCTCGTCGACCTGGTACGCGACGACGACACACCCGAGGGGGAGGATTTCCTCGTCACCGGCGCCAGCGCGTTCGTCGACGATCTCACGCCGACGCTGGTCCTCTCGCGGTGCCTCGCCGAGAACGAGCGTCGGCTGGCCGGCTTCGACCGCCGTCTGATCGTGCCCCGACTCGGACCCGCCTTCGCACGGGTCGCGCTGAGCGTGCTCGAGCGGCTCCCGGCACGCCGGTCCGCGGCGCCCCGGCCAGCACGACCGGGCGGCGAGCCCGCACGCGATCCGGTCGACGCGACAACGGTCTGACAGGCATGGGATGGTCCGGCACGGAGGCTCCGCCCATCCGCCGTCTTGCCAGGTGGGGGCTGACGCTGGGCGTGGCCCTGTGCGTCGCGCTGGTGGTCCGGCAGGGCGTCGGCAACGTGACCGCGGCCGTCGCGGGTGTGGGAAGCGGGCTCCTGGTGATCCTGCTGGTACACCTGGCGCAGCTGACCGCCGATGGCATGAGGTGGCGCGCGGTGCTGGCCGGCGAGCACCGGCCGCCGGCCGGCATGTTCGTGTGGGGGCGCTGGCTCGCGGAGTCGGTGAACGATCTGCTGCCCGTCATGGGGGTGGGCGGCAACGTGGTGCGGGCGCGCGCGCTGGCCGGCACAGGGATCGCGGGTCCGACCGCCGGCGCGAGCGTGCTGGTGGACATGACCGTCATCATGGCGACGCAGCTGCCCTTGACGCTGATGGGCCTGTGCCTGCTCGTCGCCTACTTCGACGCCGGCGCGCTGGTCGGCCGCGTGCTCGTCGGCGTGCTCGTCCCCGCCTCCATGCTCGCCGGCTTCGTCCTGGCGCAGCGGCGCGGTTTGTTCGGCGCGGGGGCGCGGCTGGTCGAACGGTTCGTGCAGTCGCCGGCGCAGCTCGCGATCTCGGGTTCGGCGGCGGCGCTCGACCGGGAGGTGCATCGCCTCTATCGCAACCGGCGGGCGCTCCTCGCCGCCGTCGCGTGGCATGGGCTCGGCTGGCTCATGGGCACGACCGAGGTGTGGCTCACGCTGCACTACCTCGGACACACCGTCAGCTTCGCTTCCGCGATCATGTGGCAGAGCCTCGCGGAGATCGTCCGGACCGCGGCCTTCTTCGTGCCGGGGGCCCTTGGCGTCCAGGAGGCCAGCTACCTCCTCCTGGGCAGGCTGCTCGGGGTGCCGCCGGACGCCGCTCTTGCGCTCTCCCTCATCGGGCGCGCGCGCGATGTGATCTTCGGTGTGCCCGGCCTCCTCGCGTGGCGTGCCCGATCCGCCGCGGCGCCGCTCTCACGCCGCGGCGCTCGGATCGTGACGGAGCTCGAGTGACGCGCCTCGCGGACGCGCCCTGGGGGGCGCTGCGAGCGGCGATCCGGGTGGGAGCGCGGGTGGCCGAGCGCCCCGCCCGGTCGCTCCTGCGACTCGACGCGACCCACCTGCTCGACGTGGCGCGTCGCAGGGCGGGGGTCGACGAGGTCGAGGACACCTCGTTTCTCGAGGGCCTGCACCGCCTGGTCGACGCGCTGGAGAGCGAGGCCAGGCTCAACCTGATGGGGCGTGTCGCGGTGCGCGAGGACATCATCCGCCTGCTGGCGAACCGCTTCCGCGTCGAGCGGGATCGCCGCCGCGATGCAGCGATCGCCGCCGAGGACATCCGCCGGCCGATCTTCATCACGGGCATGCCGCGTAGCGGCTCGACGCTGCTGCACGGTCTGCTGGCTCAGGATCCGGCCAATCGCGTTCCGCGGACCTGGGAGATGCTCAACCCGTCACCTGCCCCGCAGCGCGCCACGTACGATCACGATCCGCGGATCGCCAAGGTCGAGCGCGAGCTGCGGTGGTTTCAGCGGCTCACGCCGGAGTTCCGGGTGATCCACGACGTCGGCGCCCGGATGCCCGAGGAGTGCGTGATCATCATCGCCCACTCGTTCATCGGCTCCCAGTTCGCCTCGATGTACGACGTGCCGTCCTACTCGCGCTGGTGTGACACGCAGGATGCGCGGCCCAGGTACGAGCTGCACCGACGCTTTCTCCAGCACTTGCAGCACCACTGTCGCGGCGAGCGTTGGGTCCTGAAGGCGCCGGTCCATCTTCCCAACCTGGGCGCGCTGCTCTCGGTCTATCCCGACGCTCGTGTGATCATGACCCACCGCGAGCCGCTCGAGGTGCTCGCATCGGAGTGCAGCCTGCACGCGACTCTGCGCCTGAGCTTCACCGATGCCATCGACCCGCGCCGGATCGGCCGCGAGGTGACGGAGGGGATGACCGACGAGATCCGTCGCGGTCTCGAGGCACGCGACGTGGGTGGCGCCGCTCCCGAGCAATTCCTCGATCTCGTGTACGCCGATTTCGCCACCGATCCGATCGCGCACGTGCGCAGGATCTACACCCGGTTCGGCATGGAGCTCGCGCCGGCCGTCGAAGCACGCATGCAACGGTTCCTTGCGGAGACGCCCAAGGAGAAGTACGGCGCGCACCGCTACACGCTGGCGCAGTTCGGGCTCGACCCCGAGGAGGAGCGCGAGCGCTACCGCACCTACCGGGACCGGTTCCTCGGGAAGAGCCGACTCGCGGCGTCGGCTGCGTGCCCGCCCGCCCAGAACGGCAGCGCGTGACCCGCGGCCGCGGGTCGTCGTCTAGGCGGCCGTGCCGGCCGCGACCCCGCTCGACGGGCGGTTCTGGCGCGTGCGCAGGTAGTGCAGGAACTCCACTCCCTCGCGCAGGCGCCGGCGCAGGACCATCGGGCTCTTCAGCATCTCCCAGCAGATCTCCGCGATCTTGCTCGGCCGGAAGAAGAACGCGCGGTAGAGCCGCTCCTGCATCTCGAAGATCTCCTGGTGCGAGAGGTGCGGGTACTCGAGCGATGTCACCTGGAAGCCCTGCTGGGCGAGCATCTCGCCCGCCTCGTCACGCAGCCACCCTTCACGCTTCGCCTGCTCGTACAGGTACGTCCCCGGCAGCGGCGCCGGCAGCGACACCTGGATGGTGTGCGGGTTGATCCGCTTCACGAACTCGATGGTCTCCCGGATCGTCTCCTGCGTCTCCCCCGGCAGACCCACGACGAACGTCCCGTGCATCTTGATCCCGAGCTGGTGGCAGTTGGCCGCAAACTCGTGCGCCCACTCGACCTTCATCCCCTTCTTGATGTTGTTGAGGATCTGCTGGCTCCCGGTCTCGAACCCGACCGTCAGCAGCCGCAGCCCGTTCTCCTTGAGCACCTTCAGCGTGTCGTACGGCACGTTGACCTTGGCGTTCGTGCTCCAGGTCATCCCTTTCGGCACCAGCACCTCGCCGAGCCCCCGCGCCACGTCCTCCACCCACGGCCGCGCGTCGGTCAGGGTGTCGTCGTCGAAGAACACCTCGCGCAGCTGCGGGAAGTACTCCGTCGCCCGCCGCACCTCGCCGACCACGTTCTGCGGGCTGCGAACGCGGTAGGTGTGGCCGCCCACTGTGTACGGCCACAGGCAGAACGTGCACTTCGAGCGACATCCCCGTCCGGCATAGAACGAGACGTAGGGATAGAGCGCCTCACCGATCTCGTAGTCCTCCACCCGCAGGTCGCGCCGGATCACGTCCACCGTCCAGGGCAGCGACTCCATGTCGGTGAGCGCCCGGTCGCGGGTGTGGACGATCTCCCCGCTCGGCGCGCGGTAGCTCAGGCCGTCGATCTCCGCCAACGGCCGGCCCTCGGCGACTTCCTTGCACGTGTAGTCGAACTCCAGGCGGGTCACGAAGTCGATGGCCGTCGAGGCCGCCAGCGACTCCTCCGGCAGGATGGCGACGTGCGGCCCGACGAAGCCGATCTGCAGCCGCGGGTTCGTCTCCTTCATCGCTTCCGCCGTCTTGACGTCGGCCTGGAACGACGGCGTGCTCGTGTGGATGAAGCACAGCTCGTAGTGGTTGGCGACGCTCAGGACGTCGCCCAGCGTCAGGTCCGCCGGCGGCGCGTCGATCAGCTTGCTGCCCGGCACCATCGCCGCCGGCTGTGCCAGCCAGGTCGGAAACCAGAACGAGCGCACCTCGCGCCGCGCCTGGTAGCGCGATCCCGCCCCGCCGTCGAACCCCTCGAACGACGGGGGGTTCAGGAACAGCGTCTTCCGCATCCCGCGTCGCCGCTACCACATCGTTCCCGTGTACACAACGAAGGGCTCGCCGAATGGCGTCAGGCCGGAGGATCCGACCGGGCGACAGATCGGCTCTCGTGCTGCCGGACCCAGGCGAGCGTCCGCTCCAGCCCCTCGCGCAGCTCGACGCGGGGGTGGAAGCGCAGCAGGGCGACGGCCTTGTCCATCGTCGTGACCGAGCGGCGAATGTCGCCCGGGCGCGCGGGCTCGTAACGGACCGCCGAAGCAGACCTGGTCAGTTCCAGAATGGTGCGCGCCAGCGCGTTGATGGTGACTTCAATGCCGGTCCCGATGTTGACGATGGCGTTGTTGCCGGCATCGGTCGTCAGGGCATGGACCACCGCGTCCGCGACGTCGGTGACGTACACGAAGTCGCGCGTCTGCTCGCCGTCGGCGAAGATGGTGATGGGCTGGCCGGACGCGGCGCGGTCGAGGAAGATCGAGATCACGCCCGAATACCAGCTGCGGGGATCCTGGCGCGGGCCGTAGACGTTCATGAAGCGGAGCGCGGTGAACGTCAGCCCGTGCAGGCGGGCGTAGTAGTCGAGGTACAGCTCTGCCGCCAGCTTGTCGACGCCGTAGGGCGATGCGGGGCGGGCGCTGGAGTCCTCGGACACCGGTACCGGCGCGTCGTCGTCGTAGACCGCCGAGGAGGAGGCGAAGAACACCTTCGCGACTTGGTGCTTGCGCGCGTATTCGAGGATGCGGGCGGTGCCGCACAGGTTCACCTGGATGTCGGCGACCGGATCGTCCATGGAGATCGGCACCGCGGTCTGCGCCGCGAAGTGGGCGATGCGGTCGACACGGCCGTGACGTCGCAGCACTCGATCGAACGCTGCCGTCGGATCGCTCGTGACGTCGCCGTGGACGAACGCGAAGTTCGGATGGCTCTCCCATTGCGCGAGGTTCGTGAGGCGTCCGGTCGAGAGATCGTCCAGCACCGAGACGCGATGGCCCCTTCCCATCAGCAGATCGACCGTATGGCTGCCGATGAATCCTGCGCCGCCGGTGACGAGAACGTGCGAACGGTTCGTCATGGCGTTCGCGTGACTCGGGCTTCAGTCGACGCCGGCATCGACCT
>JBKPDC010000076.1:0-4733 GCA_046727715.1 Thermodesulfobacteriota bacterium
GGCGCGCTCGTCACGACGCGCGCGCCATTCGACGAGCCCCAGGGTGACGGCGAGGACGCCGGCGAGGCGGTGCTGGAGATCTTCGGGGCTCACCAGGGTGGTTGCCCAGAAACCGCGCGGCCCGAACGGCCACACGGCGTCGACGGCCATGGAGCGCAGAAAGACGAAGACGCCGAGCAGCGCGATGCCGAGCGGCCAGTGTCGCGCCCAGCGCACTCCCGGACGGCTCGCGCACAGCGCGAGCACGCTCATTGCGAGCAGCACGAGCCCGGCGACGTTGTGGCTGAAGTTCGACCAGGAGTACGCGGCATGGGTGCGCTCGCCCCCGACCGCCGCGTACGGGTCGGACGCGCTCCGGAGCATGGTGTCCACCGACGGCGTGCGCAGCGACGGCCACTTGGGGCGGAACACCTGGGCGACCTCGGCCACCGTGGCGCGCTCGGAGGTGACGTCGCGTGCCGGCGGCTGCGACGACAGGCTGGCGGCGGCGAAGAGCAGCGCGATGACCAGGATCGTCTCCGCCTCGAGCAGGTACGGCACGCGCGCGCGCAGGGCGGCGACGGCGCCGCGCCGCCGGAAGCCCCGCACGGCGGCGAAGTTTCCCGCCGCGAGCACGAGCGCGGCGCCGAGAAGCAGGGCCTTGGTGGCGACGAGCGAGCCGTACCCCGTCCCGACGAGGCCGTCCCAGGAGCCGACGTAGAGCCAGCCGAGCGGGAGCGCGACCGCGCACAGGCCGAGCACGGCGGCGAGCGCCAGGGGCGAGAAACGCGCGACCACCGCCGGCCACAGCGCACCGACGGCGGCGTCCCGCCGGCCGAGCCGCCAGACCGCTCCCAGACACACGAGGCCCCCCGCCCACACCGCTGCGCCCACCTGGTGCAGCACCGTCAGAACCATCAGCGCGGCGCGCTGCTCGAGACGGCCGGCCGCATGCACGAGCCAGGCGCCGCTCGTGGCAGTGGCTGCCGCCAGGAGCGCGGTGGCCACCCACGGGACCCTCGCGTCCGGGCGGCGGCGAGCCCGTGCTGCGGCACCGGCGAGCGCGAACGCGAGGACGACCCGCGCGAACCCCGCACGACACTGCAGGGTGCCGAGGAAGCGCGCGAAGGCGTCCGGCCCGATGTAGCCCGCCAGGAGGAGCACCTTGAGCCCGAGCCCCGCGAGCTGGCAGGCGCCGAGGGCGACGGCCGCACGCGCCACCAGCGCGGCGCAGCGGGTGCGCACGGCAGCCCCGCTCACACCGGCCTGCCGCGGGACGACGAGCAGCGCAAACACGACACCGCCGAGCGCCACCGACAGGGCGACCAGGATCGCGCCGCCGAGGAGACTGTCGAAGAAGTCCGCGAACCCCTGCACGGACTACTCCGCGGGGGCCACCTGAAACCGCTGCACGCCCTCCGTGACGTGGCCGTCGGCGGCCAGCACCTTGTAGCGCAGCGCGTAGATGCCCGCGGGCAGCGGCGGCACGGCGACGACGACCTCGCTCGCCTTCGCCCCGGGGCTGACGGGGAGCACGCGATCCGGCCCGTCGCTGCGCAGCACGACCTGGGTGAACCCGGCTTCGATGCTGGTGTTGAAGGTGAGCGTCACCGAGGTGGCGGTGTCGGGCCGGACGGGCGTATCGCGTACCGACGCCTTCGTGAGCACCGCGTGCGCCGAAACCCGCGTCACGCTCGCCACGAGCACGACGATGAGACAGCACAGGAGGGCGCGCACTCGGGCGTCTCGTATGCCGCGCCTCGGACCACGTCAAGCACGGCAGCGTGGCTGGACATCAGGCGACGAGGTGCGCTACCGGAGCGTGCCCGATGGCCACGAAGCCCTGGGACAGCCGCATCGCGCACGCGCTGATCCTGCCGCTGCGCGACACGCGGGTGCACCCGAATCACGTCACGACCGCGGCGCTCGTCGTGGGCGTGGGGGCCGCGGCGCTCTATGCCATGGCCACCCCCGCCGCCGTCGATGCCGGTGCGGCCTGCTGGGTGGTCGCGTCCATCCTCGACCACGCCGACGGCGAGCTCGCGCGGCTCACCGGCAAAGTGTCCGAGTTCGGTCATCGCTACGACCGGGCGGCCGACCTGATCGTGAAGCTGTCGCTGTTCGCGGGCTTGGGCGCGAGCCTCCGTCACGGTCCGCTCCAGCACTGGAGCCTGCCGCTCGGCGTGCTCGGCGGTGCGTCGCTGCTGGCCATCTTCGCGCTGCGCGGCGAGATGGCGCGGCGGCGAGGAGTGGGCGCGTTCAAGCAGCCAATCGCCGGCGGGTTCGAGCTCGAGGACATCCTGTACGTGATCGCGCCGCTCACCTGGCTCGGATGGCTCGGGCCGTTCCTGGTCTGCACCGCCGTCGGCACGCCGCTCTTCGCGATGTGGTGTGCCTGGCGGCTCTGGCGGCTGGCACGCGAAGGCCCCGGGCTTGACCCTGCTCCCGAGGGACACATAAGACGGTCGCGGGGCATGGGACAGCAAGCTGGCGGGCAGTCTCTCGACGGAAACCGCCGAGGGTGACGCGCGACAGAAGACAGAACCGCGACGCGGGCGGCACGCTGCCGATCCCGCGGGTCGCGTACCCCGGTCTCCTGGTCGGGCTGGCGCTGTTCACGGCGCTCCTCGTCACGCACGGCGCGAGCGAAGTGGCGCTGGCACTGCGCACGGCCGGGGCGGGGTTGCTCGTCGTCGCGGCGTTCCACGTGCTCCCGATGCTCGGCGACGCCATCGGGTGGCGTCGCTTGCTACCCAGCGAGCTGCGTCCGCCGATGCGAACCGTGCTGTGGGCGCGCTGGATCGGCGAGTCGATCAACGGCCTGCTGCCGGTGCTTCAGGTCGGCGGCAACATCGTCAAGGCGGGCTTGCTGGCGCGCGCCGGGGTGGGCGGCGCGGTGGCGGGGGCCACGGTGGTGGTGGACGTCACCCTCGTCATGCTGACCCAGGTCGTCTTCACGGTCGTCGGCCTCGGGCTCCTCCTGCTCCACATCGGCGGCCACCCGCTCGCGCTGCCGGTGGCGGTGGGTGTGGTCATCATGGGGAGCATCCTGGCGGCGTTCTACGCCGCGCAGCGCCAGGGCGTGTTCGGCGCGCTCGCGCAGCTGCTGGTCCGGATCGGGCGCGGCCGCTGGGCCGGCCTGGTGACGGGTGGCGACGCGATCGACGCCTCGGTGGCGGTGCTGTATCGGCAGCGGCGGACGATCGCCGCGGCGAGCGCGTGGCATCTCCTGAGCTGGCTGCTCGGCACCGGCGAGGTCTGGCTCGTGCTGTGGTTCATCGGGCAGCCGGTCGGTCTCGCGGAGGCGATCATGCTGGAGAGCCTCGGACAGGCGGTGCGCGCGGGCGCGTTCGCGGTGCCGGGCGCGCTCGGGGTGCAGGAAGGCGGGTACGTGATGCTCGGACGGGTGGTGGGGCTCGCGCCCGAGACCGCGCTCGCGCTGTCGCTGGCGAAGCGGGTGAGGGAGCTCGTGCTGGGAATCCCGGGGTTGATCGCGTGGCAGCTCGACGCCGCCGCGGCCGTCGCCGACGCGCGGCGCGAGGCGAGGCGGGCATGAGCGCGCTCGCGCGCGCGCTGCGCAGCGGCGATCGTGTGATCCAGCGCGCCGGCGGCCTCCCGCTGGTGCGGCTCGACGCCGAGCTGTTCCTCGAGGAGGCACGCCAGCGCACCGGACTCGACGATTTCGGCGACCCGCGCTTCCGCGAGCCGCTGCGACGCCTCATCGCCGACTTCGATGACGAGGCCAGGCTCAGCTTTCTCGGCCGCATCGCGGCGCGGCAGGACATGATCCGCCTGCTCTCGAACCGGCTGCGGATGGAGTGGGAACGCAAGCGCCACCCCGGCATCGCCGTGCAGCCGGTGAGCGGCCCGCTCTTCGTCACCGGTCTCCCGCGCACCGGCACGACGCTGCTGCACGGGCTCCTGGCGCAGGATCCGGTGCACCGCGCGCCGCTCAGCTGGGAGATGATGTTCCCGGCACCGACACCGGAGCGTGCCCACCACCATCACGACCCGCGCATCGCTGCCGCCGAGCGCCAGCTGCGCTGGTTCCACCGCCTGAATCCGGGCTTCCGGCGCATTCACGAGCTGGGCGCGCGACTGCCGGAGGAGTGCCTCATCATCACGAGCCACTCGTTCCTGAGCTTCCAGTTCCAGACCAGCCACCGCGTCCCGCGCTACCAGGCGTGGCTCGAGGCGCAGGACCTGCGGCCGAGCTACGAGGGACACCGGCGCTTCCTGCAGCACCTGCAATGGCGCTGGCGTGGCGAGCGGTGGGTTCTGAAGGCCCCCGCGCACCTCTTCGGCATCCGTGCGCTCTTCGACGTCTACCCCGATGCCGCCGTCATCCTCACGCACCGCGACCCGCTCGAAGTCGTGGGGTCACTCGCCAGCCTCACGTACGCCCTGCGCACTACGTTCAGCGACGACATCGACCCCATGCAGGTCGGGCCGGAGATGACGCGCCGCTGGGCCGACGGCCTCGGTCGCGCGCTGCGGGCTCGCGACCAGGGCCTGGTCCCCCACGGCCGCTTCTACGACGTGCGCTACGACGACCTGGTGCGCGACCCGCTCGACTCCGTCCGCCGCATCTACCAGCACTTCGACCTTGTCCTCTCGCCCGTCGCCGAGGAGCGCATGCGCCGGTTCCTCGCCCAGCATCCCAAGGACAAGCACGGGCGGCACCGGTACACGCTGGCGGAGTTCGGACTCGACCGCGACGAGGAGGCGCAGCGCTACCGGTCGTATCGGGACCG
>JBKPDC010000077.1:0-5816 GCA_046727715.1 Thermodesulfobacteriota bacterium
GCGCCATGGCGGCCGCCGCGCGCAGAGTCTGTTCGTCGAGCGAAGGGCCGCGCGCGCGGCAAAGAATCCGCGCGACTGCCGCCGCGCCGTGTGCTAGAAGCTGCGGGCCATGCGAAGGCGATCCCTTCTCCTCGCGGCGGCCCTCGCTGCCGCCACCCCTCCGTGCGCGGCGCGGGCGGGCGACGCTTCGGGGGCGGCGGCGCCCTATGAAGACCTGATCGAGGTGCTGGCCACCCTGACCTGGCACCTGCGCGATGACGTCTACCGCTTCCAGCCACCGAAGGACCCCACGGGACACGACCTCTACAAGCTCGCCCTCACGCGCCTGGAGAGCTGGGAGAAGCGCTTCCCCGGCCGCATGCGCGACGTGACCACGTACGGGCGGGCCCAGGCGCTCGAGCGCCTGGGAGAGTACCGGCGAGCGGCCGACGCCTATCGTCAGGTGGCGGCGCAGTCCGACTCGCCGCTCGCCGCGCGCGCCGGCGACGGTGCCGCGCGGGCACGCGCCTTCGCCGAGGTAGCCGCGCTCCCGGAGGACGGCGACGGTATCGAGACGCAGCTCAGCGCGCTGCGGCGCAAGCTCGACGCCTGGGGCAAGCTGGTCGAGCAGTACAAGGATACGCCGGCCGGCCCGGTGGCGCTGGTCGAGGAGGAGCGGCTCGAGGGCGGGACCACGCGGCTCGTCGTCGATCACCGGCGCGATCTCGAGCACGGCGACGAGACGGCCGAGAAGGCATTGCGCTTCCTGATCCAGAAGCACGCCGACTCGAAGAACCTGCCGGCGCACGTGCTCCGCCTGGGTGACCTCTACGCCGAGCAGGCGCGCGAGTACGTCGCGCACCACGAGCGGCCGCTCGCCTTCGAGGAGGACGAGTTCGTCAGCCGCGCCGACCGGGCGCTCGACACCTACCACAAGGTCGCAACCTGGGACGGCGCGCGCGAGAAGCCGGAGGGCCAGGCGCGCTTCGCCGCCATGGAAGCCTGGAAGAGCGCCACGCTCGCCCGCTACCGCTGATGCGCGTCGCCGTCCTCGTCTGGCTGCTGCTCGCCCTAGCACCGGCCGCCGGGAACGCCGACGACCTGCTGGGGGAGGTGGCACGTGCCGACACCGCGCTCGAGGAGCGCGTTCACGCCGCCCTCGCGCGCGCCCTCGACGGCGATCCGCGCGGCGCGGTCCGCGACCTGGACGCCCTCGACCACGAGCGCGCCGCACAGGGGCTGCGGCCGTCCGGCCTGACCGACGACATGCGCCTACTCGCGGCAGGTGTGGAGGAGCGGCGCGACATCCGCCGCGTGGCCCTCGAGGACCTCCTCGACGCCGATCCCGACCCCGTCGTCGAGCGCGTGGCGCGCCACGCGCTCGAGGAGGACGACGCCGCCGCCGCGGACAAGCTCCTCACCGACGACCGCCACAACCGGCGCGCCAATCTGGTCAACGAGGCCATCCGACCGCTCGGGGTCTTCTCGGGCACCATCTTCCTCGCCGCGCTGAATCCCTTCCTGCTCGCCGGCAGCGCCGTCGACAGTGTCGCCACAACGGCCGCCAACCTGTGGAACTACAACCGGCTGTCGCCGCGCGAGCGCGAGGCGCTGGTGCGCTACCGCACGCTCATCGAGCGGGACGCGCGCACGAGCGATGCGCCCGAGATCGTCCAGGAGGTGCAGGCGCTGGGCGCCAAGCGTGCCGCCGCCCTCTGCAAGGACACCATCGCGCTGGGCACCCGGGCGCTCGACGCCGACGATTTCGACACCGCCCGCTTCCATCTCACACGTGCGCAGCGCCTCCCGGGCTGCGCCGAGCGTGCCGCGACGCCGCGGGAACGGCTGGCGGCGACGCTGGCGAAGCGGGCGGCGGCCGACGAAGCCGCTCTGTGGCCAGCCGATGATCCCATCGTCCCCGTGGGGAGCCTGGAGGCCCTGGACTACGAGGCCCTGGCGCGAGCCACCGCGCTTGGCGAGCCGGACGCCATGATGGCGGCGGCGCAACGGTTCCAGCAGAGCTACCCGGACAGCGGGCTGTCGCCCGGTGCCCGGCTCGTGGTGGCCGCGGCGCGCGACCTGGCCGGGCGCCGCCCCGAGGCACGGGCTGCTCTCGAAGACCTGGCCGACGACGACTCGCGGGTCGGCCAGGTGGCGCAGGGGATCCTGGAAAGCACCGACTTCGGGCAGCTCGATGCCTTCCGCGCCGCCGAGCGCCGTCACACCCGGGAGGTGGTGAGGTACGTGCTCCTCGGCGGGGCGAACGGGCGGAGCGCGCTGTACACGGCGGCACAGCTGGGGGCGAGCGGCGCGCAGGCCGCGCAGTCTGTCGGTATCGTGAACGTCCTCGGGATCGTCACCCGCGCCTGGCAGGCCTGGCGCCACGATCCGGTGTCGAACCAGGAGATCATCGACCGCGGCGAAGAGCTCCTGGCACGGGCGCCGGACGGCGCCCAGGCGCGCGAGGTGCATGGAGGCCTGGCCGACGCGTACGAGCGCGCCGGCAACTACGAGCGCGCGCTGATGCACTACAAGGCGCTGGGACAGTCGGATGCCAAGCGGGCGGCCAAGCTCGAGGGCAAGCTGGCCGAGAAGCTGCTGGAGGATGCCAAGCGCTCGTCCGCGGCCCCGCTCCTCCTCAGCGCCATTGCGCGTGACTTCAAGGGCACGGACGCCGCCGAGCAGGCCGAGAAGACGCTGCAGGAACACCCACCTGCAGAGGGCATCGTGCTCGGGCGGGATCTGCTCCGCGACCACCCCGCGCTGCTCGGCCCGACGGCGCTCAACCTCGACCCCCGGCTGCTGGACGGCGACCCGAGCAATGGCGAGCTATCCGATAAGGGGATCACGCTCGCCGACCGAGAACTCCGGCTCACGCTCCGTGCCGACGGCAGCCCGCCGGAGCGGGTCGAGACGCGACCGCTCGATGACACGCAGTACGCGCGGGCCCGCGCCGCCGCCGAGGAAACGCTGTACACGAAGCTGCTCACCGGGGGGGACGCTCGCGACCCCGAAGAGGGACGCTTCGAACGCTTCATCCCGGTCTACATCTCCGGGTCGATCGGAGAGAACGGCGTCTCCGTCGCGCCGGGCATCAAGACCCGACCCTACCGCTCGCCCGATAAACAACTGTACGAATGATGGACGGTGCCACTCGATGGCGGATTCATCCCTGGAACCCGACCTTCTTGTGGCTCCCGTTGCGTCGACCAGCTCGATCGGGCCCGCCACCTCGAGCGGTCCATTCTTGGTCGCCTTGATGCGCACCTGACTCATGCATCCCCCAACTCACGAGAATTCGGTTGTTGCTCGTCCGTCCCCATCCATCGCATTCCGTGTTGCCATCTCGCCATGCCGGGCATGTTTGCAGGGTTTCAGCAGAACAGGGAGGCGGCAGAACGTGCGCTTGGACGGCACGCGACCTGCATACAGATCCTCACATGGCACGCTCGAGGGCGCTGGGGAAGACGGTGCGGGAGCCGGCCGAAAGCTGGGAGGCCCCTCGACTTGCCAGGGTACAGATCGGGGAGGAATGCCTGGAGCTGGTTCCCGAGACGGCCGATCAGCTAACCGTGCTGCGTCAGTGGGTTCGGCAGGTGAACGGCCCGAACTATCCGCAGCCGTTCCTCCAGGAGGGTCCACCGGGATGTTTCCGCCTCTACGTCGGCGCCGCCGCCGAGCGCATGCGGACCGCACGCGGCATCCAGTGACGCGGATGGCTCAGAAGCGGAGAGGGAGGGATTCGAACCCTCGGTAGGGTTTTACCCCTACACACGCTTAGCAGGCGTGCACCTTCGACCACTCGGTCACCTCTCCGGAGCCGAGGCGTGGCATGTACCATGTTGCAGACCGCCCGCCAACGGCCGAAGGGGTGAGTGCCTACTGATACAGGTCGCTGTAGGGCGTGTCGAAGATGACGGTCCGACCGATGGGTCGGCTGGGGGCGAGCTGATCGTCGTAGTCGTAGCCGAAGAACTCGATCGGCTCCGAACCGTCCATGTGGCCGTTGGTGAGGAAGTAGGTGCCACCCATGGCGGGAACCCAGATGGCGTACGCCGTGCGCGCGTCACCGCCGCTGAAGGCGCCGGCCAGACCGCCGACCGGAATCGCCGCCACGGCGACGAGGATCTTCGCGGGGACATAGAAGAGGTTGGCCCCGGTGGCGAGCACGGCATACGCTGCCTCCTCGGCCTGCGTAATCTCCCGGGCCGAGGTCGCCGACGCCAGACCGAGCACGACTGCCAGCAGTGCCGCCCTGATCCCGTTCGCCCGCATGGTCTGCTCCTCTCACGCGGCGGCGCCCGCCGCAAGTACGCTCCTCATAGGCTGGCGAGGGCCGCGCTGTACACCCGCAGGTCGCCGGTGCTGAAGAGCACGAAGCGCACGACGTCCAGCCCTCTGGGCTGCGCGTGCAGGAAATCGGACACCGTTCGCAGGGCGAGGGGTGCCGCCTCGCCGACGGGGTAGCGATATGCCCCGGTCGAGATGGAGGGGAAGGCGACCGAGCGAAGCGCATGCTCGAGCGCCACCTCGAGACTGCGCCGGTATGCGCTGGCGAGCAGCGCCGGCTCGCCATGGCGGCCGTCCCGGTAGACGGGTCCGACGGTGTGGATGACGAAGCGCGCCGCAAGCCGGCCCCCCGTCGTGATGCGGGCGTCACCCGTCGCGCACCCGCCCAGCTGCCGGCACTCCTGCAAGATGGCAGGCCCTCCCGCGCGATGGATCGCACCGTCCACCCCGCCGCCGCCGAGGAGGGTCGTGTTGGCAGCGTTCACGATCGCGTCGGTCGCCTGCTGCGTGATGTCCCCGTGGAGGAGCTCGATGCGCGCGCCGGCCACACCCTTGCTCGCCATTTGCCCTTTGGTAGCAGCAGGGCGCGTCGCGCGAAATCCCGGAGGGGATTGCGCCCCACGACCCCCGGGGCTAGCTATTCGGGTATGGCGGGCGAGTTGCGGGCCGTGGTGTTCGTCAGCGACCGGACAGGCCCCGCGCTGCGCCGGCGCGAACGCTGCCTCGAGCTGGCCGGCATCCAGTGCTCCGTTGAATCGGAGCGGCGTCCGTCGGGCACGTATTTCAAGCTGTGCGTGGCGGAGCGGGACGCCGTGAACGCGTACCTCGCCCTCGGCGTCGGTGGCTGCGGGCGCCAGCCCCGCCTTCACGAGCCTGGGGGTCCCGGGCTGACAGAATCGCTGTCCGACGTGGCCGGCATGCTGCGGGACGAGGCCGCCATCGCGGCGGAGAAGCTGGTCGACACGGTGCGTGGCGTCGCCCCCCAGCTGCTGGCCGGTCTGCGCGCACCACGCCAGCCCCAGGCGGATTGACGCCCCCCCCGGGCGGACGCACGTTCGCGACACTTCTATGGTCGACATCAACCGTATGACGCATAAGCTGCAGGAAGCCCTGCAGCAAGCTGGCGGCCTGGCCGCGCGGCGCAACCACCAGGGGATCGACGTCGAGCATCTCCTCGAGGCGCTGCTCGACCAGGATGGTGGGTTGGCCTCGAACCTGCTCGAGGTGGCCGGGGTCGCCCCGCGTGCGGTGCGTGATGCGGTCGAGCGCGAGCTCAACCGCAAGCCGCAGGTGAAAGGACCCGCCGCCGGCCCGTCGCAGACCTACCTCACGCAACGGCTCGCCAACGTCCTCACCAAGGCCGAGGACGAGATGCGCGCGCTCAAGGACGAGTACCTGAGCGTCGAGCACGTGCTGCTCGCCATCGTCGACGAGAACGGGTCTGTCGTGCGCGAGGTCGGGCTGCGGCGCGACCGGCTGATGGAGGCGCTTCAGAAGGTGCGCGGCAACCAGCGCGTCACCTCTCCCGACCCCGAGGCCACCTACGA
>JBKPDC010000078.1:0-12451 GCA_046727715.1 Thermodesulfobacteriota bacterium
CGTCCGCCAGGACCGTCTCCGAGAGGACGTGCACCGCGCGCTCCCCGCTCTCGACGGCGCTCTCGATGGTGGGGGGCAACCCGGTCGCCGTCCAGTCGCCGGCGAGGACGAAGCCGCGCAAGGGGGTGAGCGCCTGGGGACGGAGCCGCTCGGCGTCGGGCGTGGGCGACACGGTAGCCTGCTTCTCCTTCACGACGACGGCATGCTGCAGCCGGGCGGCGGCGGCCGCGGGGATGAGCGCGCGCAGGTCGTCCAGCACCGTCTGCGTCACACGGTCCGTGTCCCACCCGACCGCGTCGCGCCCGGCGCTGATCACGGCGCTCACGCACTGGCCCTCTCCGGTCTCCCCGAGCAACTCGCTGCGGTTGAAGGCCCACTGGGTCGTGGTGCCGAGCAGCCCGACGAACTCCCTGCGCAGCACGGGACGGTCGAACCACAGGTGCGTGCTCACGATGGGCGAGGTCTCGAGACGTGGGAGCGCGGCGAGCGGCGCGGCCTCGCGGAGGGTCGCCGGCAGCAGCGGCGCCAGCGCCGCCGGCGGCACCGCCGCGATGCAACCGTCGGCGTCGATGCGCCGGCCGTCACGGAGCACGACAGCGCGTAGGGTCTCGTCCGCGAGGTCGAGCGCGACGGCCTGGGCGCGCATCCAGACCCGCCCACCGCGCCGTTCGACGAAGCGGCAGGCGTCGCCGGTGTAGAGGTCGCCGAGTCCCACGCGCGGCAGGACGAACTGCGAGTCCGCACGCGTGCGGAAAAAGGCGCGCGCCAGCACCTCGGCGAACGGCGCCGCGGCCGCCCGCTCGGGCGTCTCGTTGAGCGTCGCCAGCGCCACCGGATTCCAGAAGCTCGCCCGTGCGTGCGGCGACTGCCCGAGGCGTGCGAGGACCTGATCGACCGTGGCGGCCGTCAGCTCGGGGTCGTTGCGCCGGCGCATCGCCATCAACGCCAGGCCGGCGCGCAGCGCGCGCACGCGCTCACGGCGCGACAGAAGGCGGTAGCGCAGCAGCCCGCCCGCCAGGTGGAGCGGGCTCGGCCAGGCGGGGCACGCGATCGCGCCCGCCCCGAGCCGCGGGTGCACGAGGTCGACTCGCAGGTTAGCCTGCCGCCGGACCTTGCCTGCGGCCCCGATGCGATCGAGGAACGCCAGCGTGCGGCGGTAGCATCCCATGAGCGCGTGCTGGCCGTTGTCCACCACGGCGCCGGTGTCCGCGTCGCGGAAGGACGAGGCACGACCACCGAGCCGGGGGCGCGCCTCGAGGACCGTCACGCGCGTCCCCCGCTCCGCCAGCGCGACCGCCGCCGAGAGACCGGCGAAGCCGCCGCCGATGACCACCACGTGCGGCATGTCAGGCCCCGAGCTGCGCCCGTCCCCACGCCGCGAGCGCGAGCCCGACCCGCTCGTACCGCGGCAGGGCGATGCGCTCGTGGAAGACGTCGAACCCGCGCGCCTCGATCCGGGCCAGGAGCCGCTCGTAGATCAGTCGCATGGCCTCGGCCGGCGCGAGCGCCCGCCGATCTTCCGGCGGGAGCGAGCCCCGGGCGCGGAGGTAATAGGCGCGGGCGCGCCCGCACTCGAACGCCATGAGCGCCCCGACCCGCGGCGAGTACCGGCCGGCAAGCACCTCCTCCTCGTCGCACCCGAAGCGGGCCAGGTCTTCCAGCGGAAGGTAGAGCCGGCCGCGGGCGGCGTCCTCGCGCACGTCGCGCAGGATGTTGGTGAGCTGGAACGCGACCCCGAGGTCGCGCGCGTAGTCGCTGGTGCCTGGGTGGCGGCGCCCGAAGATCTCGATGCACAGCAGCCCGACCGTGGACGCCACGAGGTAGCAGTACTCCGCCAGCTCGTCGAACGTCTGGTAGCGCCGGCGTGACAGGTCCATCTCGACGCCGCGGATCAGCTCGGCGAAATGCTGCTGCGGCAGCGCGAACCGCTGCACGGCATCGGCCAACGCCACGCCGATGGGATGCGTCGGCGTGCCGGCGTACACGCGCTCGAGCTCGTCGCGCCAACGGGCCAGCAGCGCGGCCGGGTCACGGCGCCCCGCTCCGAGTCCGTCGGCGATGTCGTCGACGAACCGGCAGAAGGCGTATACCGCGTCGAGTGCCGCGCGCCGCTCCGGTCCGAGCAGGCGAAAGGCCTGCGCGAAGTTGCTGCCGCTGCGGCGCAGGACCGCGTGGCAGTAGGCGTGCGCCCGGGTGAGTGCGGCGTCGCTCACGCGGCCTGTCCCGGGGGAAGGGGCCCCCGTCGCGCGTAGCGCCGCTTGTGGTCGTCGATGCCGAGGAGGTGACAGAACCCGGCACCGCCCTCCGCGGGGCGTTCGGCGCCGGTGGCGGCGCGGGCGAACTCCTCGTATTCGGGGACCGTGAGCTCGCGCCGGGCCTGCAACTGGGCCTGCACCCCGATGCGGGCCGCACGTGCGGCGCTCCCCGCCACCGGCTGCGCCGTGAAGAACTCTGCGCAGCACCCGGAGCCGTAGGAGAAGAGTGCCAGCTCCCGGTCCTCGAGCGTCGCGCCCTCGCGCTCGAGCAACCAGGCGAGGCAGAGATAGAGGGACGCCGTGTAGGTGTTGCCCACGTGCCGCGCGAGCCCGAGCGTGGGGTCGACGTGCGTCGTCCAGCTGCGCTCGAAGCGTTCTCCGGCGTCCTCGCCGGCGTCGTCGTCGACCAGCCGCCGATGGGCCTTGTGCGCCATCCTCGGGAACGGCGTGTGGTAGAGGAAGGCCGCGAAGCGGTCGAGGAGCGACGCGCTCCCCTGCCCGTTCAGACCGCTGCGGTAATCGGCGACCGCGCCGCGCAACGCGTCGAGGTAGCAGTCGACGGAGAACTTGCCGTCGACGAGCGCCTCACGGCGCTCGAGCGGGCGCCAGAAGTCGTAGACGTTCCGCGCGTAGACGCCCGTCGTCTCGCCGAGCCGCGCCAGACGCGGCGCTTCGCTCACCACCAGCGCCGCCGCGCCCGCGCCCTGCGTGAACTCGGCGCTGGTGCCGAGGTCGTAGCGCGCGATGTCGGTGGCGACGACGAGCGCCTTCCGTCCGCGCGCCGCGCCCGAACGCACCCAGTCTGCGGCCAGCATGACGCCCGCGGTGCCGCCGTAGCAGGCGTGCTTGATCTCGAACGTGCGGCAGCTGGACGTGAGCCCGAGCAGGTCGTGCAGGAAGATGCTCGCCGGCTTCGCGTGGTCGACGGCCGTCTCCGTGCCGACGACGAGGAGGCCGATGTCGTCGGGCCGCACCTCGCCCTGGCGGAACACCCGCGCCGCGGCGTTGGCGCCCAGCGTCACCGCATCCTCCCACGGCGGCGCGACCGCCATCGCGTGCGCGCCGAGACCGACGCGGATCTTCTCCACGGGGACGCCGCGTGCCTCGGCCAGCCGGTCGAGCGGCAGCGCGTAGCGGGGGATGTACACGCCCAGCTGGTCGATGCCGACGTCGCTGCGGTTCATCGTCGCTCCTCCAGTCGCGCGCGGCACTGGCCGAGGGCCATGAGCGGGAAGTAGTCCCGGTACATCCAGTACCGCAGGTAGAAATGGCGCGGGAATCCCGTGCCGGTGAACTCGGTCTCGTCCCAGCCGCCGTCGGCTCGCTGCGTGTCGAGCAGGTGCTCGATGCCGCGCCGCACGGGGTCGCCCACGCCGTCGGTGCCTGCGAGGAGACCGAGCAGGGCCCAGGCGGTCTGCGACGGCGTGGACACGCCGCGGCCGGCGAGCGTCTCGTCGTCGTACGAGCCGAGCGTCTCGCCCCATCCGCCGTCGGGATTCTGGCGCGTCGCGAGCCACGCGACGGCGCGGCCGATGCACGGCGCGTCGAGCGGCTCGCCGATGGCGCGCAGCCCGGCCAGCGCCGACCAGGTGCCGTAGATGAAGTTGCCACCCCAGCGGCCCCACCAGGCGCCGTCATCCCGTTGCGTGCGACGCAGGAACGCCACTCCGCGACGCGCCCGGCCGTAGCCCCGGTCAAAGCCCAGGTTTCCCATCAGTTCGAGTAGCCGGCCGGTGAGGTCCTCGGTGGGCGGATCGATCATGGCCTCCATGTCGGCGAAGGGGATGCGGTTCAGGAACGCGGCGGTGTTGTCGGTGTCGAACGCGCCCCAGCCGCCGTTGCGGCTCTGCATCCCGAGCACCCAGTTCGTGCCGTAGGCGAGCGCGCGGCGCTGCGCGGCGACGTCCGGCACGGCGATGCGCCGGAGCACCATCAGGATCACGGCCGTGTCGTCGGTGTCGGGATACCAGTCGTTGGCGAACTCGAACGCCCACCCCCCCGGCTCGAGGTGCGGGTTGCGGATGCTCCAGTCGCCGGGCGCGAAGACCTGGTTCGCGATCAGCCACCGTGCTGATCGCACCAGTGCCGGATGGTCCGGGGGGAGACCCGAGTCGAGGAGCGCCTTCCCGGTGAGTGCGGTGTCCCACGTCGGCGACACGCAGGGCTGGAAGAAGAGCTGGCCGTCGTGCTCGATGAGAAAGTCCTCGATCGCCTGCACGCCCTTGGCGACCGCGGGATGGTCGTCGGGATAGCCCAGGGCGCGCAGCGCCATCACGCAGTTCAGCATCGGCGGCTGGATCCCGCCCCAGCCGCCGTTGCGATCCTGACGCTCCAGGATCCACCGCTCGGCGCGAGCGAGCGCGCGGCGTCGCCACGGCTTCCACGGGCTCCGACCCAGGCGTTGCAGGATCCAGTCAAGGGCGAGGAACGCGTTGCGCACCGACAGCCACTCGGGGCTGCGCGCGAAGCCCACGCTGCGCGGGGTCGGCGGGGCGAGCCACAGCTCCTCGACACCGCAGCCGGGCGCGATGGCGCGGCGCGGCTGCTTTGCCATCAGGACTGTCAGCGGCACCACCGTCTCCCGCGCCCAGCTCGACATGGCGTAGATGTTGAGCGGGAACCAGGGCGGCAGCAGCACCAGCTCGACCGGCATCGCCGGCAGCCCCCACCAGGGATACTGTCCGAAGTAGGCGAGGAAGGTGCGCGTGAAGACGCCGGCCCGCTCGAGGCCGCCGTGCGCGCGGATGAACTCCCGGGCGCAGCGCATCGTCGGGTGGTCGGCCGAGACGCCCGCCAGCTTCATCGCGAAGTAGACTTCGATGGTCGTGCTCTGGTGGCCGGGACCGCCGTGGTAGAGCGGCCAGCTGCCGTCGGCCGACTGTGCCGCCTGCATGCGCGCGACGAGCCGCTGCTCGGCTTCCTGCGTCCGCCGGCCCATGAAGCGGTTGAAGATGACGTACTGCGCGTCCATGCCGACGTTGGCCTCGAGCGGCGCGTGCCAGTACCCGTCGGGGTGCTGGAGACCCAGGAAACGCTCCTGGGCCCGCGCGATGGCGTCGTCGAGACGGCGGGCGAGGTCGTCGCGTACGGGCGTCGCGGTCGCGAGCGTCGCCACGCTCAAGCCCCCACGCGCGCGCGCACCGCCAGGCCCCGGGCATGCAGCGCCATGTGGCCGCGCTGGATGCCGTCGGTCACGAGGGCGCGCAGCGCTGCCAGGTTCTGTCCCAGCCCCACCGCCGCCATGACTGCTGCCAGGTCGCGCGCCGACTCGGCGCCGAGGACGCGCAGCGACAGCCGGGCGCACGGGTTGAGCTCGAGGTGCCCGCCCACCGTCGCGACCGCGAGCGGGAGCTCGATCGCGCCGGACAACGCGTCGTCGTCGAGCGACCAGGTCGTGAGCGGCCCGTAGACACCATGCCGCGCCGCCCATGCGTGCGCGCCCGCTTCGATCCCGCGCCAGTCGTTGCCCGTCGCGATGGCGACAGCGTCGATCCCGTTCATGACGCCCTTGTTGTGCGTCGTTGCGCGGTAGGGGTCCGCCGCGGCCAGCGCCCACGCCTCCGCCACGCGCCGGGCGACCTCGTCGCCGTCGAGCGCCTCCGTCCCGAGCAGGTCGAACGGCAGGCGTACCGATGCCCGGGCCAGCCGGCGGTCGGCCAGGTTCGACAGGATGCAGAGCCGCGCCTGGCCGCCGGACTGCGCCGCCACCTCGGGGGCGATGGCCTCCACCATCGTGTTGACGATGTTGGCGCCCATCGCGTCGCCGACGTCGACCACCAGGTGCAGCACGAGCACCGGGCCGCACGGCGCTGCAGGCAGCTCCCGCAGCTCGATGGCGCGCGCACCGCCGCCTCGTCGCACGAGGTTGGGATGCACGGAATCGGCGGCGGCGAGGAGCCGGGGGGCCACGGATTCCAACCGGGCCCGCGCGCCGGCAAGGTCGGATACGCCCAGCAGGTGAATCTGGCCGATCATGCGAGCCGGATCGGCGTCGGCGACGAAGCCGCCGGCGGCCCGCGCAAGGCGTGCGGCGGAGCTGGCTGCGGCCACGACCGACGGCTCCTCGACCGCCATGGGAACGATCCGGTCGCGGCCATTCACCTGGAAGTTGAGCCCCACGCCGAACGGGAGGCCGAACACCCCGATGGCGTTCTCGATCATGTGGTCGGCGACGTCGAAGGAGAGGGGCGGCCCCAGGAGCGCGTCGAGGTCCTCCTGGCCAGGCAGCCCTGCTCCCGCCGCCAGGATGGCGAGCCGTTCGCGTTGCCCGAAGCGGCAGAAGTCCTTGATACGTGATCCGGAAGCCCCGTTCCCCATCATCATTGCTGCTCCTTCCTCCCTCCCCCCGGCCGCCTCGGCTCCGGATCGATCGGTCAGGCCCGCGATGCGCGGCTGCCTGACCGACCGATCTTAACCGTGTGGTCAGCCTCCTAGACTGCGGTCGGGACCAGGTCAAGCGGCCCCTCCCCACGCCCGGGCTTTGACCGGCTCCGGGGCGCCGCTCTACACGGGACCAATGGACTTCGAGACCATCCGCTACGCGCGCGCCGACGGCGTGGCGACGATCACCCTCCACCGCCCGGAGCGACTGAACGCCTGGACCCCCGCGATGGGCCGAGACCTCCTCGAGGCCTTCCGCGCTGCGGATCGGGACGGCGACGTGCGGGCGGTGATCCTCACCGGCGCAGGGCGCGCCTTCTGTGCCGGTGCCGACATGGAGTTCTTCGCGGGGCAAATCCGCGCTGGCGGAGGCACGGGCGCCGGCGGCGGCGACGCGGGGGTGGCGCCGAGGGCGCCGGGGCCCCCGTCCCCCGACCGTGTCGAGGAGTTCCCCACCCTGATGCAGCGGCTCTCGAAGCCCGCAATCGCCGCGATCAACGGCTACGCCCTGGGCGTCGGCTGCACGATGACGCTGTTGTGCGACGTGCGGCTCGCGGCCGCCGAGGCGAAGATGGGCTTCCTGTTCCCGCGTATGGGCGTCATGGCGGAGCTGGGTTCCACGTTCCTGCTGCCGCGACTCGTGGGCCTCGGGCGCGCCTGCGAGCTGATGTTCACCGGCAAGCAGTACCCGGCGGCTGACCTGGAACGCATCGGCCTGGTGAACCAGGTCGTACCCGGGGGCGAGCTGCTGAGCGCGGCCACGACGATGGCACGCGAAATTGCCGAGTGCGCGCCGCTCTCCCTCGCACTCACTCGGCGCGCGCTCTATCAGGGCTTGAGCGCCACCTTCGACGCCCAGGTGCGCCACGAGGCCTACGCGCTCGAGTATCTCTACCGCAGCCGCGACCACGCGGAGGCGGTCGCCGCGTGGAAGGAGAAGCGCCCGCCGCGCTTCGAGGGGCGGTGAGCCCGGCGCCGGGTGGCCGCCGGGGGTGCCGCGCATTGGCGGGGCCCCGTTCCGGATTCCGGGAAGGACCGACCCGAAACGGAGTCCCGGGGCGGCTTCCTAGGAAGCGGGAGGCTGGCACGGACCTGGATGCGTCACGCCCGTGCCTGCCGCGAACGCGGCGCAACGATCCGGGTACGTCGTCACGTTGTCGCACCCACAGACGGGACCACCACCGCAGTCGATCCGATGCCGCGGCTGGCACACTCCGCTGAACCCGCACAGGTAGGTACAGATCTCGGGGTCGCTGCAGGGAAACCGGTCGTGGTCGCATTGTAGGGGGCATCCCGCTTTCACCGTGCAGTCGGCGGTGCAGCAGGTCCCGAAGGCAGCGCTGTCCGTGCCGTCGCATTGCTCGCCCAGCTCGCGTAGCCCGTTGCCGCAGGCGGGCACCCGGTCGGCGACGAACGGCACGACGCGCCTGCCGAGGCGCAGGGTACCCGCCAGCCGCGTGCAGTACGGAGCGCGCAGGTCGAAGCGGGCGCGCAGCGAGACCGGGCGCCCGCGCGCGCAGCGCCGCCAGCGCGCCCGCACGTGGTAGAGCCAGACCAGCTGACCCGCAGGCGCGTCAGCTCCCGAGTCGCTTGACGAATTCGCGCAGGTCGGCGAGCTGTTGCGGCGTGAGGTGGAAGCTCGCCGACCCGAGCGTGCCGCTCACGCTGCTCGCCTGGGTCAGGCGCGTCAGCGTGTCGATGGGCATCCGCGCCGTGACGCTCTCGCCCTTCTGGCGCCCGCCGGTATCCCGGCCCGTGGTGTTGATCTGCATCCGGTAATCCGCCACCGCGACCTCGATGGGCGCGCCGTCGACGGTCAGCTGAAGCGCCTTCACGTCGCGGTACGTGCCGCCCGAGTCCACGCTGTCGACGATGAACGACACCGCGTCGGGTCGCCCGCCGCCGGCGGGTCGCTCGGCACGCCAGATGAGCCAGTGCCGACTCTTGCCGCTCCCGAGGCCCTCCAGGCGACTCGGCTCGGTCTCGACCCGGCTCGCCCCGGGCTGCTCGCCCGGCGACACCACCACCGCCCCGGTGGCGCGCTCCTCGAGCGCGGCGATGAGCCCACGGTCAGAAGGTCGCGTCGCGCCACGCAGCGTCGCGTTCTCCGCTTCGAGGTCCCGCACGCGCTGCTGAAGCCGCGCGTTTTCCTCCCGCAGCCGCTCGACCTCGCCGGCTCTCGCCGTGCCGGCGAGCACCACGCCCAGCAAGCCGGCCATCATCAACAGCCTGCCTCGCCGCATCAGCTGCCCAGCTTCACGATGGCGTCGAACGCCGCCTCCTCGAGCGGCATGACACTCAGGCGCGATTGCCGCACCAGGGGGATGTCGCGCAGCCCCTTCTCGGCCTTGATCTCCTCCAGCGTCACCGGACGCCGGAGCTTCTTGACCGGTGCGAGATCGACCGCCACCCACTGCGACTCCTTCGTGGTCGGGTCGGGGTATGCCTCCCGCACGACCTCGCAGATGCCCACGACCGCGGTACCGACGACCGAGTGGTAGAACAAGACCCGGTCGCCTGCCCGCATGGCCGCGAGGTTGTTGCGCGCCTGGAAGTTGCGGACGCCGTCCCACATGGTGCGGCCGTCCGCGACCAGCTGGTCGAAGGAGTACGTCGTGGGCTCCTGCTTCACCAGCCAGTACCGGCGTGGCATCGGGCAATCAGAGCGCGGCTTCGAACAGTCCCGCGGCGCCCATGCCGCCGCCGATGCACATGGTGACGATGCCCCAGCGCTTACGCTGCCGCTGCAGCTCGAGGAGCAGCGTCCCGGTCATGCGCGCGCCCGTCATGCCGTAGGGATGGCCGATCGAGATCGAGCCGCCGTTCGGGTTGAGTTGCTCCATGGAGATACCGAGCCGGTCGCGGCAATAGACCACCTGCGACGCGAACGCCTCGTTCAGCTCGACGATGTCGATGTCGTCGATCGTGAGGCCGGCGCGCTTGAGCAGCTTCGGCACCGCGAACACGGGACCGATGCCCATCTCATCGGCCTCGCAGCCGGCGAAGACGGTGCCGCGGAAGAAGCCGAGCGGCTTCACGCCCAGCGCGTTCGCCTTCTCGGCCGACACAATCAGGACCGCCCCCGCGCCGTCGGAGAACTGCGACGAGTTGCCGGCGGTCACCGTGCCGGTCTCCTTGAAGGCGGGTGGCAGCTTTCGCAGGTTCTCGAGCGTGGTGTCGGGACGGTTGCACTCGTCGCGCTCCACCGTGACCTGCTTCTGCGACGTCTGGCCGGTGGCCTTGTCGGTCACCTGCATCGTGACCGTCATGGGCACGATCTCGTCCTTGTGCTTGCCGGCGGCCTGGAATGCGGCCGTCCGCTGCTGCGACGCCAGCGCATACTCGTCCTGGGATTCCCGCGACACCTTGTAGCGCTCGGCGACCACCTCGGCCGTGAGCCCCATGGGCATGTAGATCTGCTTGTAGTGCTCCATGAGCCAGGGGTTGAAGAGATTCACCTTGTTGAAGTCGTTCTGCAGCATGGTGATCGACTCGAGGCCGCCGCCGATCACCGCCTCCGCGCCCTCGTTCTCCACCATGTGCGCCGCGACGGCGACGGCGTTGAGCCCGGAGGAGCAGAATCGGCTCACGGTCGAGCCCGGCACGTCGTGCGGCAGCCCGGCCATCACGGCCACGTTGCGGCCGACGTTGAAGCCCTGCGGCCCCTCAGGGAAGCCGGTGCCCAGGACGACGTCGTCGATCTCCTTCGGATCGAGCTGCGGCACCTTTTGGAGCAGCGCCTTGACGCAGTGGGCGGCCATGTCGTCCGGCCGGGTCTGGTTGAACGAACCGCGGAAGGACTTGGCGAGGCCGGTCCGGGCCGTGGCGACGATGACCGCTTCACGCATCTTGCGCATGGAACTCTCCTCCAGGGGGGAACGATTCGGGGGAACCGTCTCGGGTTAGCACGCCATTCGGAGGCGAAACAACCGTCGCCGCCGATCGCCATCGCGGGCCGTCCCGGGTAGAGAAGACGCATGCGCCATCGACTCGCGCTGTGCGCGCTCGCTCTCTTGGTCGCCGCCGAGGCCGGCGCGGCGCTCGACGGCCGGCGGCTGCGCTTCGAGGGCGGCCGGCTGCGCGATCAGCGCGGCCGCGAGGTCACGCTCCGCGGCGTCAACGCGCGCGCCGCGGGCGTGTTCGACGTCACCTTCGACGACGGCCGCCTGCCGCTCGAGCCCATCCCGGTGCTCGACGCCGGCGACGCCGAGCGCATGCGCGGCTTCGGATTCAACCTGCTGCGCCTCCCGATCAGCTGGAGCGCGCTCGAGCCCCGCGCGGGGGTCTACGAGCGCGGCTACCTCGACCGCATCGCGGCCGTGGTGGACGTGTGTGCCCGGCGCGGCATCCTCGTGCTGATCGACTTCCACCAGGACGCGTTCTCCAAGGAGATCGGCCAGGACGGGGCGCCGCGCTGGGTGCTCGACCTGCTCCTCGGACCCGGCAACTACCCGTACCTGGGTGGCCCTCTGGACGACCTGGCCGCCCGGCGGTTCGCGCCGGCGACCCTCGCCGCGTTCCGGGAGTTCTTCGCCGATCGGGATGGCATCCAGGATCGATTCGCCGCGGCGGCCGCCGTGGTCGCCCGGGGCTTCCGCCGGGCACGTGGCGTGGTCGGTTACGAGATCATGAACGAGCCCTTCGCGCTCGTGGCGGGCGGCACCCAGGTGCAGCTCGACGCCTTCCACCTCCGCGTGGCCACGGCCATCCGAGGCGTCGACCGCCGCCACCTCGTCGTCTTCGAGCCCGATACCATCCGCAACGTCACCAACCGGGCGCCCGTGCCGGACGCTCCGTTCCCGGTGCCGGGTGCGATGTACGCGCCTCACATCTACACGGGCGTCTTCGACGGGCTCGATTTCTCGAGCGGTGATCCCGCGCTGCTCGCGCCGTCGATGGAGCGGGCGGCCACCGAGGCGGCCGCCTGGGGCGCGCCCCTGCTGGTCGGCGAGTACGGCATCGATCCGGGGTCGCCGGTCGCCAACCGCTGGATCACCGCGCAGCTCGACCTCCAGGATCGCCTGCGTGCGCACTCGACCTTCTGGCTGTGGGAGGAGATCAGCTCCGGCCGCTGGGGACTCTATGACGGCGAGAGCGCGCAGGGCGGCGAGCGCGTCGAGCGGACGCGCGCACTGTCGCGCGTCTACGCCCGCGCCGTGCCGGGCACGGTGCTCGAGCACACCTTCGACGACGCGGCAAACACGCTGCGCCTGCGCTATCGCGCGGGCAGCCGCGCGCCGCTCGAGCTGTTCGTGCCCCCACGCCGCTTCCCGAACGGCTTCGTCCTGCGCTGCGACGGCCGGCCGCTTCCGGTGCCGCGGTCCGCGCAGGACGGCGTCATCACGGTCCGCTGCGGCCGCGCTGGTGACGAGCGGCTGGTCGAGCTAGAGCCCTCGCCGTGACGGTCGTCCCGGCTACTCGCTCGGGCGCGTATCCGCGCCGCGCCGGCCACCGCGTCCACCCGCTGGTGGACGGAGAGCCCGCATTCCGGCGCATCTGCGAGGCGATCGAAGGGGCGCGGCACCGCGTATGGGTCACCGTCGCGTTCATCGACCGCGGCGTCCAGCTGCCCGACGATCGGGGCACGTTCTTCGATGTGCTCGACCGCGCGGCGGCGCGTGGCCTCGATGTGCGGGCCCTCTTCTGGCGCGAGCCCGACCTGCCCCGCCTGGCACCCGAGTCGGCACACTTTGCGGGGACTGACCAGGAACGCGCCTGGCTGCGCGCCCGGGGCGCCCGCTTCCGCGCCCGCTGGGACCACCTGCCGCGCTACTGCCATCACCAGAAGAGCTGGGTGATCGATGCCGGCGAGCCCG
>JBKPDC010000079.1:0-3340 GCA_046727715.1 Thermodesulfobacteriota bacterium
GCCGTCTCCGTTGGCGGCGGCATCGGCATCGGCCGGCGCCGTCACCGCGTCGGATTTGAGCCCGAACTTGTCGCGCACGCGCGCCTCGATGGCGGCTGCCACCTGCCCGTGCTCGCGCAGGAAGTCGCGGGCGTTCTCGCGGCCCTGACCGATGCGCTCGCCGTCGTACGCGTACCAGGCACCGGTCTTCTCGATGATGCCGTGCTCGGCCGCGATATCGAGCAGCTCGCCCTCCTTCGAGATGCCGACCCCGTAGAGGATGTCGAACTCGACCTCCTTGAACGGCGGCGCCACCTTGTTCTTCACGACCTTCACCTTGGTGCGGCTGCCGATCACCTCGTCGCCGTGCTTGATGGCACCGACGCGGCGGATGTCGAGCCGGACCGAAGCGTAGAACTTGAGCGCGTTGCCGCCCGTGGTGGTTTCCGGGTTGCCGAACATCACGCCGATCTTCATACGCATCTGGTTGATGAAGGCGACGATGGTCTTCGACTTGGAGATCGTGCCCGTGAGCTTGCGCAATGCCTGGGACATCAGGCGCGCCTGCAGCCCCATCTGCGGGTCGCCCATGTCGCCTTCGATCTCGGCGCGGGGAACGAGCGCCGCGACCGAATCGATCACGAGCACGTCGATGGCGCCCGAGCGCACCAGCGTGTCGGCGATCTCGAGCGCCTGCTCGCCGTGGTCGGGCTGCGAGATGAGCAGGTCTTCGGCCTTGACGCCGAGCTTGCGCGCGTAGCCGACGTCGAGCGCGTGCTCGGCGTCGATGAAGGCGCAGATGCCGCCGCGCTTCTGTGCCTCGGCCACCAGGTGCAGCGCCAGCGTGGTCTTGCCCGACGACTCGGGACCGTAGATCTCGATGACGCGGCCGCGCGGCACGCCGCCGATGCCGAGCGCCAGGTCGAGCCCCAACGAGCCGGTGGGCAGCGCCGGGATGTCCTGGTGCGCGAGAGCGTCCTCCCCGAGCTTCATGATCGCGCCCTTGCCGAACTGCTTCTCGATCTGGCTGACGGCGAGATCGATGGCCCGCTCGCGATTCACGTCGATTCCCATGTTACGCCCTCCTCCGCACCCGGGTGCCGTCGAAGATGATGGCGTACTCTACTCCGCCAGTGCCCGTGGCTCCAGCCGCCCGGATGCTTTTCCTAAGGTACCCTCAGGCCACAGCGGCGGTGAGCGGCAGCCGAACGAGCGGTTCGTAGATCGACCCCGTGGGACGGAGATGGCTGCGATAGAGCACGATCTCGGACGCGGTCCAGCTGCCGAACTCCGTCCGGGCCTCCCGCTCGAGCGCCCGCACCAGCACACCGACGCTGCGGGGCGAGCGCACCCGGCCGAGCGTCGCATGTCCGCGGAACGGACGCCGTTCCGGCGGGAAGCCCAGGGGCTCGAGGATGCGCTCGACCGCGACGGCGAGCACGCCCAGGTCGCGCAGGCCGCCAGTGATGCCCGCCCAGACCACCCGGGGCCGCGCCGGACCGGGGAAGACGCCGAGCCCGGCGCAGGCCAGCTCGATCGGCGCCGCCCCGCGGGTCACGCCCTCCAGCGCGGCGCGCACGGCGTCGCGCCGCTCGTCGGTGACCTCGCCGAGGAACTTGAGCGTCAGGTGCACGCCGGCCGGCGCCACCCAGCGCACATCGGCACGCGGCGCCGCCGCTCGCAGGCGCGCCTGCGTGACGTCGAGTGCGGCGCGGACGCCATCGGGGAGGTCGAGGGCGACGAAGCATCGCATGCGGCTCAGCGGTGGTTTGCCTTCGGCTGCCCGTGCGCTGCACTTCCGTGGCCCCGCTGTCCGAGGCGCCGGCGCATGGCGTCGCGCACCTGCCCCTGCAGCTCGCGCCGCAGCAGCAGCAGCTTCGCCTGCTGCTCGAGGGTGAGGACCTTCTGGGCCTCGGCGAAGCTGTCCTCGGCGACGGCGGCCATTTGGCGGTCCACGGAGTTGGCTTCGCCCACCAGGCGCCCCAGCTCGTTCGGGTCCTTCTCCGGACGGCCGAGGGCGGCACGGAGCTGCTTGTCGAGCGCTTGCCGGGACGCGATGAGGGCGATGCGGCGCTCGTCGGCCTTGCGGAAGATCGTCCGCAGCGCCAGCGCCTTGTCGTCCGGCAGGTCGAGGGCGTCCACCAGGCGGAGCATCAGGTAGGTGCGCGCCCGGTCGCGCGCCGGCTGGGGCGGCGCGGCATGCGCCGCGTACGCCACGAGCGCGAAGACGAGCAGCGCGCCGACGCTGCGCACGGTCAGCGCTCCCGCACACCGACCAGCTGTGCCAGGGCGTCCAGCTCCTCGTTCGTCAGCTCCGGAAGCGGCCCGGCATCCTCGGCCATGCGGGCGGTCTGCTCGGCATCGGGCGAGGAGAACCCCGCCAGGTCGGACAGCGACATCAGCGTGGGATCGTCCAGGGCCTCGACATCCGTCGCCGGGGTCTCGGGACCCACCCGCCATGGTGGCGCCACACGCCGGGCAAGAACTACCGCCACGGCCATCGCGGCGACCACGGCGGGAGCCCAGGTCACCACCCAGCGTCGAGGGTAGGCGATCGGCGGCCGCGGCTGCCAGCGTGGCGATGGTGCGGCCGGCTCCGGGAGCCCGCGCACCTTGCGCATGATGGCGGCGCGCTGGCGGCGCCAGAACTCCTCGCCGAGCGTGGCATCCTCTGCCCGCAACAGCGCCGGCACGTCGCGCAGCGCCGCGACGTCGGCGGCGCATCGCCCGCAGCGCGCGAGATGGGCGGCGACCCGCGCCCGCTCGCTGGCGTCGAGCGTTCCCGCGGCCGCGTCCACCAGTCGCGGACGCAGGCGTCGGCATGTCCACCACCGCCACATCAGCCCCGCCCCAGCCACTGTCGGAGTCGGGTCACGGCGTGATGATAGCTCACTTTCGCGGAGTTCTCGCTGATCCCCTCGAGGCGGGCGATCTCCTTGAAGGGCAGGTCGCCCGACACCCGCAGTGTGACGACCGCCCGCTGGCGCGGGGGAAGCTGCCCGACGAGCCGCCGCACTTGATCGCGCTGCGACGTCTCGCGCGCGGCGGTGTCGTCCCGGGGAAGCGCCGCTTCGGGCACCTCGTCGAGCGGCACGGTACGCTCGCGGCGGCGGGCGCGGCTCTCGCTGCGCGCCTGGTTGAGCGCGATCCCGCACAGCCAGCTCCGGAACGACGCATCGCCGCGGAAGTCGACGAGGTGCGTGTAGGCCTGCAGGAACGTCGCCTGCACGACCTCGTCGGCTGCCGCGTGATCGCCGAGCCATCGGTAGGCGAGTGCGTGCACGGTTCGTTGATGGCGTTCCACGAGCGCCTCGAAGCACTCCTGCCGGCCGGCCAGCGCGCCGGCGACCAACGCCACGTC
>JBKPDC010000080.1:0-11530 GCA_046727715.1 Thermodesulfobacteriota bacterium
TGACGAGCGCCACCGAGACGGCCAGTGCCTCGCGCCAGCCGAGCGCGGGCAGGCGGAGTCGGACCATCTCGTCGTCGCACAGCCGGGCACGCAGCCGCGGCCAGAGATCGTGCGGCGGCTCGGGCGTCGCGGTGCGGATCACTCCCCTGGTGCGCATGTCAGTCCTCCGAAGACAGGTCGGCCAGCAACCGACGCAGGCGGCGCAGGCCGTGAAACAGACGCGACTTGACCGTGCCCACCGGCACGTTCGTCACGCGGGCGATCTCGTCGACCGGCAGATCGCCCAGCAGTCGCAACGAGCATGCCTCGCGCTGCGCCGCCGGGAGCGCCGCGAATGCCGCCGCCACCCGCCGTCGCACCTCGTCGCCCGCCGGCGACGGGGGCGCCGGAGGATCGCGCGCCGAAGTCAACGGCAGCCAGCCCCACAGGCGCTGCGCCCGCAGCCGGTTGCGCGCCAGGTTGCGCGCGATCGTGAAGAGCCAGGGCCGCAGCGGCGCGCCCGCGCGCCAGCGGTGGCGATGGCGATGGAGGCGCAGGAACGTCTCCACCACCAGGTCGTCCGCCGCCGCCGGGTCGTCCAGCGTGCGGCTCAGATGACGCCGTAGCGGCGCCTGCCAGCGTGCGAAGAGCGTCTCGAACGCCGCGGCGTCCCCCGCCCGGTAGGCCGCGAAGAGCGCCTCGTCGCTCGGCTCCGCCATCGACGGCATCCGTCACGCCCGGTGTACCCCGGATGGGGGCCGGCGGTTCAATTGGGCGGGGGGGTTGAACCTGTCGCTTGCGCCGCGGGTACCAGCAGGCGAAAGGAGGGTCCAGCGATGCTCCCGATCTTCGATCCGGCCGCGGCGATGTTCGCACCGATCGTGCGGGGTGTGGTCGAGCTGGCCGCTGTTGCCGTGGGTGGAATGGTGGCGGTGGTCGTGCTGGTGGTCAGGGCGAATCGCGCGTCTGCTCGCCCGCGGACCAGGGTATCGCCCATCCGCCCCCGCCTGCCCGCCGAGGCCGCGTGACGATGCTCCGCCGCTTCGCAGTCTACCGCGTGCTGCGCATCGCCGGCGTGGCGGTCCCGGCCATCCTCACCTACCGCTGGCTGCTGCTGCGCGAGCGGCTCGGGCGGCCGGCTCCTCCTGCGACGTGGGACCGTGTCCACGACCGCGTGGCGCACGGGCTGCACGACCTCGGGGTCCACCTGGCGGGCTTCTTCGTCAAGCTCTGCCAGATCGTGGGGGCCCGGGCCGACGTCTTCGCCGAGCCCTTCATCCGCCGCCTGGGCCGCTTCCACGACGCCGTGCCGCCCCGTCCGTTCGCCGACGTGCGATGCTGGGTCGCACGCGAGCTCGCGCTGCCGTTCGACCAGGTGTTCGCGCGCATGGACGAGATCCCGCTCGCCGCCGCATCGCTGGCACAGGTCCACCGCGCCACCCTGTGCGACGGCGGCGACGTGGTCGTGAAGGTGCAGTACCCCGAGGTGGCCCATCTCGCGCGCGTCGATCTCGCCAGCCTGCGGCTCGTCGCTCGCCTCGCCGGGGGGCTGGTGCGGCAGTTCGACCTGCGCAGCATCTTCGACGAGATCGCCGAGTTCGTGGCGCTCGAGCTGGACTTCGCGCGCGAGGCACGATCGACCGAGCGCATCCGGGCCGCGCTCGCAAGCGATCCCACCGTGCGCGTGCCGCGGCTGTATCCGGCGTACACGACGGGGAAGCTCCTCGTCCTCGAGTACCTCGAGGGCATCAAGGTGACCGATATCGATCGCGTGCGCGCCGCCGGCCACGATCTGGACGAGGTGGGCCGGCGCATCGGTCGCCTCTATGCACGCATGATCTTCGAGCAGGGCTTCTTCCAGGGCGATCCGCACCCGGGGAATCTGCTCGTGCTGCCGGGCACGGTGATCGGGTTGCTCGACTTCGGCCTCGCCAAGGAGCTGCCGCCCGGCTTCGGTGCCGCCGTCGCCGAGTTCCTGATGCGCGGTCTCGCGGGCGACGTCCCCGGCGCCGTCGTCGCCGCCCGCCGCGCCGGGTTCGAGGTCCGCGACGACGAGGCCACCGCGCTCCCGGCCCTGGTGCTCGCGCTGCTGGGTGATCGCGACGAGATGCTGAACGCCGACGCGCTCATCGCCGAGACCCCGATCACGAAGGTCCCGAGCCACTTCGGGCTGATCGTGCGCGTGATGCTGCTCCTGAACGGCCTGTCGCACCGGCTGGCCCCGGGCCAGCTCCTGATCCAGCGCGCGCTGGTCGAGGTGCTCGCGGCACAGGCACCGGGCGCGGCGCAGCCGCTCGCCATGCCGGACGGGCTGCCGCCCGGTCCCGCGTCGCCGCCGCTGCTCCAGGCCATGCGCTGGATCCAGTGGCCACTGCCCTTCATGGACGAGTGCGCGCGCCACTTCGGCGAGACGTTCACACTGCACCTCCCCGCTGCTCCACCCATCGTCATGTTCACCCACCCCGACGCCATCAGGACCATCTTCACCAGCGACGAGGCGGACCTGCGCGCCGGCGAGGCCAACTACCGCCTCGAGCCGATCCTCGGGAAGCACTCGCTCCTCATCCTCGACGGCACGGAGCACTTGCGCGAGCGCCGGTTGCTCCAGCCGCCGTTTCACGGCGACCGCCTGCTCGCGTACGGGACGGTGATGCGCGACATCGCCGCCGCCGCCGTCGAGCGCTGGCCCGTGGGGCGACCGTTCGCGGTGCATCCCGAGATGCAGGGCGTGACACTCGACGTGATCCTGCGCACGGTGTTCGGGCTCGACGAGGGCCCCGCCAAGCGCGAGCTGCGCGCGGGGTTGATGGAGCTGCTGGCCATCGGCGCGAACCCGCAGCTCCTGCTCGCCGCGCAGCAGTCAAACGGGAACGGCGCCCGCCCGGCGGCGCGGCTCTTCACCGCCCGGGAGCGCGTGGATCGCCAGCTCTTCGCCGAGATCGCGGCGCGCCGGAAGGCCGACGTCGCCGGCCGTGCCGACATCCTCTCGCTCCTTGTGCAGGCCACGGACGAGGACGGTCGTCCCCTGGAGGACCAGGCGCTGCGTGACGAGCTGATGACGATGCTGCTGGCCGGCCACGAGACCACGGCGACCGCGCTGGCCTGGGCGGTGAGCCACGTGCTGGGCGACGCCGAGGTGCGCGCCCGGCTGCTAGGCGAGCTCCGCCGGGCGGGCCCCGTCCCGCTCGACCCGCAGCGCGTGACGAAGCTCGACTACCTGGACGCCGTCTGCCGCGAGACGCTCCGCCTGACGCCCATCATACCCCTGGTCGGCCGGCGCCTTACGCGTCCGATGACCATCGGCGGCATCGACCTTCCGGCCGGCGTGGTGGCCGCCCCGTGCATCTACCTCGCCCACCGCCGCGCCGAGCGCTGGCCCGAGCCGGAACGCTTCCGGCCCGAGCGCTTTCTCGACAGCAAGCCCACGCCGTACGAATTTCTGCCGTTCGGGGGCGGCGTGCGCCGGTGTCTCGGGATGTCGTTCGCGCTCGTCGAGATGAAGATCGTGCTCGCCGAGGTGCTCTCGCGCGTCGAGCTGCGCGCGGCGCCGGGCTACCAGGTTCGCGTCGTCAGGCGGAGCGTCACGCTGGCACCCGCAGAGGGGATGCCGGTGGTGGTGGAGGGGCGGGCGGCGTAGCGTCGCGCGGCTCCAGCCTCGCGATAGCGTCTCGCATGGTGCGCCCGCTTGAGCGCTTCCACGCTGGCACGATCGCGCCGCACGAACGCGCGAAAGGACTCGCGATCCATGGTGCTGTCGCCGTCACTTTGCGCGAGTGTCGGAGGAGGGCTCCACGTGAACCTTCGGACGAGACAACGCGCGCGCCACAGGCTCGCCGGGCTCAACGCTCCCGCCAGCCGGCTCCTGCCGCGGCACGGCCGGTTCGTGCACGATGTGCACGTCACGCTGCGGGAAGGGGATCTCCACGCCGGCCTCCTTGAGCGCCGCGTGCACCGCGAGGCCGAGCTCGCTGCGCGTACGCACCCATTCCTCGAAGCGCGCCGTCCAGGCGCGCACCTGGAAGTTGAGCGAGCTGTCGCCGAAGCCCAGGAAGAGCACCACCGGCGGAGGGTCCGGCAGCACCCCCGGGTTCGCGCGCGTCACCTCGCCGAGGAGCGTGACCACGTGCTGCGGATCGGCACCGTAGCCGACACCGACATCGAGGTCGATGCGCCGCATGCGGTCGGACAGCGTCCAGTTGGTCACCTGGTCGGATACCAGGCTCGCATTCGGCACGATCACCTCGGCCCCCTCCCAGGTACGCACCGTGCTGGACCGGATGCCGATGCGCTTCACCTCGCCGACCAGCGTGCCGAGCTGCACCGAGTCCCCCACCTGGATGGGACGCTCGAAGAGCAGGATCAGCCCCGAGACGAAGTTGTTGACCACGTTCTGGAGGCCGAACCCGACGCCCACGCCGAGGGCGCCCGCGATGATCGTGATGCGGGTCAGGTCGATGCCCAGCGCACCCAGGGCGAGCAGGAAGCCCATCAGCAGCACGCTGTAGTGTGCCAGGCTCGAGAAGGCGGTGGCGATGCCGCGCCGGACGCTGACGCGCGCGAAGACGTCCTCCTCGAGCACCGCGCGCACCGCCTGCGACGCGAGGTACGTGAACCAGACGACGATCCCGAAGGCGATCAGATCGCCCAGAGAGATACTGACCGCCCCCCAGCCCACCCGCGCGCCGAGCACCGCGATGATCCGCTGGCTCGCCGGGCCGAGGATCGAGAGGGCGTCCGCCACGCCCACTCCCCAGAAGACCGTCGCCGCCAGCCGGAAGACGCCCTGAAGCCGGCGCTCGAGCGGTTCGCGGTGCTCCTGAACCGCCCGCAGGAGCCGCAGCGGTCGGACGCGCAGGGTCCACCCCAGGATCGCGTCCGACAGCCGGACGAGGGCCCACAGGATCAGCGCCCACATCGCAGCGGAGACGAGCGCGAACTCGATGGCGCGCGCGAGCCGGACCCAGCCGAGCGCGCCCGCGACCAGTGCGGCAACCGCGAGCACGAGCGCGAGGCGGCCGATTCCCTCCCAGCGCTCCCGGTTGACGTCGGCAACCTGCGCCTGCATCCGATGCCGGTGCAGCCAGACGATGGCCGGCACGAGCGCGAAGAGCTGCAGCAGGAAGATCGCCTGCTCGAGCAGAGGAATCGAGGTGAGCAGCTCCCGCACGAGGTCGACGATGTGGAAGGCGCCGACGAGCCAGACCGCGGGGATGAGCGATCGCGGCGTCAGGCTCGCGATCAGGCGAATGACCGGGACGATCGCCACGAGGGCGGCTGCGGCCTGGACGGATCGCGGCTCGGGAGGCGTCGTCCATCCGGCGATGATGAGCGTCAGCAAGGCCGCGGCGGCCCACGGGTGGTCCAGGGGGCGGAAGCGGTCCACCAGGCCGTCGTCGAGTGACGTCCACCGCCTCGCCTGTCGCCGCATCCGGCGCAGCCACAGCCCCAACGCGAGAAACAGGCCCATCTCGACGATGAGCGAGGTCGAGTGCTCGCGGATGAAGAGGCGTGTGATCGGAACCTCGGCGCTGATGGAGCGGCTCGCCATCTGCCGCGCCCGATCCCAGGCCTCAGACTTGATGAAGAAACCCCAGATCGGCAGGCCGTCGCGGACGAATATCTGGCCGAGCAGCGACCGCCGGGTGGCCTGGACCTGCTCGAGCATCTCCTCGGCACGCGCCAGCACGTGCGCGGCACGATCCTGGAGCACGAGCACCTCGGCGCGGCGTTGAGCCACCGTGTTGCGCACGGAATCGACGAGGGCGAGCGTGTCCTGGATGCGCCCGAGCGTCGCAACCGGAGCGCCCGTCTCCGACGTCGCCGCCTGCGTGACGATCCAGCGCGCCCGGATGTCGACGAGCCGCTTGAGCGTCCCCTCCAGGTCCTCCGCGCGTTGCGTCAGGACCTCGAGCCATGTCTTCGCCTGCTCGCGCGCGATCGACCAGGGGTCGAGCAGCTCGTCGAGTGCTGCCAGGGAAGGGCTCTCCTTGAGTACCCGGTAGGTCTCGTCGGTACCCGACGCGACGTTCTTCTCGAGATCCGGCAGCCGCTCCTGGATGGCGACCACGGTCCGCAGCGGGAGGGTTGCCGCCTCGATCGCGCGCAGGCGCGCCATCGTGTCCTCCGCCGCCGACGCGATCTGGGGAACGGGGATCGCCTTGGGCTCACCGTCGTGGGCCGACCCCGGCGGCGCGGCGCCGGTGGCCGCCGGCGGCGCCTGGTCCACAGCAGCCGCAGCGCCGCACGCCAAAGCCGCCGAGAGGACGAGGACCCCCACCCGCCTCCGCATCGATCCCGTGTGTAGCAGAACCCGGCTCCGTTTGCTTTCACGCCCGGGTGGGCCCTACAGAGAGCGTCATGGCCGACTTCACGCTCCTCGACGACGGCCGGCCGGTCCAGACCAGAGCCGCGGTCCGATCGGACGGGGTGCGCCTCGCTCCGGAGGCGGTGCGGGCCGCGCTCGGCTGGGAGCTCGGACCGCAGGGACTCTGCCAGGGGGAGACCTGCATCCCCGTCCGCCCCGAGCAGGGCCTGTCGCGGCCGGACGGCATCGACCTCGTCGCGCTGGCGGGCGCCCTCGACCGGCCGCTCGCGCTGGATCTCGACGAGCACGTCGCAGCGCTGGGCGCGTCGGCGGCGGAGCGCGGCGCGCGGCTGCGATCGCTCGAGGCGCCAGACTTCACGCTGCCCGACGTCGACGGCCACCTGCACAACCTGGGCGACCAGCGCGGCCGGAAGGTCCTGCTGCTCGCCTGGGCATCCTGGTGAGGGTGCCGCTACGACCTGCCGGTCTGGCAGGCCCTACACGCGGAGCTCCGGGACGGCGGGTTCACCGTCGTCACCGTCGCCCTCGACCACAGCCCCGAGGCCGCCCGCCCCTGGCTCGAGGCCGCCGCGCCGGCGCACCCGGCGCTGATCGACGTCGAGCATCGCGTCGCCGACCTCTACCGCATCATCAACGTCCCGACGGCGGTGTGGATCGACGCGCGCCGGCACATCGTGCGACCGAACGACGCCGCCTTCGGGAACGACCAGTTCATAGGCCTCCACGGCCGTCCGTCGCAGCCGCACCTCGACGCGGTGCGCGCGTGGGTGCGTGACGGCACCCTCCCCTTCACCGACGAGGCCGCCGTCCGCGCGCATCAGGTGCTACCGACACCAGAGGAGCAGCTGGCGCGCGCCGAGTTCGCGCTCGCCTGGCATCTCCACCGAGCGGGCCGCCGCGACGCCGCGGAGCGCCACTTCGTGCGCGCCGGCGAGCTGGCGCCGCACGACTTCACCATCCGCCGCGGCTCGATGCCGATCCGCGGCCTGGACCCCATGGGCGCCGACTTCGTGCCACTCTTCCAGGAATGGATGGAGGCGGGAACGCCCTACTACGCGCCGATGGCGCCTGAGAGAACGCCGGGCTGAGCGGTGTTGCGCGACCGGTGGGATCAGCTCGCGGCCCGTGGCAGCCTCGCGGGATGACCGGGTTGGCCTACGTGGTTCTGGGCGCCACCGGCGGGATCGGGTCCGCCCTCTGCCGGCGGCTCGCGGCCCGCGGCGCGCATCTCACGGTCGCGGCGCGCGACTGCCAGCGCACGCGCGCCCTCGGCGCCGAGCTCGGCGCCCACGCCGTCCCGATCGACGCTACCTGCGCCGCGCACGTCGACCGCTGCTTCGCCGAGGCCCTCGAGCACCACGGCCGCATCGACGGTGTGGTCAACTGCGTCGGCTCGACGCTGCTGATGAAGCCCGTGCATCTCACCACCGACGACGAGTGGGCCGCGGTGCTCGCGGCCAATCTCACCTCGGCGTTCCTCACCGTCCGCGCCGCGGTGCGTGCGATGACGCCGGCCGGCGGCTCCGTGGTGCTCGTCTCCTCTGCCGCGGCACGCCTGGGAATCGCCAACCACGAGGCCATCGCCGCCGCCAAGGCAGGCGTGCACGGCCTCGTCCTGTCCGCCGCCGCCTCCTATGCCGGCCGCGGCATCCGCGTGAACGCCGTCGCGCCCGGTCTGGTGCGCACGCCGCTGACCGCGGGGCTCACCGAGAACGACGCCAGCCTGAAGGCGGCCACGGCGCTCCACGCGCTCGGGCGCATCGGCGAGCCGGACGACGTGGCATCGGCGATCGAGTGGCTGCTCGAGCAGACGTGGGTCACTGGGCAGGTCCTCGGCGTCGACGGCGGCCTCGCCACCGTGCGGTCGCGCGGCTGACGGATCACTGAAGGAAGAAGCGGCCCGCGGGGTTCTCCGTCTCGTCGACCCACTCGAAGCCGATGGCATCGAGGCGCGCGCGCAGCTCCTCACGTTCCGCCGGCGGCACCTCGAGGCCGCACAGCACCCGCCCGAAGGCGGCGCCGTGGTTGCGGTAGTGAAAGAGCGAAATGTTCCAGCGCGACCCGAGCTGGCCGAGAAATTGCGTCAACGCGCCGGGCCGTTCGGGAAATTCCACTGCCACCCGCACCTCGTCGCGCACTTCTGGCGTCCGCCCGCCCACCATGTGGCGGATGTGCGTCTTCGCCAGGTCGTTCTCGCTCAGGTCGACGCACGGGTAGCCGCGGGCGAGCAGGTCGCGCGCGATCGCGCGGGCCTCGTCGAGCCCCGACACCTCGACACCCACGAAGATGTGCGCCTCGCTGCGCGACGCCAGGCGATAGTTGAACTCGGTGACGGCGCGCGCCCCGATGATCTGGCAGAACGCCAGGAAGGCCCCGGGGCGCTCGGGGATGGTCACCGCGAAGATGGCCTCGCGGTGCTCGCCCACCTCGGCGCGCTCGGCCACATAGCCCAGCCGCGCGAAGTTCATGTTCGCGCCCGACGCGACGGCCACCAGCGCGCCGTCGCCGAGGCGGGGGTAGGGGCTCCCGGCCCCGGCCTTCGCGTCGCGTGCCGCGCGTTTGAGTCCCGCCAGCGCGAGCGCCCCCGCGGGTTCGAGCACGGAGCGCGTGTCCTGGAAGGCGTCTCTGATGGCAGCGCAGATCTCGTCGACGCTCACGGTGAGGCAGTCGTCGAGATACCGCTGGCAGAGGGCGAAGGTGAGCTCGCCCGGCTCCTTCGCCGCCACGCCGTCCGCGAAGAGGCCCACGTGCTCGCGGCGCACGCGGCGCCCCAGGCGCAGCGACTCGGTCATGGCGTCCGAGTCGTCGGGCTGCACGCCCACGACCCGGACGGCCGGCCGCAGCTCCTTCACCACCGCCGCCACACCGGAGGCGAGGCCGCCACCGCCGACGGGGACGAAGATCGCGCTCAGGTCGCGCGGCGCCTGACGCAGGAGCTCGAGCGCGATGGTCCCCTGGCCCGCGATGACGTCGAGGTGGTCGTACGGAGGGATCGGGGTCATACCCGTCTCGCGCGCAAGGACCGCACAGTGCGCCGCGGCGTCGGCGTAGTCGTCGCCCACGAGGTCGATCGCCGCGCCCAGCCGGCGCACGGCTTCCACCTTGATGGTGGGCGTGGTGCGCGGCATCACGATGCGACAGCGGAGCCCGAGCCGCCCGGCAGCGGCCGCCACCCCCTGGGCGTGGTTCCCGGCGGACGCGGCGATCACGCCGGCGCGGCGTGCCGCCTCATCGAGCGACACGATCGCGTTGTAGGCGCCACGGAGCTTGAAGGAGAAGACGGGCGTCAGGTCCTCGCGCTTGAGCCACACGTCACGCCCGAGGCGCGCGCTCAGCGTCACGGCGCGGTCGAGCGGCGTGGGCGCGGGCAGCACCTCGCCGACCCGGGCGTTGAAGGCGCGGCGGAGCATCTGATCCATCGCGACGTCTCTCAGGCCGCGCGGAGCGGCGGGACGACGTCCTTGGCGAAGGTCCGGAGGACGGGCCAGTCGTAGGGCGCCGGCAGCGAGAGGATGAAGTGTCCGACGCCGGCGTCGGCGAGTGCCCGGATGCGGGCGCGGACCTCGTCGGGCGGTGTGCCCGCCACGTCGGCCGGTCGCAGCGACACCGCCTTCTCCACCGCCGCCGGGTCGCGGCCCACCTTGCGGCAGATCGCATCGAAATCCGTCACCATCCGGCGTGTCTCCTCGGGATCGTTCCCCTTGGTGAAGAAATGCCAGATGTCGGCGTGCCGTGCGGCGAGCGGCTGGATCACCTTCGGGCCCATGCCGCCGATCAGCAGCGGCGGGTGCGGTCGCTGCACGAAGGGCGGGTCGAAGGGCGCATCCTGAAGCTTGTAGTATTTCCCCGTGAAGCTGGCGGGCGGCTTCGACGCGAGCGCCTTCACGACCTCGACCGCCTCCGCGAGCCGCCGGGCGCGCTCGCCGGCGGTGTAGAACTGAAAGTCGTAGGCCGTGAACTCGGCCGCGAACCAGCCGGCGCCCATGCCGAGGATGAGGCGGCCGTTGCTCACCTGATCGACGGTGGCCGCCATCTTCGCGAGTAGCGCCGGGTGGCGGTAGGGGTTGCCGGTGACCAGCACGCCCGTCTTGATGCGCTCGGTCTTGGCGGCGAGTGCCGCCAGCGACGTCCAGCCCTCGAGGCAGGGCCCTGGGCGCCCGTCGATGGGCATGAAGTGGTCGAACGTGAACGCCGAGTCGAGGCCCAGCTCGTCGGCTTCGCGGAAGGCGCGCGCCAGATCGGCCCAGGTGACGTGCTCGGGCCGCGGCTGCACGCCGAACCGCAGCTTCGGCCGCGCCGGGGGGCGCTCCTGAGCGAGCGCAGGCGCCCCCCGGGCCACGGAGATTGCGGCCGCCGCCGCACCCATGCCGCGCAGGAAGCGGCGGCGGGACATCGAACTGTCGAACACCAACATGCAGTCCTCCTCCTCCCCCGCCCTATCCGACGTCTCCCGGCCGTGCTAGGGCGCCCGCATGACGACCGACCTGTGGATGCTGGTCTGGACTGCGGTGTTGTGCGTCGCCCTCCCCTTCGTCTACCTGACGTCGCGCGTCACGACGCCGGGGGGTCTCGAGTGGGGGTTCGGGAACCGCGAGCGACCCTTCGAGTTCCCGGCATGGGCCGGCCGGGCGGAGCGAGCGCACGGGAACCTCGTGGAGAACCTGGCACCGTTCGCCATCCTCGTCCTCGTGGCGCACGTCGCCGGCAAGGCGAACGCGACCACGGCGCTGGGCGCGACGCTCTTCTTCTGGGGCCGTGTGGCGCACGCCGCCGTGTACACCGCGGGCATCATCTACGTCCGCACCCTCGCCTTCGCAGTGGCGGCCATCGGCGAGCTGATGATCCTGCTCCAGCTCTTCCGCTGAGCGGCGCTGGTACGACGACCGAACGCATCGCGCCGGTCTAAGGAAGGTGCTCGGGAGGGGCACGCGCTTGCCTCGGCTGGCACGAGGTGTAGGCGGAATGGGAGCGCGCCATCGATGCGCGAGAGGGGGGATACGAGATGAAGGTATATGATTTCGTCGGGGCACCGAACCCGAAGAAGCTCCGTGTCTACCTGGTAGAGAAGGGTCTGCAGATCCCCATGGAGTCCGTCGACATCCTGAGCGGGCAGAACCGCACGCCGGACTTCCTGGCCCAGAAGAACCCGCTCGGCGGCCTGCCGGTGCTGGAGCTCGACGACGGCAGCTGTCTCACCGAGTCGCTCGCCATCATGGAGTACCTGGA
>JBKPDC010000081.1:0-9672 GCA_046727715.1 Thermodesulfobacteriota bacterium
AGTTCCGGGGAGAGGCAGCTCCGGGAACCCGTCCGGGGGCGGCGCGGGTTCCTCACGCTGGTGGTGTTCCTGACGGTGACGTCCACCGGGATGCCCGCCGGCGCGCGCACGCCGGGTCACCTCGATCCGACCTTCGCTACCGGCGGCCTGCTCGTGCGCGACGTACCCGCGTTCGACAGCCTCGCCGTGCAACCCGACGGTCGCGTGCTGGTGTCCAGCCCCGCGGGCATCGAGCGGCTCGACGTCACCGGCGCAACCGACCCCTCGTCCAGCGGCGGCAGCGGTGTGAGGGGCCGCCTCGCGCTCCAGCCCGACGGCCGCGTCGTGGTCCTCGGGCGAGACGGCTTCGACCCCGACCGGACCCCGCGCGATCAGTGCGGCGAGGTGACGTTCGCCGACGCGCCCGATCTGCCGCACTGCCGGACCCGGCGGAACGGCGCCGGGATCAGCTGTCACTGACCGGCGTTCCGCGCGCGACGCGGCACGAGGGTGACCGGAAGGCGGCGCACGCCCGTATTCTCGGCTGGCGCCAGGTGACCGTGACCGAGTACCGTGTCCGTCATGTCCGACCGGCGACCTCGAAGGTGCCTCGGAGCGATCTGCGTCGTCACCCTCCTGGCCGTGCTGAGCTCCGCAGCCGCCGGCGTCTCGGCGAACGGTCTCGGCGCGCGCATTCAGGGCGACCCGTGGCGCCTCACCGTGGTCGACGCGAACGATCGACCCATCCTCGTCGAAGCCGCCGATCGCTCGCCGACCCCCGCCGGTGCTCTCGGGTTCCGCACCGCAGGCGCGTGGAGGCATGCGACCCGGGCGGTCACGATCCGACGGGCGGGACGGAAGCTCATCGCGCTGCTCGAGACGACCGACCCGCAGGGGCGGCGGCTCGCGGTGCGGATCGCCCCGGCCGGCGACGGCGTCGTGTCCCTGGTGATGCGGATCGCCGGCGGCCCGCGCGACGACGTGGAGGCACTCGGCATCGGCTTCGAGGCCCATCCGGACGAACGCTTCTTCGGCTTCGGCGAGCGGGCGACGGCAGTCGAGCATCGCGGTCGTGTGGTGGAGGACTACGTCTCCGACGGGCCCTTTCAGGCGGAGGAGCGGCCGCTCGTGCGTGCGTTCGTGCCCCAAGCCGGTTTTCGTGCGCGTGACGATGCCACGTACTACCCGGTACCGTGGTTGCTCTCGAGCCGCGGGTTCGGCGTCCTCGTCGACAACGCCGACACGAGCTACTTTCGGCTCGCTACCGATCACCCCGATCGCTGGAGCGTCGAGGTGACCGGCGCGCCGGAAGGGAGCGGGTCGCAGCCGCCCCCGGCCGATCTGCGCCTGCGCGTCTTCTCCGGACCGCGGCCGGCGGACGCGCTACGTCGGTTCACGGCCCGCACCGGGCGGCAGCCCGAACCCGCTGCACCGTGGGTGCTGGGGCCGTGGATACAACTCGGCGGCTCGCGTGAGGACCGGCTGGCCCAGATGGCGAAGCTGCGTGCGGCCGACGCTCCGGCCTCGGTGGTCCAGACCTACACGCACTACCTGCCGTGCGGTGACCACGTGGGGCGACGCGACGACGAGCGTGCGCTGGTGCAGGACATGCACGCCACCGGTGCCGCCGTCACCACCTACTTCAACCCCATGATCTGCGCCTCGTACGAGCCGCCCTTCAGCGAGGCCGTCGCCGCTGGTGCACTCACCCGTGACGCGTCCGGCGGGTCCTACGTCTACAATTACACCGGCACGCAGATCTTCCGCGTCGGGCAGTACGATCTCTCGACGCGCACCGGCCGCGCGCACTACGCGCGGCGACTCGCCGAGGCGGCGGAGGACGGGCACGACGGCTGGATGGAGGACTTCGGCGAGTACACGCCGCTCGACGCGTTCGCCGCCGGTGGCCTCACGGGGTCGGCGGCACACAACCTCTACCCGCTACAGTACCATTGCGGCGCGTACGACTTCGTGCGCCGCCAGCGCCGGCCGCTCGTTCGCTTCCAGCGCTCCGGCTGGACGGGCGCGGCACGCTGCGCCCAGGTGGTCTGGGGCGGCGATCCGTCGACCGACTGGGCGTTTGACGGCCTCGCGTCGGCGCTGTCGAGTGGGCTCGGCATGGGGCTCTCGGGCGTCGCGCTCTGGGGAAGCGACATCGGCGGGTTCTTTGCCCTGGGCGAGCGCGCGCTCACCCCGGAGCTGCTCATCCGCTGGGTCCAGCTCGGGGCAGTGTCCGGAGTCATGCGCACGCAGCACAACGGCTTCGCCCTCCCGACGAAGGTACGCCCCCAGATCTACGACGACGGGCAGATCGCCAACTGGAAGCGCTACGCGAAGCTGCGCACGCAGCTCTATCCGTACCTCGTCGCGGCGGTGCACGCATACCGCCGGACGGGGGTGCCGCTCATGCGTCACCTCGTGCTGGGCTTCCCCGATGATCCCGCGGCCACGGCGCGTGACGACGAGTTCCTCCTCGGGCCGGATCTCCTCGTGGCACCCGTCCTCGAGCCCGGTGCCATGGCCCGCGACGTCTACCTGCCGGGCGGCGGGTGGGTCGATGTCTGGCGGGCCGCGGCCTACGATTCGGCCGGCGGCGGCTTCGTGCTCGGCGCCGCGACCGTGCTGGAGGGCGGACGCACCGTCACGCTCCCGGCGCCGCTCGAAGAGCTCCCGTTCCTGGCGCGCGCGGGCGCAATCTTGCCGCTGCTGCCCCCCGACGTCGACACCCTCGCCGACTACGGCGATCCCACGCCTGGACTCGTTGAGCTCGACGATCGGCGGGACCGCCTGGTCCTGCTCGCCTTCCCGCGCGGCCGCTCCGAAGCGCCGCTCTACCGCGGCGAGCACCTGCGCTCGCTCGAGCGTCGCGGGCGCTGGGAACTGACCATTCGCGGCACGCGACGGCGCGTCTACCGGGTGGAGGCATCGCTCGCCACGCTGGCGCGGCCGTTCATCCCCTGCGCCGTCGAATGGAACGGCCGAGCGCTCGCGCCCGACGAGTGGACCTACGACGCGCGCACCCGCGTGCTGCGTGCCGGCTGGACGGGGCGGCGGGGGCACCTGGTCGTCCGCGAGGGGTGCTGACCTCCCATGCGCGTGGTCGGCGTGATTCTCCTCGCGGGAGTGTCCGCCTGCAGCGCTCCGGCGGGCGAGCGCGCGGGCGCGGCGCCGACCGGCGACCTGCTGGCGGCGGCGCGAGCGCGAATGGTCGCCGAGCAGATCGAGGCACGCGGCGTCACCGACCCGGCGGTGCTGCGGGCGATGCGCACGGTGCCCCGGCACGAGTTCGTGCCGGTCCGGCTGCGGCGCGACGCCTATGGCGACCAGCCGCTCCCCATCGGCCACGGACAGACCATCAGCCAGCCGTACATCGTCGCGCTGATGACCGAGCTGGCCGCGGTGAAGCCCGGCGACCGCGTGCTCGAGATCGGTACCGGGTCGGGCTACCAGGCCGCCGTCCTGGCCGAGCTGGGCGGGCAGGTGCGCTCGATCGAGATCGTCGCACCGCTTGCCCGCAGCGCCGCCGAGACGCTCCGGCGCCTCGGCTACGATCGCGTCCAGGTACGTCACGGCGACGGCTATCGCGGCTGGCCCGAGGCCGCGCCCTTCGACGCCATCGTGGTGACGGCAGCGCCGCCCGAGGTGCCAGCGGCGTTGCTCGCGCAGCTCGCGCCCGGCGGCCGGCTCGTGATCCCGGTCGGAACGGGCGCGCAGGAGCTGCGGCTGCTCGTGCGCACGCCTTCGGGCGTCGAGACTCGTCGCAGCGTACCCGTGCGCTTCGTGCCGATGGTCGGCGGCCCATGATCTGCTAGTCTTGCGCGGCGCATGGCGGAGCCTGCGAGCCATCTGAGCCATCTCGAGTGCACGGCCTGCGCCCGTCGGCAGGACGCCGACCGGCTCCACACCGTCTGCCCCGCCTGCGGCAAGGTGCTCTACGCCCGCTACGACCTGGACGCTGTCCGCCGCGTGCTGCCGCGCGAGGCGCTGCGCGACCGCGCGCCCACGCTGTGGCGCTATCGCGAGGTGCTGCCGGTGCGCGACGCGCGTGCCGTCGTCACGCTCGGCGAAGGCATGACGCCCCTGCTTCCCGCGTCGCGCCTCGGGGCCGCGCTCGGCTGCTCGTCGCTCCTGGTGAAGGAGGAGGGCCTGAACCCCACCGGGTCGTTCAAGGCGCGCGGCCAGGCGGTGGCGGTGTCGCGTGCGGTAGAGCTGGGCGCCCACGCGCTCGCCATCCCGTCGGCGGGCAACGCGGGCGGGGCGATGGCGGCATACGCGGCGCGCGCCGGTGTGCCCGCCCACGTCTTCATGCCGCGCGACGTCCCGGCGGCGAACGTCGTCGAGTGCGTGCTCTACGGCGCGCGGGTCGCCCTCGTGGCGGGGTTGATCAGCGATTGCGGGCGGCTCGTGCGCCAGGGGACCACGTCGCGCGGCTGGTTCGATCTCTCGACGCTGCGCGAGCCCTACCGCCAGGAAGGCAAGAAGACGATGGGCTACGAGCTGGCCGAGCAGCTCGGCTGGTCGCTGCCCGACGTCATCCTCTATCCCACCGGCGGCGGCACCGGTATCGTCGGCATGTGGAAGGCGTTCGACGAGATGCAGCGCCTCGGCTGGATCGACGGCCGGCGCCCGAAGATGATCTCGGTCCAGGCGGCGGGCTGCGCCCCCATCGTGCGCGCGCTGGACGCCGGCGCGCGGCACGCCGAGCCGTGGGGTGACGCGCGCACCGTGGCCAGCGGGCTCCGGGTGCCCGCGGCAATCGGCGACTACCTCGTGCTGGACGCCATCCGCGCCAGCGGCGGGACCGCGCTGGCCGTGTCCGATGAGGCCATGGTCGCCGATCTGCAGGCGCTGGCGCGCGACGAGGGTCTGTCTGCCGCCCCGGAGGGCGCCGCGACGCTGGCTGCGCTGCGCCTGCTGCTCGAACGTGGCGTGGTCCGTCGTGACGACCGCATCGTGCTCTTCAACACCGGCGCAGCCTGGAAGTACGCCGAGCTGCTCCCCGTGCCGGAGTTGCCGGTGCTCGAGCCCGACGACCCCGCGGCGCTCGAGCGGGTCGCGTCATGAGTCACGACTTTCTGAGCTACTCGCGGCGCGACCAGGCGTTCGTCGACCGCCTCATCGCCGAGCTCGAGCTCGCCGCCCCTCGAGTTCACCGCCGAGCGCGCGGGCGAATGACGACCGTCCGTCCGAGAGTCCGGGCGACCGAGCTGCGATCCGGCGCGTGCACGAGCGCGCCTTCGGGCGACCGAACGAAGCCGTGCTCGTGGACGCGTTGCGGGATGCGGGGGCGCACGTCGTCTCGCTCGTGGCCGAGGACGATGGTCTCGTGGCCGGGCACGTGCTGTTCAGCCCGGTCACCGTCGGCGATGTCGGCGGGCTCGGGTTGGGGCCGATGGCCGTCGTGCCGGAGCGCCAGCGGCTCGGCCTCGGATCGCTCCTGGTGCGACATGGTCTCGCGGAATGCCGGCGGCACGGGCATGGCGTGGTCGTCGTCCTGGGCCATTCCGAGTTCTACCCCCGCTTCGGGTTCGTGCCCGCCTCGACGCGGGGGTTGCGCTGCGAGTACGACGCGCCCGACGACGCGTTCCTCATGGTCGAGCTCGTACCAGGCGCCCTCGGGGCGCACGGGGGTCTGGTCCACTATCACCCCGCGTTTGCGCGCGTGTGAGCGCGGCACCGTCGGACGGTAGGCTGAGGTCGTCGACGCTGCCACAGTGCTCCCTGGGGACAGGTCCCGTTACACTGCGGACTCTGCTACGGTGCCGCCCGGGCAGGAGCGGTGACGGGATGAGCCAGCGACCCTGGAGCGGAGCCCGCCGGCGCCTCTGGCCGCACGCCACGGGCTGCGCTCGCATCGCCGACGTCGAACTCTCCCCGATCAAGGCGGTGGAGCTCGAGGCCAGCCGACTCCCCGACGTCGTCTCGCTCGCCCAGGGCATCCCGAGCTTCGACACCCCCGAGCCCATCAAGCAGTTCGCGCAGGAACGCATGGCGGAGGGATCCTGCGCCCGCTACTCGGTCACCCCCGGACTGCCTCGCCTCCGGGAGGCCATCGCCGAAGCCCTGGCGCGTGAGGGTCTCGCCTACGACCCCGACGGCGAGGTGCTGGTGACGGCAGGGTCGATCGAGGCGATCGCGGCGAGCCTCCTCGCCCTCGTGGAGCCCGGGGACGAGGTCCTGGTGGTCTCGCCCACCTATGCCTCGTACATCCCGGCGATCCGGCTCGCCGGCGCGGTCCCGCGCTTCGTCCCCCTTGCCGAGGACGCCAACTTCGACCTCGACCCCGAGGCGATCGCACGCGCTGCCGGGCGGCGCACCCGCGCGCTCATCCTCTGCAACCCGAACAACCCCACCGGGACCGTCTTCTCGGCCGATCAGACGCGGCGCATGCTCGCCGTGGCCGAGCGCGAGGACTTCCTCGTGATCGCGGACGAGGTCTACAAGGACTTCGTCTACGGCGACGCCCGTATCCACAGCGCGGCCCGCGAGACGTGGGCACGACATCGAGTTCTGCGTGTATGCTCATTCTCTAAGGCGTATGCGATGACCGGATGGCGCGTCGGATTCCTCCACGGACCCGAGCCTCTGGTCACTGCGGTGCTCAAGGTCCACGACGCGCTGGTCACCTGCGCCCCGGTGGTGTCGCAGTACGCCGCCCTGGCGGCTCTCGAGATGGGCGACGAGGTGATCGCGGGGTTCCGGGCCGAGTTCCGCCGGCGCCGCGATCAGGTCATCGAACGCCTCGACGCGCTGCCGCGCGTCTTCGACTACCAGAAGCCCAACGCCTCGTACTTCGTGTTTCCCCGGGTGAAGGACACGGTTCCGCTCGCGCGCGATTCGCGCCGGCTCGCCGCGGACATCCTCGTCCGGGCACGCGTGGCCCTCGTGCCGGGCGCCGCCTTCGGCCCGACCGGCGAGGCGCACCTGCGGCTCTGCTATGCGCGGAGCGCCGAGGACGTCCACCGCGCGTTCGACCGCCTGGACGACTACTTCACCGGCCGCCCGGCGCGCACGACGTCACTGCCCGCCCACGTCCCGCACCGTGCGCCGGTGGTCGGGCTGGCCCGCCGCGCCGGCGTGGGGCTGGTCCGCCACGGCGCGCGGGCGCACCTGGCGCGAGTGCGTCCGCGAGTCGTTGCCATCGCGGGGACACAGGGGAAGACGGTCGTGAAGCGCGCGCTCGCCGAGCTCCTCCATCAGGCGCGACTGCGTGTGCGGGCCAATCCGCTCTCGTACAATACCGCCATCGGGCTGCCGCTGGCCATGCTCGGCCGTGAGCTCGACACGCGGTCGCCGGGGCACTTGCTCGCCGGGCTGGCGAAGGTGCTGTGGGCGGCCTACGGGCCGCGCCCGCCCCTGGATGTGATGGTCCTCGAGCTCGGGGTGCGGGCCCCGGGTGACATGTCTGCCCATCTCGAGCTGGTCCGCCCCGACGTCGCCGTGATCACGCCGCTGGCGCCGAGCTTCAGTGAGGAGTGCGAGGCGCTCGCTACCCTGCGCCGCGAGGTGCTCGCCCTCTGCGAGGCCGTGGCACCGCCAGGGTTGCTGCTCTGCACGGACGATCCATTTCTCGCCGAGCTGGCGGGCAGGACGCCGGGAGCGATCGGCTTCGGGAGCGGCGACGTCGCGGCCGGTCCCGGGGGGCTCGCCCTGCGCGTCGCCGGCTCGACCTGGCCGATCGGCCGGGACGTCGTCGGAGCCAGCTACCTGCGCGCGCTGTCAGTGGCGGCCCGCGTCGGGCGCCTCCTCGGGCTGGGCGACCGCGAGATCGGGGCCTTCCTGGCTGGCGTCCCCCGGGCCGGCGGCGAGTATCCTTGACGCGCCCGGCGTGGGCACAGTACCTCAAGGTCCCATCAACGAACGCAGAACGGGGGGGCACGCATGACACTCGATACCAGCAGCCTGGCGGCGGTCGCCGCGGAGTACGCCGGCAAGGACCCGCGGGACATCGTCGCGCTCGCCCTCGAGCACTACGGCGATGACCTGGCCATCTCCTTCAGCGGCGCCGAGGACGTCGTGCTCATCGACATGGCCAAGCAGGTCGGCGGCCGATTCGCCGTGTTCTCGCTCGACACCGGCCGGCTGCACCCCGAGACGTACCAGTTCCTCGAGAAGGTCCGGACGCACTACGACCTCCCGGTCGACACCTACTTCCCGCAGCCCGAGGCGGTGCAGAAGCTCGTGCGCGAGAAGGGCCTCTTCTCCTTCTACAAGGACGGCCACAAGGAGTGCTGCGGCGTGCGCAAGGTCGAACCCCTGGTGCGTGCGCTCAAAGGGCGCCGCGCCTGGATGACCGGGCAGCGCAAGGACCAGAGTCCCGGCACGCGAGCCGAAGTGCCCGTTGTCCAGCTGGATCCCACGTTCGGCTCACCGGAGCGCCCGCTGGTCAAGTGGAACCCGCTCGCGAACTGGGCGTCGAAACAGGTCTGGGCCTACATCCGCGAGCACGGCGTGCCGTACAACGCGCTCCATGAACGGGGCTTCGTGTCGATCGGCTGCGAGCCGTGCACCCGCCCCATCAATCCCGGCGAGCACGAGCGGGCCGGCCGCTGGTGGTGGGAAGAAGAGACCATGAAGGAGTGCGGCCTTCACGCCGGCAACGTGAAGTGAGCCGACCCGAAGACTTCGTCTCGGGGCGGTCTGCTAGATTCCCCCGACGTCGTCCGGATCGACCGCGCGCGCCTGCTCGAGCGAGCTGACGCCCTGCCCGAAGCGGTCACGCACCAGCTGCAGCACGCTCGTGTAGACGTGCTCGCCGCGCTCGTCACGCACGACGAAGAAAGGTGCACGCTCGACGCCGAGCCGCGTGCCGAGCACCATCCCAGGGCTCGACGGGTCGTCTTCCAGCGCCCAGACCACCTCGTCGATCCGGTCGAGGAGCCCGCGGGACCGGAGATGCTCGGTGGCCGCGGCGCACTTCCGGCAGTCGGAGCCGTCCCGCAGTCGCTTCTTGACCATGGTGACGTGCATGGCCGGTACGTAGCCCCACCGGTCGCGCCGGGCAAGGGACGCGCGGGCCCGGCGGCTGGAGGTGGGCTAGGACGATGGCATCCATTCCGGTAGGGACAGGGGCATGGCTAGCTTCGTCGATCGCTTACTGGGAGCAGCCCGCCTCAGCCCCGCGACCTACGAGGAGGTCGAGGCGGACCAGTCCGCCACGGGACAGGCGGTCCTCGTGGTCGCCCTGGCGGCCATCGCCGCCGGGATCGCAACGCTCGACCAGGCCGGTCTGGAGGGTATCGTCGTCGGGACGATCGGCTCGCTCGTGGCGTGGTTCGTCTGGGCCTACATGGTGTGGCTGGTCGGAACGAGGCTCTTGCCGGAACCCGCGACGCAGGCCGACGTCGGGCAGGTGGTGCGGACGACCGGCTTCTCGGCCGCGCCAGGGCTGCTCCTCGTGCTGGCGATCATCCCCGCGCTTGCCGGCGTCGTGGGCGTGGCGACCAACATCTGGATGCTCGTCGGGATGGTGATCGCGGTCCGCCAGGCACTCGACTTCCAGAGTACGGGGCGCGCCGTGCTGGTCGCGCTGCTCGGGTTCGTCGCCTACGTGGCGGTGTTCGTGCTCGTCGCCGTCCTGTTCGGCGTCGGGGCGGGGTTGCTGGAAGCGATTCATCCAGCTCCAGCGCCGGGCTGAGCCTCGGCTGATGGAGGAAGCGCTCCGGCATCGGACCAGCAAGGTCGTCGCGCGGG
>JBKPDC010000082.1:0-4837 GCA_046727715.1 Thermodesulfobacteriota bacterium
GCAGACCGCACCGCCATCGTCGGGGTCGCCGAGACCGACTACGTTCGCGGCGCCGACGAGCTGCCGGTGGAGATGATGCTCCGCGTGGCACGCGAGGCGGTCGCGGATGCCGGCCTGCGGCCCACCGACGTCGACGGCATCATCCCGCCACCGGGCTACACCACGGCCGAGGAGCTGGCCGCGAACCTGGGGATCCGTGATCTCCGTTACTCCGTGACCGTGCACATGGGGGGCGCCAGCCCGACGGCGGCGCTCCAGAGCGCGGCGATGGCCGTCGACGCGGGGCTCGCCACGACCGTCCTGGTCGTCTTCGGCTGGAACGGCTACTCCGCCTTCCGCCCCAAGCCCGGGGCACGGGTGCCGAAGCACGGTCTCACCGCGACGACGATTGCCGACGTCGTCACGGACTTGTACCTGCCCTACGGCGCGATGCTCCCGGTCCAGATGTACGCGTGGATCGCCATGCGCCACAAGCTGACCTACGGCATCCCGGACGAGGCGACGGCCGCGGTCGCGCTCGCCTGCCGGAAACACGCGCAGCGAAATCCGCGCGCGCTGATGCGCAGCAAGCCGCTCACTATGGAGCAGTACCTCGCCGCGCGCTGGGTGTCCGAGCCGTTCCGGTTCTACGACTGCTCGCTCGAGACCGACTGTGCCAATGCCGTCGTCGTGACCAGCCGCGCGCGCGCGCGCGACCTGCGCCGGCCACCCGTGGTGCTGATGGCCGCCGCCGAGGGCCATCCCGACCCCGCCGACGACATTCCGAACCGCGCCGATCTCTTCCGCATCGGCCTCTCGACGGCGGCGCCGAAGGCCTTCGCCATGGCCGGCATCGGGCCGCACGACGTCGACTTCCTCCAGATCTACGACTGCTTCACCTACGTCGTCCTGCTCCAGTTGGAAGCGCTCGGGCTGTGCGGGCCCGGCGAGTCCGCGGCGTTCGTCCGCGACGGCGCGATCGAGCTGGGCGGGCGCTATCCCCTGAACACCCACGGCGGCTTGCTGTCGCAGGGGCACATGTGGGGTATGAACCACGTCATCGAAGCCGTGCGGCAGCTGCGTGGTGACGCCGGCGAGTCGCAGGTGCCCGGCGCGCGGCTCGGCCTCGTCACCGGCTGGGGCGACTTCGGCGACGGCAGTCTCGCCATCCTGCGGAGCGATCGATGACCGAGTTCACGGTGCGCGTGACGCCCAACCCCGACGGGTTGACCGCGGAGTTCTACGCTCACCTGGCGGCCGGCGCGCTGCGCCTGCAGCGGTGCGACGGCTGCGGCGGATGGCGCCATCCGCCGCGCATCCTGTGCGGTGTGTGCGGGGCGGAGCGCTGGCAGTGGCAGCCGGTCTCGGGCCGCGGGGTGGTTTACACCTGGACCGTCACGCACCAGGCGCTCGTGCCTCCGTTCGCCGACGACCTGCCGTACGCCGTGGTGGTCGTGGAGCTCCTGGAGGGCCCGCGGCTCGTCACCGCCGTCCGCGGCATCGAGCCAGCGGCGCTGCGAATCGGGCTCGCGGTGGAGGCGCGGATCGCGCGCGTGTCGGAGACGATCGGCCTCCACTACTTCGTGCCCGCGCGCTGACCGACCGGGGCTACCCGGCGTCGCCGCATGCGCGCCCTTCGCTCCCCGCGCGCACCCAGCGCGTGGTGCGTCCGAGCCACGGCACGCCGAGATATCCGCGCAGCAGCAACCGGTCGTTCCCGTCGAGCCGCGCCTCGCACCGATACGTGCGGCCCGACGCGGGGTCGTAGATGGTCCCGCCCGAGAAGCTGTCGCCGCCAGCGGGTCGCAGCCCGCGCAGCACCTCGAGCCCGAGCACCGGTCGCGCGCGGAGCGCCGGCTCCGGATTCCGTCGATCGCGCAGCGTGCACCCATCCTCGTCGAACGGCGACCGGAGCCAGACCACGCGGCCACAGAGCCCCGCGGCGCAGGACGCGATCTCGACCTGCGCAGCGCCACCCTCGGCGTACCAGAGGCCTTCCGGCGTGGCAGCGCGCGCGCCGCGCGTGCCACACAGGGCGAGCACCACGAGCGCGGCGGACGCCGCCCGGCGGGTCGGCAGCGGCGTGCGCGCCGGGGAAGCACCCTTCATCCCGAGCAGGTATCTCGGCACCGCGAAGGGCCTGACGAGAAAATGATAGACGGCCAACGTCGTCGCCATCGACGCCAGGACGAGCACGCCGAACTTCGACCACACCCCCAGCGGCGCCGGCAGGACCAGGAAATAGCCGACGACGATGAGCACCGGCTGATGGAGGATGTAGATCGGCAGCGCCGACTCGATGAGATACGACGGCGCGGAACGGCGGACGTACACGCGCGCCGCGCCGACGAGCGCGACCACGAAGCACCATCCCGCGACGGCCGAGCCCGCGAGGACGACGGCGGGTGACGCGATCACGCGCAGCACCGCGAGCAGCAGCACGAGGGCGGTTGCGCTGGCGATGGCGAGCGCGCGCCGCCACTCCGCCACGACGGCCGACTCGAGCGCCGGCGACCAGGCGAGGATGAACCCGGAGAGCAGGTAGGTCGAGTAGTAGGCGAGGTTGGCCCAGTCGTCGACGAGGTTCTGGATGCCGGGCCAGATCGGTCGCAGGATGAGCTGGACGAGGACGAGCGGCAGGAGGGGCGCGTAGACCCATGCGCGACGCACCTCTCTCGGGGGACGTCGCGCGAGCAGCGCACGGAAGAGCGGCAGCCACGCGAGCGTGAACGTGAAGAGGTACGCGAGGAACCAGAGGTGCCCCCACGTGAGGCGCGCGGGCTGCGTGAAGAAGGTCGGCAGGAACTCGAGGAAGCGCTCCGTGAACGGCGGCGCCACGCCGAGTCCCTGCGGGACCACCAGCCGAAAGCTCTCCTGGAGGGCGGGACTGACGCGAAGCCCCGTCGCGGTGAGCTCGAGGCCGCTGCACAGCTCGAGGTACTTCATGATCGGCCCGAAGCAGAGGGTACCCGCCACCAGCGGCACCAGGAGGCGTGCCACGCGCTCGCGGAGAAAGCCGGCGGCGCCGCGCGTGCCGAGCGACGCCGGGATCGACCAGCCGGCGAGCAGGAAGAAGAGCGGCATGTGCCAGAGGCTGATGAACCCGGCCAGCACGAGCATGCCGAGCGACGTCTCCGCGTTACGGATGTGGAAGAACGGTGCCGGGTCGAACACCTTGGCCGCGTGGAACACGAACAGCAGCCAGGTGGCGACGACCCGGAGCCAGTCGATGTCGGGACGGCGAGCCGTGGGGTCCATGGTCACTCCTTCGCGAGCGGCAGCGTGGCCGGGCCTGACCGACCGCTTCGGCCATATATTGACCGACCTGGTCAGTCAAGAACCTCGCGGCGCCGCCCGGGCGGCGCGCTGTGCTAAGGAGCGGTCATGACCCCACTCACCATCCTGACGCCCGCCGTCACCTTCCACGCCCTCGAGGCCGGCGCCGGGCGGCTCGCGCTCTGCCTGCACGGATTCCCCGACGACGCGCGCACGTGGCGCCATCAGGTCCCGGCGCTCGTCGAGGCCGGATACCGCGTCGTCAGCCCGTTCATGCGCGGCTACGCGCCCACCTCGCAGCCCGCCGACGGGCGCTTCGACGCCATGGCGCTGGGGGAAGACGTGGCCGCGCTGCTCGACGCGCTGGGGGCCGACGACGCCGTCGTCATCGGGCACGACTGGGGCGCGGCGGCCACCTACTTCGGAGCGCTCCTGGCTCCGCAGCGCATGCGCAAGATCGTCACCCTCGCGGTGCCCTACGGGCCCGGCTTCTTCCGCGCGCTGCGCGGGAACTACGCCCAGCAACGACGCAGCTGGTACATGCTCTTCTTCCAGCACGCGCTCGCCGACGAGGCGCTCGCACGGGACGACTTCGCGATGATCGACCATCTCTTCCGTGACTGGTCGCCCGGGTGGGCGCCTCCACGCGAGACGCTCGAAGCGGTGAGGGAGACGTTCCGGCGGCCGGGCACCCTCGAGGCGGCCCTCGGCTACTACCGTCACACCATGCGACCCGTGTTCGACGATCCGGCCCAGCTCGACGGCATGCTGCAGGCGATGGGCTTGCCGCTCCAGGTGCCGGCGCTCTACCTCCACGGCGCCGACGACGGCTGCATCGGTGTCGAGCTCGCGCAGGGCCAGGAGCCGTACTTCGCCCGCGGTGTGCGCGTCGAGGTCGTCCCGGACGCCGGCCATTTCCTGCACCAGGAACGCCCGGACGTCGTCACGCGTGCGATGCTGGAGTTTCTCGCGGGCTGACGTCGCGTGCGCGCCGCCTTCCGCCTCGCGCTGCTCCTCACCACGACGGGCCGCGCCCTCGCGACGCCGGGCGCCGACGACGTCGCGCGTTACGCGACGTGGTGCGCGCGCTGCCACGGCGAGCGCGGCGACGGCCGCGGGCCGGCAGCGGTCGCGCTGGCCCTGAACGGCCAGCGCCCGCGCGACTTCACCGCCGGTCGTTTCAAGATCGTCAGCGTCGCGTCGGGCGCGGCACCCAGCGACACCGATCTGGCGCGGACAATCGCCAGGGGCATGCCGGGCACACCCATGCCCTACTTCGAGGATCTGCTGACGGCCGAGCAGATCGCGGGTCTGGTCGGCGTCGTGCGGAGCTTCGGCCCGTCACGACCCGTCGGCACCCCGATCGACGTGGGGCTGCCCGTCGCCGATTCCGCGGCGAGCCGCGAGCGCGGCGCCGCGCGCTATCGCGACCTCGGGTGCGCCACGTGCCACGGCGAGCACGGCCGCGCCGACGGGCCGTCGGCCGCGGCGCTGCGCGCCGCCGACAACTCGCCGATCCGCGCGGCCGACCTGACGCGCCCGTGGACCTTCAAGGGCGGCGCCGCCCCGGCCGACGTGACGA
>JBKPDC010000083.1:0-3115 GCA_046727715.1 Thermodesulfobacteriota bacterium
GGCGCCGACGTCGAGATCGCGGTTCGCCCAGCCATCGAGGCGGCGCCCGATGCCGGGCGCGAAGGAATCGTCGACCGTGGAATGGCAGAGCGCGCATTGGATACCCACCGCCGTGAGCTGGCCGCCCTGGTCGAAGCGACCCGTCACGCCGACGACCGCGTCGATCTGGAGCAGGGCGAGCGTCGTCGCCGGGTCGTCGAGGTCGACCTCGCCGCGGCGGAGCCGCTTGCGGAGGCCGCGCGGCAGCGCGTCGACGTCGGCCTTGAGGCCCACGCCGAGTGCGGTCGCGGGGCTGACGCCCGGCCCGACGCCGCCGTGCTCGGCGCCGGCGATGGCCTCATGCAGGCGGAGCTTGCCGCCCCAGAAATCCTCGTCGCCGAAGGTGTCATGACGGAAGATCTGGCGTCCCTCGTCGACGAGCCGGCGGACGTTGTCGTCGACCGCGCGATCGAAGCTGATACGCATCGTCCCCGCCGACGCGGCGTCGTCTCTCGCATCCTCGCCCACGGCTCGGCGCGGCTGGGCCGGAGCAATCAATCCCACCGCGAGCCCGACGGCCGAGACCGCGAGACGGCTCGCTACGCCCGCCCGCGTCATGCCGCGGCGCCGAGCCGCCCCGTCGTCGAGGAGCCCTGGCTGGCGCGGGCTGCACGGTCGTGCGCCTCGGTCAGCCGGACGAGCGCGAAGGCGGCGATCGCCATCTCGACGTCACGGACTGCGACGTCGAGGAAGCGGCCGGTCAGGACCAGGTTCGCGGCGATCGCGAGCAGCCAGACCATCGCCACCCACGCGCCCTCGCGTGGCCAGCGGGTGAGAATCGCGGTACCGACGGCCATCTCCACGATACCCACGAGCCGCATGAAGGTATGCGGCGAGACCGGAAGCGCCGACGCGACAGACGGAGCCAGATACCCCGGCCAGTCCGCGAGGAGGCCGACGTACTTGTCGAGCCCGGCGAGGAACGCCGCGAGCCCGAGCCCGAGCCGGAGCGCCCGGCGCGGTGCGTCGAGGCGGTGAGGAAAAGTGTCTTGCGTCATGTCGTGACCTCCGCACGTATGGAGCAGCCGGCCTGCAAGAGGTTCCCGGGAACCTTTCAGTGCCCTGCGACTCCAATGGGGAAGGGGGAGGGCCGAACGTGCTGCCAACCATGCGAACCGCCGAGACCGACGCGCGCGCGCTGACCGACGACGTCGTGATCGCGCGCGTGCTCGCCGGCGACACCGCCTCCTTCGAGGTCCTCATGCGACGATACAACCAACGGGTCTTTCGCGCGGCCCGTGCCGTGCTGCGAGATGAATCCGAGGCCGAAGACGTCGTCCAGGACGCCTGGGTGCGCGCCTACACGCACCTGCGGCAGTTCGCGGGCCGCGCGAGCTTCCCCACCTGGCTCACGCGCATCGCCATCCACGAATCCCTCGCGCGCCGGCGCTACCGAGTCCGGCACATCCCGCTCGACGAGCAGGCGGCGGCGCTGCCCGCCCGAACCCGGCCCCCCGAGCAGGAGCTCGGCGCGCGCCAGGTGGCCCGCGCGCTCGAGGCCGCGATCGACGCGCTCCCGGCCCGCTACCGCACGGCGTTCGTGCTGCGCGACCTCGAAGGGCTCAGCACCACCGAGACGGCGGCCTGTCTCGACGTGCCCGAGGCGACGGTGAAGACGCGGCTCCACCGCGCACGCGGCATACTGCGAAACCGTCTCGATGCGGCACTCGGCGTGTCGGCCGATGGGGTCTACGCGTTCGGCGGCCACCGCTGCGATCGCATCGTCGCCGCGGTGCTGGCCCGGATCGGTGCATCGTCCGAAACTGCTGCAACCGTCCGGGCCTCTCGGCGGCAGGATTCGTGAGCTGCGTTGCCGTCGCGCTCCTCGGCGACATTGCGGTCGTCGGTGCGCCGGCGTCGTTCACGGACGCTCCAGGACGCGTCGTCGCGGTCGATGCGCGCACGGGTGCGCTCCGCTGGAGTCGGCGCGGGCGCCTGGCGGACGAGAGTGTCAGTCGACGAACGCCCCGCTCGGGGAGCCGGCGAACTGGGAGTCGTAGACCCCCCACCAGAACTCGCACTCGCGGCGGCGGAAGCCCGTGAGCACGCTCGTCTCGACGTCGAGGTTGAGGCGCCGATCGGTCGCGTTGGTGTAACGCGGCCACTTGAACACCCCGTGGACGTTCGGACTGCCGCTCCGCGCGAAGCGGGTCCAGTAGTCTCGGATCGTCGCGCCAATCGCGCCGTCATCGGGCGTCGGCGGAGTGATCGAACCGAAGACGTACACGATCTCGGAGCCATGGAACGCGCGTAGGCCGAGCTGCTGCAGTACGGGGATCGGGATCTCTCGCGCGAAGTTGTACAGGTAGGTGTGGGCGCCACCGGCGGCGGCGCGGCGCGCGGTGTCGTACGTCGTGCAGACGAGGATGTTGTCACCGAATGCACGGGCGAGCGCATCCTGTGGCGACGGGAAGTCGGCCGCGGGGTAGACGGCGGCAACCTGGTCCGCCAGCGTGCCATATCGCGCCCGGAGCGCTGCGAGATACGCGGCCTCGGTCGTCACGGGTGGCACGCCGAGGAAGAAGAGCGTGCCCTCGTCGGTGTTGGACCCGAGAACGTAGGGCACCCGCGCGAAGCGCCCGGCGTCGAACAGCGCCCGCGGTTGATCCGGGAGGAACCCGCCATCGACGACCGGTACCACCAGGCCTCCGCCTAGCGGGGGGAGCGCGAGCAGCGTGCTCGCCGGCAGCTGCCGGAGGCAGGCCAGCTCGTCGGGCGCGCCGCCGCAACCGGCGGCCACCGCGAACGCCCGGGCGCTTGCCGCACCCTGCGCAGCGGTCGGGTGGCGCGTGGTGCATCCGCCGCTTTCGCTGATCCCCCGGTGAAAAAGCTTGCGGCTGCCCGGCGATACCATCTGGTAACACACGTCGATAGAGCCCGCCGACTCGCCGAAGATCGTCACCTTCTTCGGGTTGCCCCCGAACGCGATGATGTTCGCGCGCACCCATTCGAGCGCCGCCCGTTGATCGAGGAGACCTTGATTCCCGGCGTAGGGATACGCCGGGTCCTCGCCCGCGAGCGCTGGATGGGCGAAGAATCCGAACGCGTTCAGCCGGTAGTTGATCGTGACCACGAC
>JBKPDC010000084.1:0-11671 GCA_046727715.1 Thermodesulfobacteriota bacterium
CTGGTAGTCGAAGAAGCTCGGCTCGAGCGGGATGCGGCGGTCGTTCGCCGGGTCGTCGCCCGGTCCGTTCTGGCCGGAGACCGTCGCGCGGTCGGCCTTGATGTTCTCGGAGCCCTGGAAGGCCATGGTGGAGCCGTACCAGCGCTCCTTGTCGTTGAAGTCGTGGCTGGCGAAGCCCATGACCTCGTAGACGTTCAGCAGCTCGCCCTGCCAGGCGAACTTCCGGTTCCACGCGCCCTGCCAGGTCTCGTCGTCGATCCACAGCTCGATCTTGCCGTAGAGGTAGTACTTGTCCTTCGGCACGCCTTCCAGCACCCAGAAGCGCCGTTTGGTCAGGGCCGCACTCGCGGGAGCCCAGGCCACGCCCTTCCAGTCCTTCACCATGAAGCCGACGGCCTTGTCGTTGTTGTAGGCGACGGTCCGCCAGCCGCCGCCGGGCAGCGCCTTGCGCTCGACCTTGCCGTTGATGCTGTTCGGGTCGATCAGTCGCATCTGCTCCCGGTGTCCCGAGATCTTCCAGGTGAAGTCCTCCGTCTTCCCGTCGAAGAAGAAGCCGTCGTCCTGGCTCTGGTCGGAGCCCAGGAAGCCGTCGGAGCGGTTCGCGGGTGAGACCGCGCGCACGCGGCGCAGCGCGGGGACGTAGGCCCAGCTGAGATCGCGTTTGCCGGGATCCTTGAAGCGGTAGCCCAGCGCCGCCGTCCCCTGGAGGTCGGCGGGGGTCGCGGTGACGGCGAGGAACTGGAACAGCATGTTCTCGGGGTTGGCCTTCGGCGAGTAATGCTTCGGCTGGCCGTCGTAGTAGAGGAAGTAGACGTCCTGGACGGCCTGCCGCTGCACGCCGGTGCGGCTGAGCCAGTTGAGGATCGTCCAGTTGTGGCTGTTGCCGCCCGTGTAATATGCGTACGCGAGGTTCCAGAGCGCCTTGTACCCTGCCTCGGGGTCACTCTCGCTGATGTCGGGGAACGGAATTCCCATCAAGTAGTCGGGCCGCTTCATCGTGGACTTGTCGACCGGCTGCTTGTTCTCGTCGAGCGTGAGGCGCTCGCGGTTCTGGCGCGTCGCCTCGTCGAAGCCGTCGTCCCAGCGGAACCGTCCTGCCGGGAAGTCCACGACTGCGTTCGTGTAGTCGCCGTTCTTGTAGTGCTTGTAGATCTCCGGCGGCAGCAGATCTCTCACCTGGTCGGCGGAGGATTGGTCGATCGTGGTGCCGGGGGCCACCTCGGCGCGGACCCATGCCGTGCCGCCCCCGAACACCGCTGCGACGATTGCGGCTACCACCAGCCTGGTCATCGACACGCGCCCTCCCCTCGGCGATCCGCTCCCCGGACCTGGCAAGCGCTAGCGTCCCGCGGCACCGACACGGGCGGTCAGGGCCTCCGCGGCGGCTTCCTCGTCCCGGATCCGCCGCCGTTCCTCGGCGTACCGAATGGCGAATCGCGGCTTCAACAACGACACCATGGGCGGAATGAACATCAGCGCGCCCATGAGATGGAAGCCGAGGAGTAGCACCAGCAGCAGCGCCATGTCGGCCTGGAACTTCATGGGGAAGAACACCCAGAAGATGATGCTGGCCGTCAGCGACACGCCGGTGAAGAGCACGGTCTTCCCGGTGGTCTCGAACATGCGCCGGATGGCCGCGTCGAACCCCTCCTCGTCGCCGCCCTTCAGCTCCTCCACGATGCGTGACAGCACGTAGTAGCCGTAATCGATCCCGATGCCGATGCCAACGGCGGCGACCGGCAGCGAGTTGATGTTGAAGTCGATGCCGAGGAGGTACATCACCGCTTCCGAGAGCGGCTGCGCCACCAGCGAGGGCAGCATGACGATCAATGCGCCGACGACGGAGACATAGGTGGCGTAGCTCAAGAGGAACACCACCACCAGGATGAGCATCAGGTTCACCCGGTAGGACCACTCCACCTCCTCGTTCACCGCAGCGAGGATCCCAATCAGGCCGCCGGCCAGCCGGTACTGCACGTTGGGCGCCTCCGCCTGGTGCGCCGCGATGTAGCTCTTCGCGCGCTCGATGGACGAGCGGATCGTCTCGTGGGTGTAGTCCTTGTAGAAGATCGCAACCGTGGCGTTCTTGTAATCGGCGTCGAAGAAACGATCCATCTCGCCGCGCCGGGTGTTCGACGTCAGCAGGAAGAAGAGCTGCGCGATGTGGTCGTTGCGCGTCGGCAGCATTTCCCACTTGGGATCGCCCTCGCGGAAGGTGCGGAAGATCTTCTTGAGCAACGACGCCGCCGTCACCGTGCCGCCCACCTCGGGCTGCTGCGCCATGTAGTGCGCGAAGAGGTCCAGGTTGTTGAGCGTGTCGGCGTCCTTGATGGCGCCCTCACGCTGCACGCACGTCTCGGGCGCCGGGCACGCGCCCGCCGCGCCCAGCTGGCAGCGCGTGCATTGCGCACCCTCGCACGGCTGCCCCGACACGGTGCAGAACGCAGCCCCCTCGGCGATGATGACCAGCTGGCTCGCCCCGGTGAACTTCTGATTCACCTTCGTGAAGGCGACGTTGTAGGGGTGGTCCGGGTAGAGGAGCGCCGCGCCGGGCGTGGTGTCGCCCACCTTGAGCTTCGACTGGTAGTAGACGCCGAGCGCGAGCAGTGAGAGGAGCGCCACGCCCATGGCGGGACGGCGCCAGCTCTCGGAGAGCCAGATGAGACCGCGCTCGATCAGCAGGTACATGTGACCGAAGAACCCGCCAAAGGCGTCGGTGAACCGGCTGATCGCCATGCCGAGCTGCCCGTAGACGGGAAGCACCCGCCCGGTGACGACTTCGAGGAGTGCGCCGGCGAACGCGAGCGCGAGGATCGCGGTGACCGGCCAGCCGGGCAGCCACCCGGAGAGCAGCGGCGCGCCCGGAACCCAGCCGTACAGCCACAGGAGCCAGGTCAGCCCCGCCACCATCATCCACGACATGAAGCGCTCGAGCGTGTCCCGGCCGCGACTGTGCTGCTCGGGTGGCGGCGTGTACGCGAGGATGATCGGGTGCAAGGTCACCACGCTGACGAAGATCGAGGCGATCCAGAAGAAGCACAGCCACGCGAGCTTCTGGATCATCGGGATGCGCGCCACGAGGAGCGTCAAGACGGCGAGCCCGTCGGCCATGAGCGAGACCATCGCGGGCGCGTAGATCTCCGTGTACGACTTGACGATTGCGGCGTCCTTGTCCTGCAGGCGGTGGTACTCCTCGTGATAGCGCTCCATTGACTGCACGGAGTGCGAGTGGGCGCGGGCGGTGATCAGCAGCGGAATGACCAGCACCAGCGGGTCGAGGTTCATCCCGAAGATCGCCCCGAAGCCGAGCCCCCAGATCGCCGACAGCGTGCCGCTGAATGCCGGAATCACCACGCCCTGCCAGCTACGGAACTCGATCCACAGGATCACCAGGATCATCACGATCGACGCCGCCAGCACGTTCACCATCTGTGGCATGATCCGCTGGAAGTAGCCGAACAGCATCGGCATGCCGGTGACGTAGATCGTCGTGTTGGCGTCGGACTCGCGCCGCACGATCTCCTGGAGCTTCTGGTACATCGTCTCGACGTCGAAGTACTCTTCCCAGAAGCCGGCGACGATCTGCGTGGCCTTGTCGTCCTCGGACACGAAGACTCCGTGGACACCCTCCGTCGTGTAGATCTTCGTCTTCAGGAACGCCAGGTCCTCGGCGTTCTCGGGCACCCGCGGGTACATGAGCGGGACGACCTTGATGCCGGAGCCCGCGGTCATCGTCGTCTTCAGCTTCGGGTGGGTGATCGAGTAGACCTGCTCCGGATTCACCCCCGGGATGTCGTGCAACAGCTCGACGGTGATGCGGTCCACCTTCTGCACCGTGGCGGGGTCGTCGAAGATCGTGCCGTTCTTCGTCTCCACGACGATCTGCACCGTGAACGCCGTGCCGAACATGTTGCGGTAGGCGTTGTAGAGCTGGATGTAGGGATGGTTCGGCGGATACATGCTCGCGAAGTCCGGCTGGACCACGAGCCGCGTGTGGGTGATCCAGGCCAGGGCCGCGGTCATCAGCGCGACGACCACCGACACCGCCACTTTGTGGCGCAGTAGGAAGAAGAGGTACGCTTCGATCGTCTTGCGGGACAGCATGAGGCTCTTCGGCCTATGAGGCGGGGGTGATGCTGCGACGGCCGTCGGGGAGCACCACGTCCGACTGCTCGACGCGGGCGTCGAAGCCGGCGGCACCGACGGCGAAGCCGCCCGACCCGGGTGCCAGGCTCACGTCGCGCAGCCAGACGAGCCGGTCCTCGTCGGGCAGCTCGCGACGCGTCCAGCTGCGGCCCCCGTCGTTCGACGTGAGGATCATCCCGACGTCGCCCACCACCACCCCGTAGTCGCCTTGGACACGCACGGCGTACATGCCCGGGTTCTTGAGCGTCTCGCGGAAGTTGATGTCCTCGACGCCCGCCGTCTCCGGCTTGCCGTGCTGCACCTGCCAGGTCCGTCCCGCGTCGTCGGTCCGCAGCACGAGCCCGTCGATCCCCACGACCCACCCGCGCTCCGGGGTGGCGAAATGGACGCCGAACAGGGTCTTCTCCGTGGGCATCGCGCGCCGTGCCCAGGTGGCACCACCATCGCTGGTCACGAGCAGCGTGCCGAACTCCCCGACGATGAACCCGTGCTCCGGGTCGGGGAAGGACAGGTCGTAGAGGATGATGTCGTCGGTGATCGTCGTGGTGGTGCGGCCGGGGACTTCCTCGGTCTTGACGGGCGCGACGCCGAGCGACCGGTCTTGCCAGGTGGCGCCGCCGTCCTTGGTCGTGACGATGGTGCCCCAGTCGCCGACGGCCCAGGCCGTGTTGGCGTCGACCGCGCGCAGCTTGAAGAGGTGCTTCTCGATCGAGAGCGGGGTCGCCTGCTGCTTCCACGTCTTGCCGGCATCCTCCGTGCGCAGCACGAGGGCCGACTTGCCGACCGCCCACGCGTGCTGCGGATCGCCGAAGTCGACGGCGAAGAGCGGCACCTTGGTCCCGCTGTCGGCCTCGCGCCAGGTCTTGCCCCCGTCGGTGGTGTGCTGGATGACGCCGAAGCTGCCGACCGCCCATGCCTCGGTCGCGCTGAGTGCACGGACGCCGAAGAGGTTGTCGCGCAGCTCGGCGGCGTGCCCGTGCCGGGCGCACACCAGCGCGAGCGACACCGCGAGTGGCACCGCGATCTGGGCGGCAAACGCCGGGCGCATCGCCGGGTCGTTACACAGCGGCCACCGCGCCGTCAATAGAACGGCGCGTCAGCGTGCGCCGGCGCTTGACCGTCGCAGCGGCGGTCCCCCATACGGGGGACGGTGCGCTCCATCCAACCCACCCAGCCGTGTGCACGCGCGCAGACCTACCTGCGAGACGGCAGTTGGCGCAGCGACACCGTGTGGGATGCGTTTGCCGCCATCGCAGCGCGCCAGCGCGATCGCACGGCGCTCGTCGAGGGCGACATCCGCCTTGCGTTCCGCGACGTGGCCGCGCGGGCCGAGATCGTGGCAGGCGGCCTCGCGACGCTCGGGATCTCGCCCGGTGACGCCGTCGCCGTGCAGCTGCCGAACTGGTGGGAGACGATCGTCGTGCTGGTCGCCACCGCGCGACTCGGCGCCGTCGCGGTGCCGATCCTCCCCATCCACCGCGCGCGCGAGGTCGGCTTCATCCTCCGCCAGACCGCCGCGCGCGCCCTGTTCATACCGGGCAGGTATCGCGACTGCGATCATCGCGAGATGATTGCCGGCCTGCGACCCGAGCTACCGGTGCTCGCTGACGTGATCGTCGTGCGGGACGCTGCACCGCCCGGCCTGCGCGTATTCGAGTCGCTGGCGGCGACCGCGCCCCCGCCCGCCGGTGCGCCGGGCGACGTCGCGCTGGTCATGTACACCTCCGGCACCACGGCGGACCCCAAGGGCGTGCTGCACTCGCACCAGACGCTCCTTGCCGAGGCACGGAGTCTGGCACCGGTTCATGGCCTCGGCGGCGGCGACACGGTGCTGATGCCCTCGCCACTCACCCACGTGTCGGGTCTAGTGCACGCCCTTCTCGTGCCCGCCGCCCTCGGATCGGGCGCCGTCTTGATGCCACGCTGGGACCCCGGGGAGGCGCTGCGGTTGATGGCCAGAGAACGGGTGACCTACATGGTAGGCGCGCCCACCTTCCTGCGCGACCTCGCGCATCACCCCGCCCTCTCCGCCTCGGACGTCTCGGGTTTCCGGCTGTTCTCGTGCGGCGGGGCCGACGTCGATCCCACGCTCGTGGCCGAGGCCGCGCATCGCCTGGGGTGTGTCGCAAAACGCGTTTACGGATCCACGGAGTTCCCCACCATCACCACCACCGGACCCGACGACCCGCCTGCCCGGCGCGTCGACAGTGACGGGCGGCCGATCGGAGCAGCCGAGATCCGCCTCGTGGACGACGACGATGCCGAGGTCGCGCTCGGCCGCGAGGGGGAGATTCTCGCCCGCGGACCGGAGTGCTGCCTCGGTTACCTCGACCCCGCGCTGAACGCGGAGGTTTTCACGGCGGACGGCTGGTTCCGCACCGGTGACCTGGGCACGGTCGATGCGGAGGGGTACCTCCGCATCACCGGGCGCAAGAAGGACATCATCATCCGCAAGGGCGAGAACATCAGCGCCCGCGAGGTCGAGGATCTGCTGGCGGCGCACCCAGCCGTGGCCGAGGCAGCGGTGGTGGGACTGCCCGACGCGACGGCAGGCGAGATCGCATGCGCGGTGCTCCGCCTGCGTCGAGGAGCGGACACGCCGACGCTCGACGAGGTGACGCACCATCTCCTCATGCGCGGACTCTCGAAGCGGAAGGTCCCCGAGCGGCTCGTCGTGATGGACGACCTGCCCCGCACCGCGAGCGGCAAGGTGCTGAAGCGCGCGCTGCGCGAGCGGCTCACCTCCCGACCCTGACGATCCGCGCGCGACCCGCCGCGTACGACGCTTACTGCGGCTCGGAGCGATCGTCGCGGATGGCCGGCGCGCCCGCGATGGCGGCCGGGGCGTCGCACCCCAGGAGAGCCGCCGCGATGCGCCGGATGAGGTCGTCGATCGCCGCCGAATTACTCTCGAACGGCGTGCACACCCAGTCGTCCACGAGCGCCCGAGCCGCGGCCAAACCCGGAGGCGGCGAACTCCCGGCTGGAGGGGGAGAGCCGGGAGCCCGCCGAGGCGGTGCGGACCAGACGAGGCGGAGTCCTGTCGCCATGTGCCCGCGCATGTGCAAGGCGCGGGCCAGTTAGGGGTGCCTGAGAAATATTCAGGTTTCGCGCCCGGCGAGGACGCCGCTGTGCGCCGTGGTTGACACGTACTGCCCACTTTGGTGGACGCCTCAGCCGCCGTCGAAGCGACCATGCCGCCCCGCCCCTGCGGCAAACCGCGCGGCGCCGGCCTGCGTCTCGCCCGACGCGACCACTTCGAGCCCGCGGCGGGCCTCGTTGGGCAGCGCGTCCGGCAGCGCGAGCGTCCACTGCTCGTACGACGACAGCCGGTCGCTCCGCAGGCAGCGCTGGGGGAAGCGGGACAGGTCATGCGCCAGCGCAACCGCTTCCGCCCGGGCCGTTCCGGGCGCGACGAGTCGATTGGCGAGCCCCATTCGCTGCGCCTCGTCGCCGGACACGCCGCGCCCCGTCAGGATCAGGTCGAGGGCGTGGCTGTGGCCGATCAGGCGCGGCAACCGGATGGTGCCGCCGTCGACCAGCGGCACTCCCCAGCGCCGGCAGTAGACGCCGAACACCGCGTCCCGGGCAGCCACGCGGAGATCGCACCACAGGGCGAGCTCGAGCCCCCCAGCGACGGCGTGGCCCTCGACGGCGGCGAGCACGGGCTTCGACAGCAGCATCCAGGTCGGCCCCATGGGCGCGTCGCCGTCCTCCGCGACGCGGTTGCCGCGGCCGGTCGCGACGGCCTTCAGATCCGCCCCGGCGCAGAACGTTCCTCCCGCACCCGTGAGCACCGCTACGGCCAGCGCGTCGTCCCCGTCGAAGCGTCGGAAGGCGTCTGCCAGCGCGCCCGCCGTGGGGCCGTCGACGGCGTTGCGAACCTCGGGCCGGTCGATCGTGACCACGACGACCGGGCCGTCCACCTCCCATCGTACGGTCGCCATGCGTGCCTCCATCACTGCAAGGTGGGTTGTCGTGCGGCCACGGCGAGGAAGGCGCAGCCGCCCACCTCCTGCCTGTCCACCGACAGCCGCACGTCGTAGCGTCCCGGCCGCGGCACACGCAGCGACGCCAGCGTGGCGGCGAACACGCTCTCGAAGCGCCCGCTCACCTCGCTGGGGGTGTGCGCCTCGAGCCGGCCGACCACGTCGACGCGAAAATCGCCCTCGGCATTGGTAATGCAGAGCCCGACGGAGTGTGATCCCGGCGCGTCGAGGGCGAAGCGTGCGAAGACGCGGAAGGGCGGAAGCGGCTGTGCGAAGTCGGCGACGTTGAAGGTGTCGAAGAGTCCGACCAGCGTGTGCTTGTTCCCCAGCTCGAAGCGGACGTCGTCACACAGGGTGCAGAGGAGGAGCTGGGCCATACGGCGCAGGCGTAGGCGAGGCGGCCTGTGGGGTCAAGCGGCCGTCGGACCCGTCTGTCCTCTCAGATCACGCCGTCGCGCCCGAGCTGCGCCATCTCCTCCGGGCCGAGCCCCAGCAGGTCCCCGTACACCTCTGCGTTGTGCTCCCCCAGCCGCGGCGCGCCGCGCTGGATCGCGCCCGGGGTGCGCGAGAACCGCGGGTAGACGCCTTGCATGCGGACCGGGCCGATGACCGGATCGTCGACGGTCTCGATGTCGCCGCGCGCCGCGACGTGCGGGTCGGTGAAGATGTCGGCCACCGAGTACGCCACGCCGAACGGCACCTCGTGGCGCTCGAGCACGTCCTGCACCCCGCGCGCCGTCCGTGCCTTCACCCAGTCGGCGACGATGCCGTTGATCTCGTCGCCGTGCTCGGCACGCGACGCCATGGTCGCGAAGCGCGGGTCGGCGAGCAGGTCCTCGCGGCCCATCGCGCGCGCAAGGCGAGGAAAGAGGCCGTCGCCGGCGGCGACGATGCAGACGTACTTGCCGTCACTGGTCTCCCAGTTGTCGAGCGGCGCGGAGTTGCGCAGTCGGTTGCCCTCGCGCTCGCGCACCACACCGAGGCGATCATACGTCGCGAGCGTGTGCTCCATGATGCGCAGGATCGACTCGTAGAGGGATAGGTCCACCCACTGCCCGTGCACCGGCGCGCCGGAAGCGCGTGCTCGCTGGTCACGCTCGTACACGGCGCTCAGGATGGCGAAGGCGTTGAAGACCCCGGTCAGGTAGTCGGAGACGATGAGGCCCGGACGGACCGGCGGCCGGTCGGGGTAGCCGGTGATGTACATGAGCCCGCCCATCGCGATCCCGTTGCGGTCGAGCCCCGGACGGTCGCGGTACGGGCCATCCTGGCCGTAGACCGACACGCGCGTCAGGATGATCGCCGGGTTGACCGCGGCCAGCGCCTCGTAGCCCAGTCCCCACGACTCCAGCGTGCCGGGCTGGAAGTTCTCGACCACGACGTCGGCGAGCGCGACCAGCCGCCTGAGCAGCCCCTGGCCGGCCGGTTTCCGCAGGTCGAGCGTGATCGAGCGCTTGCCGCGGCCCTCGACGGCCCAGAACAGCGAATGGCCGCGGTCAAACGGGCCGATGGTGCGCATGAAGTCACCCTGCCCCGGCAGCTCCACCTTGATGACGTCGGCCCCGAGGTCGGCGAGCAGCGTCGCCGCGAACGGCGCCCCGATGCGGGTGCCGAGATCGAGGACGCGGAGGCCGACGAGGGGACCCGAGGCGGCGGTCATGCGGCCGTATCCTAGACGGCCGGCCGGCGGGGTGTCACGCGGCCGGCCCTCCCCTTCCCATCCGGCCAACCTGGGCTACGATGCAGCGGTCACATGGAGGCGGTCGTCCCCACCACCCACTGGCACACGCTCGACGACGGGCGCGTGCAGTGCGACGTCTGCCCGCGCGCCTGCCGGCTGCACGAAGGTCAGCGCGGGCTCTGCTTCGTCCGCGCGTGCCAGGGCGGAGCGGTCGTCCTCACGACCTACGGGCGCTCGAGCGGATACTGCGTCGACCCGATCGAGAAGAAGCCGCTGAACCACTTCCATCCGGGGTCGGCGGTGCTGTCGTTCGGCACGGCGGGCTGCAACCTCTCGTGCAAGTTCTGCCAGAACTGGGACATCTCGAAGTCGCGCGAGATCGACACGCTCGCCGACGCGGCCGCGCCCGAGACCATCGCTCGCGCCGCCCTGGCGCTCGGCTGCCGGAGCGTCGCCTTCACGTACAACGATCCCGTGATCTTCATGGAGTACGCGATCGACGTCGCGCAGGCCTGTCGGGCCGTCGGCGTCCGCTCGGTCGCCGTCACGGCGGGGTACATGTGCGACGCGCCCCGGCGCGAGTTCTACGCCCACATGGACGCCGCAAACGTCGACCTGAAGGCCTTCACCGAGGAGTTCTACCATCGGGTGACGGGCGGGCATCTGGCGCCCGTGCTGGAGACGCTCGAGTACTTGAAGCACGAGACGAGCGTCTGGTTCGAGCTCACGACGCTCCTGATCCCCGGCCACAACGATGCCGACGCCGAGCTCGACGGCATGACGCGCTGGGTGGTCGAGCATCTGGGTCCCGACGTCCCCATGCACTTCACGGCGTTCCATCCCGACTACCGGATGCTGGACGTGCCGCCGACGCCGCCCGCGACGCTCACGCGCGCCCGGCGGATCGCCGTCTCGAACGGCGTCCGCTACGCCTACACGGGCAACGTCCACGACGCCGCGGGCGGCAGCACCTACTGCCACGCCTGCGGTGCGCGGGTGATCGAGCGCGACTGGTACACGCTCGGCGCGTGGCATCTCTCCGACGACGGCCGCTGTACCGCGTGCAGCACGCCGTGTGCGGGACGGTTCGACGGCCCGCCCGGGACGTGGGGCGCGCGGCGGCGCCTCGTGCGGCTTGCGGACTTCGGGGCGCGCGCGTGACGCGGCTCCGGCCAGCGGCGGTGGCGGGCCTCTTCTACCCGACCGACCCCGACGCGCTGGCCGCGACCCTGGCGCGCGACCTCGACGTGGCCGTCCCCGCAGGGGATCCGCTCCCGAAGGCAGTCATCGTCCCGCACGCCGGGTATGTCTACTCGGGGCCCATCGCCGGCATCGCGTACGCGCGCGTCGAGCGGATGAAGGGGCTCGTCCAACGCGTCGTCCTGCTCGGACCTGCGCATCGCGCGTGGGTGGACGGCCTCGCCGTCAGCAGCGCCGACGCCTTCGCCACACCCCTCGGGACGGTGCCTGTCGACGACGCGCTTCGCCGCCGCGTGCTCGAGCTTCCCGCCGTACGCGTCGACGATCGCGCACACGCAGCCGAGCACTCGCTCGAGGTGCAGCTCCCGTTTTTGCAAGTGACACTCGGCTCCTTCACGGTCCTGCCGCTCGCGGTGGGCGATGCGCCGCCGGAAGCGGTGGCGGAGGTCCTCGATGCGGTCTGGGGCGGCCCCGAGACGCTCGTCGTCGTGAGCAGCGACCTGAGCCACTACCACGACTCCGCCACCGCCCGCGCGCGTGATCGCCGCACTGCGGCCGCCATCGTCACCGAGGACGCCGACGCGGTCGGCGACGAGGACGCGTGTGGTGCACGTTCCGTGCGCGGCTTGCTGCTGACCGCCCGGCGGCGCGGGCT
>JBKPDC010000085.1:0-4506 GCA_046727715.1 Thermodesulfobacteriota bacterium
CAGCTCGTCGAAGTCGGGACCCCAGAATCCCGGGATGTAGCCCTTGAACGACCCCGGGTTCGACGTGCCGCCCGCGCCCAGGGGCCCGTGGCACGAGAAGCAGTCGAGCTCGATCGCGAGATCGGCGCCCTTCATGGCGAGTTTCTCGTCCGGCAGGATCTGGCCGGACGTCGCGCGCAGGTACGCGACGATATCCTCGAGCTCAGCATCGGTGATGAACCCTCGATAGGCGGGCATGTGCAGACCCGCCTGCTTCATCTTGGCGACGTAGTCCGGATCGTCGCGTCGGCGCTTCGGGGCGCCATCGAGCACGTACTCGCGCAGGTCGTCGGTCGACTTGACGTACATCATCTGCGTCTGCTCGGTGAAGGCGGGCACCTCGCCCTCCTTGCTGCCCGGATTGTGGACGCCACCACCGCCGCCCGGACCGTGGCAGGCGAAGCAGCCGAGCGACACGGCGACGCCATGGCCGCGCGCCGCCGACGTCTCCTCGGCCGGAATGACGAAGTTCCGCACGTGCGGGTAGGCGATCCACGCCGCCAGGCCGACCACGAGCGCAGCCAGCACCCACACCAGCCCTCCGGACCTCTGCATGCGCGCGACTCCTCCTTGATCCATCCGCCACGCTTCACGATGATCTCGCCATGACGGCGCGGCTCCTCTACCACGTCCGGTCCGTGATCCCGATGCTGTGCGTCCTCGCCGCGGCGGCGCGGGCGCAGGAGCTGCGCGATGTCTTGCCGATGGTCGCGCAGCAGGCGCGCGCGCCGCGGCCGCTCCGCGCCGACGTGCACATCGCGCGCGACGGCAGTCCGGCGCTCGACGCGGTGCTGCTCGAGCGCGGCCGCCGCCGCTACCTCGAGACACGCACGGGCACGCGCGCTCTGCTCTCGCCCGGGAAGGTCGTCGTGGTCCGCAATGGTCGGATCACGCGGGCTGCACCGGGCACCGCGATCGAGGGCACCGACCTCCTGCTGGAAGACCTGGAGCCGTTCGGCGTCGGAGCGCTCGCCATGCCGCAGGTGAGCGATGAGGGGCCAACGGGGATGGTGGTCACCGGCGCGCCGACCCCGCCGACGGCGTACGCGCTGCTGGTGCACACCATCGACCCGGAGCGCGCGGTGATCGTGAGGACGAAGTACTATCGCGATTCGGTCACCAACCTGGTCAAGCTGGGCCGCGACGACGGCTTCACGCAGGTGGGTGGGCGCTGGCGGCCCGGCACGATCGCCGTCGAGGCGTTCCGCCCGGAGCCACGCACCACGACCCTCACGCTGGCGTGGCGCGAGGCCCCCGACGCCCCGGCGGCGGTGTTCACACCCACCGGCCTGCGCGTGCCGTCGCCGATCGCGTGGCCGTAGGGCCGATCGCCCTCACACGCTCAGATCCACCCGCAGCTCGGCCGCGACCCGTTCCAGCGCCTGCCGCAGCGCGCGCACGTCCCGCTCGGGTGGCACCACCAGCCGCACCCGCATCGTGTACATCGGCGTCCCCGACTCGGGCTCGGGGCGGAGATCGCTGTGCAGGTCGGTGATGTTGGCGCCCTGCTCCTCGATGGTGCGGGCCACCCGAGCCACGATGCCCGCCTTGTCGACGCCGGTGACGACACATTCGAGCGGCGTGCCTGGCGGCGGGTCGCCGGGGGACGGGGGCGGCTCGTCGAGCGGCCGGATGAAGACGGTCAGGCGCTTCTCCCACTCGAGGCGCTTGCATCCCGATGACAGGCGGCGCTCCACGTCGTCGCCGTGGCCGGAGAGCAACAGGAGCACGGCGAACTCGGAGCCGAGGATCGTCATGCGGGAGTCCTCGAGGTTGCAGTCACAGTCGTAGATCAGCTCGGCCAGGTCGGCGACGATGCCGGGCCGGTCGCGACCGATGGCCGACATGGCGAACCAGCGTCTCATGGCGTGTTCCCCTCATCGCCGGGCACGGCGTCCACGATCGCGCGGAAGAGGCGATGCCAGTTACGCACCGTGCCGAAGGCCTTCAGGTATCCGTCGAGCCCGGCCAGCGCGCGCAGGAAGAACACCTGGTGGCCGGGCGCCTTGTAGAGCCGGTTCGAGAGCTTGATCTGGCTGATCCGCAATCCGCGTTCGACCACGTCGTACTCGCGCGGGTCGTACTCGCGATCGACCAGGATCGGCTCGCAGACGATGCGGAGCATCTCGACGAACGGTGCGGCGTCCTGGTCGGGGTGGACGAACCCGAGCGCCGTCACGGCGGCCGCCACCGCGTCCTCATCGCCGGCGAGGAGCCCGCGCGCCGTGCGCAGGTAGCCGCGCCGCACCTCGGGCTCGAAGACACGGACCGAGCCGAAATCGAGGATGCCGATCTTCGGGTGGTGCGTCACGAGGTAGTTGCCCGGATGCGGATCGGCATGCAGGACGCCGAAGGTGAACATCTGCCGCCAGAGCAGGTGGAAGAGCTTGAGTGCCACCCAGTCCTTCAGCTCCTGATCCACGCCGGGCGCCATGATGTCCTGCAACGGATATCCGTCGAGGCGATCCATGGTGAGTACCCGCTTCGCCGACAGCTTCGGATACACGCGCGGGATCATCACCTCCTCGTCGGGCGCGAGCAGCCGGCGGAAGCGTTCGAGGTTGGCCGCTTCCCGCACGTAGTCGAGCTCCTCGGCGAGGCGTTCCTCCAGCTCGCGCACGACGTCCTTCGAGTCGACGTCCTGGCGCATCACGTCGTGCGCGATGGAGTCGAACACGCGCACCAGGGCACGGATGTTCTTGATGTCCTGGTGCACCGTGTCGGCGACGCCGGGGTACTGCACCTTCACCACCACCGGCTTCCCGCCGCGCAACGCCGCGCGGTGCACCTGGCCGAGTGAGGCCGCGGCAAAGGCCTCGTGCTCGATCGAGGCGAAGCACTCCTCGGGCGGCCGGCCCAGCTCGCCGGTCAGGACGCGGCGCACCTTCGCCCATGGCATCGGCGGCACCGACGACTGCACGACCGCCAGCACCTCCAGCGCCTCTGCCGGGAACAGGTCCTGCCGCATGCTGAGGAGCTGCGCCATCTTCATGAAGGCGCCGCGCAGCTCCTGCGAGCGCTCCACGACGCGGCGTGCGTTGCGGATGTGCGTCTCGAGCAGCGCCGCCTCCTGCTGCGACGTCGACTGGAAGGGACGCTTGAGCGCCTGCCAGAGGTAGCTGCCACCCACCGACGTGGTGAGCCCTCCGACCGACAGCATCCGGCGCGCACGCCCCGCGGTGATCTCCGCCATCAGCGCAGGCACTGGTTGATGCGGGTGGCGGCGGCGGCGGCGCCGAATCCGTTGTCGATGTTCACCACCGTGACGCCCGCGGCGCAGGTGTTGAGCATGGCGAGGAGCGCCGCGAGGCCCTGCATGCTGGTGCCGTAGCCCACGCTGGTTGGCACGGCGATGACCGGGCGATCGACCAGGCCACCGACGACGCTCGGCAGCGCGCCCTCCATGCCCGCGACGACGATCAGCACCGTCGCGTCCCACAGGCGTTGGCGCTCCGACAGCAGGCGATGGAGGCCGGAGACGCCGACGTCGTAGAGGCGCTCGACGCGGTTGCGCATCAGCTCGGCGGTGATCGCGGCCTCCTCGGCGACCGGGAGGTCTGCCGTGCCCGCCGTGACGACCAGCACGGTCCCCTTCCCCGCTGGCTCGAGGGGTCGGGCACGATGCACCGCGAGCCGCGGCAGCGCGTGATACTCGAAGCCGGCGACGGCAGAGACCAGGTGCGATGCCGCCTCGGGTGCGAGGCGCGTGACCAGGACGTTGCCCCCCGCAGCCGCCAGCCGCTCGGCGATGGCGACGATCTGCTCGGGCGTCTTGCCTTGGCCGAAGACCACCTCGGGAAACCCGTTGCGGAGACCGCGATGATGGTCGATGCGCGCGAACCCCAGATCTTCGTACGGCAGCGCGCGCAGCCGCTCGAGCGCCTCGTCGACCGGGCAGGCACCGCGCCGCACGGCATCGAGCAGCTCGGCGAGGCGCTCGCGATCCATGGTCCCACAGCGTTAGCGGGCGGGTCGTGGACCCGCAAGCGCGATCAGCGGAAGTGGTCGAAGCCTGCCCGACGGAGCCGGAGTGACCGCCCGTCGGCGTCGAGCAGGCGGACCCCGGGCCGGCCGACGACGAGTCGACCGATCCGCGTCAGCCGACAGCCCAGACGCGGCGCGAGACGCTCGAGCCGGCGCCGTCGCCTCGGCGCCGCGGTGACGAGGAGCTCGTAGTCCTCCCCAGCGGTCGCCGCGAAGCGGGTCGCACCGGGCCCGAGCGCGCGGCGGCACGCGGCGGCGACGGGGACCGCCGCCGCGTCCACCTCCGCCATGACTCCGCTCGCGCGGCAGACGTGGCCGAGGTCCTGTATCAGGCCGTCGCTCAGGTCGATCATCGCATGCACGTGCGGCAGGAGTAGGCGGCTCGCCGCCAGGCGCACCGGCACGGCCGGGCGGCGCGCTCGCTGCCCGGCGAGCAGGGCGCACACGGCGGTCGCGGCGGCGCCGAGGCTCCCCGTCACCCAC
>JBKPDC010000086.1:0-2714 GCA_046727715.1 Thermodesulfobacteriota bacterium
GCGACGATGTTGCGCTGCACCTCGCTGGTCCCGCCGGCGATCGTCATCGAGCGGTCGTAGAGGTACTGGCGCGCCCAGCGGCCGTGCGAGGGTGCGTGCTCGTCCCACATGAGCGTGGCGTAGGGACCGAGGATCTCCATCGCCGTCTCGGAGTACTCCTGCACCAGGCTCGTGCCCATGAGCTTCATCGCCGCCGAGAGGTGCGGGTTCAGGCGCTCCTTCAGCGAGTCGGTGAGCGACCGCATGCCCGCGTAGCGCATGATGGCGCCCTTGATGGCGAGCTCGGCGATGCGCTGGCGGACGTTGGGATCGTTCGTCTTGCCCTGGCTGCGGGTCGTGGTGATGAGCCAGTCGAGCGCCTGATCGCCCCGGATGCTGCCGGCGATCCCGGAGCGCTCGTTCACCAGCGCGCTGGAGACCACCTCCCAGCCCTGCCCTTCCTTACCGAGGAGGTTCGCGACCGGCACCTTGACGTCGGTCATGAAGACCTCGTTGAACTCCGCGCCGCCGTCGATCTGGCGGATGGGCCGGATATCGATCCCCGGGCTTCGCATGTCCATCAGGAGGAGCGACAGGCCGCCCCACTTCGACTCGTTCGAAGTTCGGACGAGGACGAAGTACCAGTCGGAGATGTGCGCCAGCGTGGTCCAGATCTTCTGCCCGTTGACCACGTAGTAGTCGCCCTGGCGCTCGGCGCGCGTCTTCGCCGCCGCCATGTCGGAGCCCGACGACGGCTCCGAATAGCCCGTGGCCCAGATCTCCTCGGCGGTGAGGATCTTCGGGATGAAGCGGCGCTTCTGCTCGTCGGTGCCGTACTTCATGATCGCCGGGCCGACCCACCAGATCGCCATGACGTTCACGACGCCCGGGGCCCGCACGCGAGCCAGCTCCTCGTTGAGGATCGCCTGCTCCATCGGCGACAGCCCCGCGCCGCCGTACTCCTTCGGCCACGACACCGCGAGCAGGCCGGCGCCATGGAGCTTCCGCTGCCACGCCCGCATCGCTTCGAGGTCGTCGGTGAGCGACCCGGCCGGCGGGACGTTCTGCTCGAGCCAGGCGCGGACGCGGGTGCGAAAGGCTTCCTCGTCGGGCGTGTACGACATGTCCATGCGGCCATCCTAGACCGGCGCCGCGCGCCGATGCCAGCGGTGCGGGCGACCGAGGTCCGGCGGCTACCCGTTCGACTCGCGAGCACATTGACAGTCCGACCCGCGGGCGGCAGTGTCGCGCCCCATGGCGGCGCCGGCACGCTTCCGCATCGGGCTCGTGCAGATGCGCATGGGCCCCGATCCCGCGCGCAACCTCGAGGGGGCGGTCGCGGGCATCCGCGAGGGCGCCGCCCGCGGCGCGCGGGTCCTCTGCCTGCCGGAGCTGTTCCGCACGCCGTATTTCTGCCAGCGCGAGGACGCGGCGCTGTTCGACCTCGCCGAGCCCATCCCGGGACCCACGACCGGCGTGCTCGCACGCGTCGCCCGCGAGCTCGGGATCGTGATCGTCGCCTCGCTCTTCGAGCGGCGTGCCGCCGGCGTCTATCACAACACGGCGGTGATCCTCGACGCCGACGGCAGCGAGCGCGGCCGCTACCGCAAGATGCACATCCCCGACGACCCGCTCTTCTACGAGAAGTTCTACTTCACGCCGGGGGACCTCGGCTTCGTGGCCTTCGACACCGCCGCCGGGAGAATCGGCACGCTGGTGTGCTGGGACCAGTGGTATCCGGAGGCCGCGCGCTTGACGGCGCTCGCCGGCGCCGACGTGCTCTTCTACCCCACGGCCATCGGCTGGCACCCGCGCGAGAAGGCCGAGCACGGCGAGGCGCAGGTGACGGCGTGGCAGGTGATGCAGCGGGCGCACGCGATCGCCAACGGGGTGTACGTGGCAGCCGTGAACCGCGTCGGTCACGAAGGGCCGGCCGACGGCGGGATCGAGTTCTGGGGCGCGTCGTTCGTGAGCGACCCGTTCGGGGTCGTGCTCGCCGAGGCGTCGCGCACCGACGACGCGGTGCTCGTGGTCGAATGCGATCGCGCGCACCAGGAGGACGTCCGGCGCAACTGGCCCTTTCTGCGCGACCGTCGCATCGACGCGTACGCGCCCATCACGAAGCGCCTGCTCGACGCATGACCCCGGCGCCGGGTACGCCCGCGGCGCAGGGATACCGCATGCCGGCGGAGTGGGAGTCCCACGCCGCCACCTGGCTCGCCTGGCCGCACGAGCGCAGCGACTGGCCCGGGCCCGGGAAGCTCGAGGCGGTGCGCTGGGTCTACACCGAGATCATCCGTCGCCTCGTCCCCGGCGAGCGCGTGCGGTTGCTCGTGCAGGACGAGACGCTCGAGCGGCAAGCGCGCTCGATGCTCCGGCGCGCGGGCGTCGATGCCGGCCGCGTCGACTGGTTTCGCATTCCCACCGATCGCGCGTGGACGCGCGACTACTGTCCGCTCTTCGTGCGCGGCCCGGACGGCGGTGCCGGGCTGATCGGCTGGCGTTTCACGGGGTGGGCGAAGTACGCGAACTACAAGCGCGACGCCGCCGTGCCGCAGCGTCTGGCGCGACGGCTGCGGCGGCCGCTCTGGCTCCCGGTCACCGGCGCGGACGGAGCGCGCCGGCGTGTCGTGCTCGAGGGCGGTGCGATCGACGTGAACGGCCGCGGCGCGTTGTTGACGACCGAGGAGTGCCTGCTGAGCCCGGTGCAGGCGCGCAACCCCGGTCTCTCCCGC
>JBKPDC010000087.1:0-17672 GCA_046727715.1 Thermodesulfobacteriota bacterium
CTCGAGCTCGTCCTCCAGCGTCTCGAACGAGATGGTCCGGAAGCGGTTCAGGCGCGACGGAATCAGGTTGACCGGCCAGTCGATCTCGATCTCACCCGCGTGGTTGACGCGGTGTGTGAGCGGGAGCGGTCCGTCGGCATAGGCCGGGTCGATCGCCGGGTCGAGCGGCGCGAGACGGTAGAGCGAGCAGTTGGACGTCATCGCAGCGCCCTCCTCCAGTTCTTACCCCCGAACGTAGCGCGCTGTCGCGTGCTTGCCAAGCAGGGTCGTACGGCCGTCACGGGTGCCGCGAGCAGCAGGCCGCTCCCTCGATCACGCCTGTACAGACCAGTCCCGCGGTACGCTGGGTGATCGGACGCGCAGCCTCGGCGCACGAGGCCTGATCGACGCAGGCGGGCCCCAGGGCGGTTCGCCTTGACTCCCGGGCGGCGGGCTGCTCTGGACTGAGCGCGAGGAGGCATCGCGGATGAGCGCAGGAAGTCGTGAGTTCCGCACCATCGTCGCCGGGCGATCGGCGCCCGCGATGCCCGTCGCCGACTACCTCGCCGAGCTCGACGAGCTGATCGAGGCCCACAATTACTTCAAGCAGGACAAGGTGGTGCCGGCCATCGGGCGAGGCACCGCGTCACGCGCGGTCGTGCAGCGGATCGCCCTCGAGTTCTACTACCTGGGCCGGTGGATGACGCCCGAGTTCCCGGTGCTGATCGCGAACGCGCCCGACGTGTATGCCTTCACCATGGAGGACTCGGTCCACTATCACCACTGGGCGCAGAACTTCGCCGACGAGGCGGGCTACCTGCGCGACCCCAACCACGTGCAGATGAAGGTCGACTTCTGCCACCAGCTCGGGCTGACGGACGACGACATTCGCCGCTACCAGCCCTTGCCCGAGACCATCGCGATGAGCTGCACCATGCTCTTCTACGTCCGGCGCTCGTACGAGGAGGGGCTGGCGGTGTTCGGCTATGCCGGCGAGCGGGTCGCTGCCGGCAGCGGCTACGCCAAGACGCTGTACGAAGGCCTCGGCAGGCACTACGGCGTCGGCGTCAAGAACTTCGAGGTGCACGCCTACGCGGAGCCCGATCATGGGCAGAAGGCGGGCGACCTCTTCCGGCGGGTCGCCGAGACCCGGACCATCCAGGACCGCTGTCGCGACGCGATCCGCAACTCCCTGCTGGTCGCCGAGGCGCGGGTCCGGACGATGAATCGCTGGGTCGAGTGAGCTCCCCGGCCCGACGGCGTACGCGCCGGCCTGGCCGTCCCGTCGGCGCCAGCGGAGACCGCACGCGCGAACGCGTCCTCGCCGCGGCCGTAGCCACCTTCGCGCGCCAAGGCTTGGCAGGCACGTCGGTGCGGGACATCGCGCGCCAGGCCCGCATCCGGGTCTCGACGCTCTACCACTACTTCCGATCGAAGGAAGCGCTCTACCAGGAGGTCCAGGAGCGCGTGCACGAGCAGGTGCGGGAGCTGGTCGTGTCCGCGCTGGGCCAAGGGCTCGATCTGCGCGAGACGACCCGCGCGGCCATTGGGGCGCTCTTCGATCTGTTCGTCTCGAACCGGGCCCTGATGCAGCTGGGCTACAGGACCGCCCTGGAGAGTCCGGCGCGGTTCGGCGCCGAACGCCGGCTCGCCGACCGCTGGCTGGGCCTCCTCGAAGGCGTGCTCAAGCCCGCCGAGGGGCGCGGCGAGATCAAGGGCATCGATCCCGTGCTCTTCATGGTCACCATCGACGCCCTGGTGCACTGGCACATCATCAACGAGGGCTTGTACCGCCAGCTGCTCGGGCGTGGCCTCGACGATCCGGAGCTGGCGGCCCGGGTCCGCGAGCACGTCATCTCGGTGGCCCTGCGCACCCTCGGGCTCGAGTGACTTCGCGGCCGTCGAGGCCCCCTTGACTCGGGGTGTGAAGGAACTACTTATTCTATCGAGCGATCGTTCGATTAAGGAGGTGAGGAATACCCCGTGCCCATGCTCGACATGACCGAGATGCTGCGACCGTTCTTCTGGCTGATGGTGGGAATCGCCGCCGTGGCGCCCCTAGCCATTCTGCTCGCCCGGCGCGGCAACCGGCCGCTGTCCTGAGTCTGAGCGCGGCGACGCTGGCGGCCGGGGCTCGCAACGTGGAGGAACGACGCGGCCTCCCCTCCTCGGGCGCCTGAAGGTGTTCGCGCACGGGGGGGCGCCAGGCGTTCGCGGTGCGCGCCGCCGCCTGCCACGGGTGCGGTCTGTGCGTGACCGCGTGCCCGGAGCAGGCGATCACGCTGCGCCGCGTGGCGTGACCTCCGTCACCGTGCCGCGAAGGTGATCGGCAGCCGGCCGGGCACGCGGAACAGCGACGGCCCCCACTCCACCGCGTCGGACTCGAGCGTCAGGCGGTCGAACCGGCGGACCAACTCGCCGATGGCGACCTGTGCCTCGACCCGGGCCAGGTGGGCGCCGAGGCAGTAGTGCGGCCCGCCGCCGAACGCGAGGTGCTCGTTCGGTGTGCGCGCGACGTCGAAGCGGTCGGGATCGGGGAACTTGGCCGGGTCGCGGTTGGCCGCGGCGAGCATGCCCCACACCTTGGTGTCCTTGCGCAGCCGCTTGCCCCCGAACTCGACGTCGGCGTGCAGCACGCGCGTCGTCAGGATGATCGGGCCGTCGAAGCGCAGGCACTCTTCGACCGCACCCGCGATGAGCTCGGGCTGCGCGCGGAGCTGCGCGAGCTCAGGCGGGTGCAGGATCAGCTGCCGGACGCCATTGCCGATCAGCCCGATGGTGGTCTCGAAGCCGGCGATCAGCAGCCCGATGGCCTGCGACAGCAGCTCGAGCGGATCGAGGCGATCTCCCGACTCCTCGGCGCGGATCAGCGCGCTCAGGAGGTCGTCGGTGAGGTGGGTGCGACGCGCCTCGACCAGCTCCTGGAAGTAGGCCGCGAGCGCCATCGCCGCCGCGGTGGCTTCCTCGATCACCTCGGGCGGCGCGACGCCAGCGGCGAGGCCGAAGGTGGCCTTCCCGGTCCACTCCGTGAACCGCGGCCGGTCGGCGACCGGCACGCCCATCATCTGGCAGATCAGCGTCGATGGGACCGGCAGGGCCAGGTCGGCGATGACGTCCATGCGCCCGTGCGGCGCGACGCGCGTCAGACACTCGTCGACCACGCGCTCGATGTCGGCGCGCCAGCCACGCACGGCGCGGGGCGTGAAGCCGTGGCTCACCAGCTTGCGCAGTCGCGTATGCGCCGGCGGATCCTGCTGCAGCATGAACAGCCGCGGCGGGGTCTGCTGCTCGTCCACGCCCGGCAGCTGGCCGGCGGTCGTGCGTACGCCGGCGGGCACGTCGTGGAGGAGCCGGTCGACGTCGGCGTACCGCGTGAGCCGCCAGAAGCCGATCGGCGTCTCGTTGACGGGGTCGATCTCGCGGAGTCGCGCGAGGGCGGGGTACGGATCGTCACGGACTGCGGGGTCGAAGGGATCGGCACCCAGCCAGGGATCGCCCGCCGCCGCGGTCGTCATCGCATCCCGCTACGGGGGGCGGCAGGCGGAGTCAATGCGCCGGCCTGCGTGCCGGGATCCTTGACAGAAGCGGAGCCCGTTCGCCATACCAGCCGGTGATCGGTCGTCCGACCGAGTCCAGACACGAGGACCTTCCATGCCGCCATCGAAAGACCTGATCGGGCGCGAGCTCTCCACTGGCAGCGCCACCATCGACGCCGAGCACGTCGCGGCCTTCGCGCGGGCCCTGCGCGACGCGAACCCCGCCTACCAGGGGCCCGACGCGTCCTCGGCTCCGCTCACCTATCCCATCGCGTTCATGACGCAGGCCATGGCGGGTGGCATGAACACCTTCCTCGAGCTGGGGCTGAACTTCATGACGCTGGTGCACGGCGAGCAGGAGTTCGAGTACCGGCGGCCGCTCCGGCTGGGCGAGAGGCTCACGCTCACCGGGCGCGTGGGCGACATCTACGAGAAGACGGGGTCCAGCGGGACGCTGGACTTCGTCGTCCTCGAGACAGAGGCGAAGGACGCGGAGGGGAAGCCCGTCTTCTACTCACGCAACACGCTCATCTCGAAGAGGCTCTGACATGGCGCTCGACGCGAAGACGGTGCAGGTGGGTCAGGAGCTGCCAGCCCTCGACAAGGGCGCGATCACCAAGGAGATGCTCAAGGAGTACGGGCCCGCCGCCGGCGACCCGAACCCGATCCACGTGGACGACGACTTTGCGCGCAACGCGGGTTACCCGGGCGTGTTCGCGCACGGCATGCTCTCGATGGGGTATCTGGGCGAGTTCCTGGTGAATGCGGCGGGACTGGGGAATGTGCGGAAGTTCCGCGCCCGGTTCGCGAAGCTCACCTGGCCGGGTGACGTCATCACCTGCAAGGGCACGGTCACCGCCGTGCGTGACGACGACGGCGTGCGGCTCGTCGACTGTGACATCTGGACCGAGACGCAGACCGGCGAGCGCAAGGTCGTCGGTACCGCCACGCTGGCGCTGCCCCGGTAGCCGCGGTGCGCGATCCCGCCCGGCTGCGCAACCGCTACGTGGTGGCGGGCATCGGCCTCTCGCGCTTCGGCAAGGTGCCCGGCGTGAGTGCGATGGGTTTCTGTCTCGAGGCCGCCACCCGCGCCATCGCCGACTGCGGCGTGGCGCGCGACGACGTCGACGGGGTGCTCTGCCTGATGCCCGCGCAGATGGGCGAGCAGCACGGCTGGGCGTCGCGCGTGGCGGCGTTCCTCGGCATCACGCCGTCGTACTGCGCCACGATGGACATGGGAGGTGCCACCGCCGTCGGCATGATGCAGACGGCCGTGATGGCGATCGAAGCCGGGTTCTGCGAGGTGGTGCTGTGCGCGTTCGGCACGCAGACCAACCCGCAGGGCATCATGCCGCAGCTCTTCGGCTCGCCGTGGGCGATCCCGTACGGTGACGTCGGCGCCATCACCTTCATGAGCCACGTCGCACGACGGCAGATGCACGAGCACGGCATCCGGAGCACCGACTACGGCCACATCGCGGTGACGTGGCGGCGTCACGCGCAGCGCAACCCGGACGCGCAGATCCGCAAGCCGATGACGCTCGAAGACCACCAAGCGTCGCGCTTCGTCAGCGAGCCGCTGCGGCTCTTCGACTGTTGCCTCTTCACGGACGGCGGCGGGGCCTTCGTCGTCACGACGGCGGAGCGGGCGCGCGACCTCGCGCAGAAGCCGGCCCGCATCGCCGGACTCGGCCAGGTGCACTCCTCCGAGATCATCCGCCCTCGCGACGACGGGCGCGGTGGCGGGGGCGAGGCGGGCGAGCAGGCGTTCCGCATGGCGGGCTGCACGCCGCGCGACATCAGCGTCGTTCAGCTCTACGACGCGTTCACGCCGCGCGTGGTGCACGACCTCGTGCACTACGGGTTCGCCGACTGGGACGAGGTGGGACCGCTGGCGGCCTCGGGCGAGCTGGCGGTGGGCGGCAGGCTGCCGTGCAACACCGCGGGCGGACTGCTGTCCGAGGGCCATCTCTCCGGCATGAACCACGTTGCCGAGGCGGTGCGCCAGATTCGCGGCACGTCGTGCAACCAGGTGGCGCGCGTCGCGCTGTCGATGGTGACCGGCTTCGGCGGTGCGCCGCACGAGCCGCCGCCCACGGTGGCCTACACGGCGGCCATCCTGGCGCAGCCATGAGCGCGGTGATCCGGCGGCACGACGTCGTGGTGGATGGGCTGCGCCTCCACGTCGCCGAGGCCGGGAAGGGTCCGGCGCTGCTCCTCGTGCACGGCCTCACCGCGTCGCACGCAGTCTGGGAACCCACCCTCGCGGCCTTCGCCGACCGCTGGCACGTGATCGCGCTCGATCTCCCGGGTCACGGCGAGTCCGACAAACCCGACGCGCCGTACACCGTCGACTTCTTCGCCGGTATGATACGGAGCCTGGCGCGCGAGCTGGGCGTACGGGAGGCAGTCCTCGCGGGCAGCTCGCTCGGCGGGCAGGTCGTGCTGGAGCTGGCGGCCTGGTACCCCACGTTCGCGCGCGCACTGATCCTCGCCGCGCCCGCGGTCGGGTACTCGGCGGCGATGCGGCCGGTGGGGCAGGCGTTGCAGATGCTCACCGGACCACGCGTGCTGCGTGCCAGCCTCACGCAGTTCTTCCAGCAGAACTTTCACGACCGAACGCGCATCGGGCACCTCACCCGCCGTCGCATCCTCGAGGAGCGGCTCGCGGCCCCCGACTTCCCCGCCTTCGCGCGCGCGGTGACGCGGTCGCTCGGCGGCGTGCTCACGGCCGAGGCGCAGCCGCTCGAGCGCGTGACACAGCCCGTGCTGGTCGTCTGGGGACGCGAAGACCGGCTGGTGCCGCTCACACGGAGCGAGCGCCTGCTTCGTCGCCTGCCGCACGCGCGACTCGAGGTTCTCGAGCGCTGCGGGCACCTGCCGATGCTCGAGCAACCGGCGGGGTTCAACCGCGCCGTGGCAGGCTTCCTGCGCGAGGCCGTCGCGGCGCTCTTCGCCCGCGGCCGTCACGCCGTCGGAGCTCCCTGATGTTCACCATCGACAAGCCGCTGCCCGCCATCACGGAGGACGGCGCCCCGTACTGGGCGGCGTGCCGCGAGGGACGGCTGGCCGTCCAGCGCTGCACGGCCTGCGGGCACCTGCGCTTCCCGCCCGCCGTCGTGTGCCCGCGCTGCCTCGCGGAGGCGCACGAGTGGGCCACGCTGTCGGGGCGCGGGAGCGTCTACTCGTTCATCATCGTCCATCGCCCCCAGCACCCCGCCTTCTTCGCCGACGCGCCCTACAACGTCGCCATCGTCGAGCTCGAGGAGGGCATCCGGCTGCACACGAACGTCGTCGAGTGCGCCAATGAGGACCTGCATATCGGGATGCCGGTGGAAGTCGTCTTCGAGAAGATCGACGACGAAGTGACCCTGCCGAAGTTCCGGCCGCGGCGCGACCGAGCGACTTGACAGGCCGTGCATGCCGCCTAATTTCGCGGCGTGAGGAGGCTCCGTATCGGGCAGGTGGCGCCGCTCCACGAACGCGTGCCGCCCGAGCGCTACGGCGGCACCGAGCGGGTGGTGTCCTACCTGACGGAGGAGCTGGTACGGCTCGGGCACGACGTGACGCTGTTTGCGAGTGGCGATTCGCGAACCCGGGCGCAGCTCGAGCCGGCCTGCGCGCGCGCACTGCGGCTCGACCGCTCCTGCCGCGACCCGCTGGCGCCGCACGTCCGCATGCTCGGCCGCGTCTACCGCGAGGCGGAGCGGTTCGACGTCATCCACTGCCACACCGACTACCTGGGGCTGCCGCTGGCGAGCTTCGTCCGCACCCCCACGCTGATCACCCAGCACGGCCGCATCGACATCCCGGAGATTCACCCGCTCTACGTCGAGCATCCGCACGTGCCGCTGGTGTCGATCAGCGATGCGCAACGCGGTCCGATGCCGCAGGCGAGCTGGCTCGCCACCGTCCCGCACGGGCTCCCGCCGGCGCTCTACAAACCCTCGTTCGCGCCCGGCTCCCATCTGGTGTTCGTGGGGCGCATCTCGCCCGAGAAGCGGCCCGACGTCGCAATCGCCGTCGCCAAGGCGGCGGGTGTCCCGCTGAAGATCGCCGCCAAGGTGGACCCGGTGGATCGGGTGTACTTCGAGACCACCATCCGACCACTGCTCGACCACCCGCTGGTCGACTTCCTCGGCGAGGTGGACGACGCGCAGAAGGGCGAGCTGGTGCGCGGCGCCACTGCGCTGCTCTTCCCCGTCGACTGGCCGGAGCCGTTCGGGCTCGTCCTGATCGAGGCGCTCGCCTGCGGCACGCCCGTGATCGCGCGGCGGCGCGGTTCGGTGCCGGAGATCATCCACGACGGAGTCACCGGCTTGGTATGCGAGACGGACGAGGAGCTGACGCGGGCCGTGCGGGAGGTGCAGCGGCTCGAGCGACGCGCCTGCCGGGCCGAATTCGACGCCCGGTTCACCGCCGCCACCATGGCGCGACGCTATGTCGAGCTGTACGAGCGACTGTGCGCAGGGGAGGGTGTCCGGCGGGCGACCGTGCGCGCCTTCCTGCGTCACTCGACCTCGCTGCCCGTCGTCGGGACGGCGGCCGCCGACCGCTGACACCTTCGTCGATGCCCTCCGAGCGTATCCAGGTCGGCTCGGACTTCTACCTGCTCGCGTCGGCGCTCGCGCCCCGGCGGCCGAAGACGTTCCTCAGTCACGGCGACGCCTTCGCGGTGTTCGACCACGCGGGTGACGTGCCGCTGGCGAGCGGCGAGGCGTACGGTCTGTTCCAGCGCGGCACGCGCTTCCTCGACCGGTGGGAGCTGCGACTCAACGCAGAGTTCCCGCTGCTGCTCTCGTCCGCCGCGAGCGACGACGGCGCGGAGCTCGTCACCACGGTGTCGAACGCCGACGAGCGCCGTGACGGCGAGGTCGTGCTCGAGCGGGACACCATCGCCGTGCAGCGCACCAAGACGCTCTTCGAGGGCGTGCTCTACGAGCGGCTCGACGTCCGCAGCTACGCGGCGGGGCCGCTGACGCTCGACGTGACCCTGCTCTTCAGCGCCGACTTCGCGGACGAATTCGAGGTGCGCGGCATCGAGCGCCCCCGCCGGGGCGAGATCGCGCCGCCGCTCGTCGAGGATCGTCGCGTGTGCTTCGCCTATCGCGGCCTCGACGGTGTCGCGCGCCGCACCGAGGTCACGTGGTCGCCGGCGCCGCAGCGCCTCGAGGCGGACCGCGCCCACTTCCGGCTTGCGCTCGCGCCGCGGCGGGGCGTCGTGCTGCGAGCCGCCGTGCGGTGTCTGGTGGGCGACGAGGACAACCCGGTGCGGACGGTGGGTGCCGCCGCCGAGGCGCTGCGCAAGCGGCGCAAGGGATGGCTGCGCGAGTTCCCCGTCATCACGAGCAGCAACGAGGAGTTCGACGCGTGGGTGACGCGCTCGCTGCACGACCTCGCGCAGCTACGCACGGAGGGTCCGCCCGGGCCCTACGTGAAGGCTGGCATCCCCTGGTTCGCGACGATCTTCGGGCGCGACGGACTCGTCACGGCCCTCGAGGTGCTCGCCTTCTCGCCGCAGCTCGCCGCCGACGTGCTGCGGACGCTCGCCGCGCTCCAGGGGCAACGGGACGATCCGGAGCGCGACGAGGAGCCCGGCAAGATCGTCCACGAGCTGCGGGCAGGCGAGATGGCCGCCACCGGCGAGGTGCCGTTCGGGCGGTACTACGGCAGCGTCGACGCGACCCCCCTGTTCCTCGTGCTGTTCACCGACTACGTGGAGCGCACGGCGGACCGGGCGCTGGCCTGTGAGCTGTGGCCGGCGGCCGAGGCGGCACTCGCGTGGATCGAGCGTCACGCCGACCGCGACGGCAGCGGTTACCTCGCCTACGAGCGCCGCACCGCGCACGGCCTCGTCCACCAGGGATGGAAGGACTCGCACGACGCCGTCTCGCACGCGGACGGGAGCCTGGCCGAGCCGCCAATCGCCCTCGCCGAGGTGCAGGCCTACGTGTACGCCGCGCTCCGCGGCGTCGCGCGCCTCGCCAGGCTGACCGGCCGGGATGCCGCGGAGCATCGATGCGAGCTGCGCGCGGCACGCCTGCGCGAGCGGTTCAACCGCGACTTCTGGCTCGAGGACGAGGGCGTGTTCGCGCTCGCGCTCGACCGCGACGGCCGTCCGTGTCGGGTGGTCAGCAGCAACGCCGGCCATTGTCTCTTCGGCGGCATCGCGGACCGGGAGCTGGCGACGCGGACCATCGCCCGCCTGCTGGAGGACGACCTCTGGAGCGGGTGGGGCCTCCGGACGCTCTCGGAGCGGGCGGCCCGCTTCAATCCCATGAGCTACCACAACGGCTCGGTGTGGCCGCACGACAACGCGCTCGTCGCGGCCGGCTTCGCGCGCTACGGCGCCACGAGTCGCGCCGCGCAGGTGCTGAGCGCGCTGTTCGACACCAGCGGGGCGGTCGAGGACCGTCGACTCCCCGAGCTGTTCTGCGGCTTCTCGCGAGCCGGACAGCGACAACCCGTGCCCTATCCCGTCGCGTGCAAGCCGCAGGCGTGGGCCGCGGGGAGCGTGCTGCTGCTGCTGCAGTCGGCGCTCGGGCTCGCGATCGACGCCTGGGAGCGCCGCCTGACGATGAGCCGCGCCGTGCTGCCGCCGTTGCTCGACCGCCTCGAGATCCGGGGCCTTCGCGTCGGGGATGCCCGGGTCGACCTGCGGGTGAACCGCGGGCGCTTCGGGGCCGCGGTCGAGGTGATGGCGCGCGAGGGTGATCTCGACATCGTGGTACGCAAGTGAGAGGGGGGCGCCTGCGCGGCAGGCCTTGCGCGAGTGGACCCGGCTGGGCGATCCTCCGCGCATGATCTCGCCGTACGCCCGGCGCAACTTGCTCGACCACCGACTCTACGACCACACGTCGATCCTGCGCTTCGTCGAGTGGCGTTTCCCGGGCGCGCCGCGTGCGGGCAAGGCGCGGCGGCACGACAGGGGGTTCCTCACCACGCGCGACCGCCAGGCGAAGAACATCGGCTGGAGCTTGCGACCCGCCCGTCCCGATCCCGAGTTCGACGCCGACGTGGGTGCCGATCCCGGCACCGCGCCCGGATGTGCAGGCGGAGAGGGGCTCGCGCTCGCCGCCCGTGTCGCGGCGCCGGCACACGACCTCGCGCGCGGCCTCGAAACGGGATACTTCCAGCGCATGGGCTACCCGATCGGCACCTGGCTGCCCCCGAACGTGAGGTGAGCGGGGTGGAGCACTTCCTTCCCTGGTCGCGCACCGTCCGGCTCGTCGTCCGGGCGGTGCTCGCGGTCCTCTGCTTCATCATCGCGATCGTGCTGTCGGTGGCTCCGGGGCCGGCCTTCGTCTTCTGGATCGGGGGCTTCGTGCTCCTCGGCTTCAGCGTGGGGCAGATCCTCCTGTCCGTCCACGCCGTGCAAGAGCTCGTACGCCGCCGGGTGCCGTACGCCGACAGGCTGCCCCGGCTGCGCAAGCACCAGATCCGCCGCATGATGCGCCATCGCTGGGTGCGCATGCTCGATGCGCTGTCAGGGCACCGGGAGCAGCGGCGCCTGCGGCGCGAGGCCCGCCGTGCGATGGCGAACTCGACCCCGACCCCCGGTCCCCATGCCACCGGCCGGGAGAGGTCGGGCGCGTAGAGCTACAACCCCCGCGACGGGGAAGGGGGGATCCGGCGTGAACGAGCACCAGGTCCCCGTGCGGACCAGTCAGAGGGCCCAGCGAATCGGGTGGACCGGATCGGGCGTGTAGACGCAGAACGCGCGCCCATACGTCTCGGCGCTCGCCGAGAGGATGGCCCGGTGCCGCTCCAGCACCTGTGGATACACCTCACCGACGGGCTCGAGCAGCCGCATGGACGACTCGATGTCGGTGAAGAGCAGCGTCACGGTGCGCGCACGCTGCACGGATGCCGATTACCCCGCAGGACGTGGAGAAGACAAGAGGGTGCCGCCGCGCCAGCAGGTGACGATGAAGGTGGGGCTTCACCCTGGACGAGTAGGCAGCTCGGACAGGAACTCCCGCACCAGCCGGTGCGTCAGCGCTGGGTGCTCGAACTGCGGGACGTGCCCGCAGCTCGGCAGCACGACCGACCGCGCCCCGGGTAGGGCGGCCTCGACGTGCGGGGCGAAGGCGGCGGGGACGAGGAGGTCCTGGTCGCCCCACAGGAACAACGCCGGGCACGCGAGCGCCGGCAGACGCTCCCAGAACCCGTGCGGGCCGTCCGACGCTTCGAGGTAGAGCTGCCGCGCTGCGGAGAAGAACGCGATGCGGCCGCGCAGCGTGGAGAAGACACGCTGAAACTCGTCCATCGCCGCCTCGTACCAAGCTGCCGGGAGGCGCTCGGGCTCGGCGAACATCAGCCGCAGCACGCGCATGGCGAGCCAGCGTGGCACCGGCACGGGGACGACGCCCAGCTCGGCCGCGAGGAGGCGGACCACGGGCTGCAGGAAGCGGAATCGCCGGAACGCCAGCGACGGGGCGAAGAGGACGAGCCGCTCGACGCGGGCGGGGTGGCGCAGCGCCATCTCGATGGCGACGCGTCCTCCCATCGAATTGCCGACCAGGAGCGCACGCTCGACGTGCGTGGCGTCGAGGAGGGCGTGCAACCACCGGGCGTAGAACGCGGGGTGGTACGCGCGCAGCGGCTTGGCCGATTCGCCGAAACCCGGCAGGTCGGGCGCGAGGACGCGATGGTCGTGCGACAGCTCGGCCAGCGTCGGCAGCATCGAGGAGTTGGTCGCCCCGAGCCCGTGCAGCAGCACGACGGCGGGGCCGTAGCCCGCTTCGAGGTAGAAGGTGTCCACGCCGTGTGCCGAGACGGTACGCGCGCGGGGGATGCGCGCCGGACGATCGGGGTGGACGGTACCCTGGAGCTTCAATGCCAGCGCGATGTTGCCTCGCATGGTGAGCTCACCGGCGAGCCAGGCGTCGACACCCGAGACGTTCCCCTCGACCACTCCCGCCATCACGTCGGGGGCGGCGAAGAGCACGGCGTCAGGTGACGGCGTGCGGCGCGTGGAGAGGCTCGCGCCCTCGGCGTCGAAGCTGAGCGTCCAGGCGTCGGCGCCGGTGTCGAGGACGATGGTGGCGCATCCGCCGGCGCCGAGCGCTGACTTGGCGCGCATGCGAGACACCAGGGCGCGCTCGATCCGCTCCGTGGCAGAGACCGGGGTGCCATTCAGGGTTGGCGGGAGCTCTGACACTGCCCCGGCGTTGTGCCCGAGCCGGCACACGATGGTCAATGGTTCGCGCGTTGCCGCACGCACGTGGTAGCGTCGCCGCCCGTGCCTGACGCGCCCTACCGCGACCCGAGCCTCTCCACGGACGCCCGTCTCGACGATCTCCTGGCGCGCATGACGCTCGACGAGAAGCTGGCGCAGATCGGCGGCGTGTGGTCGAGCCGGCTGCTCGCCAACGGGACGTTCTCGCATGATGCCGCCACCGCGCTGCTCGTCGATGGCATCGGCCACGTGACGCGGATCGGGGGCGCGACCGTGCTCGGCCCGCGCGAGAGCGCGACGTTCACCAACGCGATCCAGCGCTTTCTCCGGGAGGAGACGCGACTCGGCATCCCTGCCGTCGTGCACGAGGAGAGCTGCGCCGGCTACACCGCGAAGGGCGCCACCTGCTTCCCCCAGGCCATCGGCCTCGCCGCCTCGTTCGAGCCCGCGCTCATCGAAGCCATGACGCGCGTGATCCGCGCGCAGATGCTCGCCGTCGGCGCGCGCCAGACGCTGGCGCCGGTCCTCGACGTCGCACGCGACCCGCGCTGGGGCCGGCTCGAGGAGACGTTCGGCGAGGACCCATGGCTGATCGCACAGATGGGCGTGGCGTACGTGCGCGGCATCCAGGGCGAACGCCTCACCGAGGGCGTGGCGGCGACGGGTAAGCACTTCGTGGGCCACGGCGCGTCGGAGGGCGGCATGAACTGGGCACCCGCGCATCTCGGCGCCCGGGAGCTGCGCGACGTCTACGCGTTCCCCTTCGAGGCGGCGATCCGCGAAGCCGGGCTGGCGTCGATCATGAACGGCTATCACGAGCTCGAGGGCGTGCCCTGCGGCGGTTCGAAGGCCCTCCTGACGGACCTGCTGCGTGACGAGATCGGCTTCGACGGCCTGGTGGTTGCCGACTACTTCGCCGTCGACACGCTGCACACCTATCACCACTTCGCCGTCGACAAGGCGGACGCGGCACGCCGCGCCCTCGAGGCCGGGCTGGACGTGGAGCTGCCGTCGCTCGACTGTTTCGGCGTGCCCCTGCGTGCGGCGGTGGAGCGCGGCCTCGTGCCGGTGGCGCTCGTCGATCGTGCCGTGCGCCGGCTGCTGCGTGTGAAGCTCGAGCTCGGCCTCTTCGAGCGACCCTACGTCGACGCGGATGCCGCGCCGCGCGTGTTCGACACGGCGCCGCAGCGCGCCCTCGCGCGCGAGCTGGCGCGGAAGTCGATCGTCCTCTTGAAGAACGACGGCGGGCTGCTGCCGCTGCGGAAGGACCTGCGCCGGCTCGCCGTGATCGGGCCGTCGGCCGCCAGCATCCGCGTGCTCCAGGGCGACTACCACTACCCGGCGCACCTCGAGATCGTCTTCGGCGTCATCCGGGAGCACGCGCCGGCGCCCGTGGCGGGCGCGCCGGCGCCGGTGAATCTCGGCGAGCACTTCCCGGCGATGGTGAGCCTTCTCGACGGGCTGCGCCGTGCGGCGTCGTCCGCCACCGAGCTGATCGTCGCGCGCGGCTGCGACCTGACCGATCCGGATGAGGAGGGCTTCGCCGCCGCGGCGAACGCCGCGTGCTCCTCGGACGTGGCGGTCGTGTGCGTCGGCGGCAAGTCCGGCCTCGTCGAGGGGTGCACCAGCGGCGAGTCGGTCGACCGCTGCACGCTCGACCTCCCCGGCGTCCAGCAACGACTCGTGGAGGCGGTGGTCGCCACCGGGACGCCGGTGGTCGTCGTGCTGGTCGACGGGCGACCGCTCGCGCTGCCATGGATCGCGGAGCACGTGCCGGCGGTGCTGCACGCGTGGCTTCCCGGGGAGGAGGCCGGTCACGCCGTCGCCGACGTGCTCTTCGGGGACGCGGACCCGGGCGGCCGGCTCCCGGTGTCGATGCCGCGGAGCGTGGGACAGGTGCCCGTCTTCTACGGTCACAAACCGTCCGGCGCGCGCTCACACTGGACGGGCACGTACGCCGACGGCCCGACGTCGCCGCTGTTCGCGTTCGGCCACGGGCTCTCGTACGCGCGCTTCGCTTACGGCGGTCTCACGCTGTCCCGCACCGAGGCCGGCGCCGACGACGTGGTCGAGGTCGGCTGCACCGTCGAGAGCACCGGCGATCGAGCCGGCGAGGAAGTGGTGCAGTTCTACGTGCGTGACGAGGTCGGCAGCGTGACGCGCCCGGTGCAGGAGCTGCGCGGCTTCGCGCGGGTGGCGCTGGCGCCGGGCGAGCGCGCGCGCATCACGTTCTCGCTCGCGGTACGCGCGCTCGCGTTCCACGACGTGGCGATGCGGCGTGTGGTGGAGCCCGGCAGCATCGCCGTGATGCTGGGCGCATCGAGCAGCGACATCCGTCTCACCGGGAGCTTCGCTATCGTCGGCGCGGTGCGGGCGGTGGGCCGCCACGTGGCGTTCACGACGCCGGTGCGCGTGGAGCGCCAGCCGTAGTCTCGCCACCGGCCAAGCCGTCCGGTTTTCCACCACGCGCGCGTCAGGCGACGGCGCAGGGACGCCGATGCTGGTGGGCATTGATGCGTCGTCGTGATGCAATGGGCGTGGCGTGTGGCGGCGCTCTCGTGAGCGGTTACTTGAGCTCGATCAGGATCTCGCGGTAGCGGCGCGCGCCGACGTTGATCGCGGTCTCGATGCCGCCGCGGTGGATGTAGCGCGTCTTCCCCGGCTCGACGGCGCCCTCGACGTAGTCGCGAAACGCGCCACCGGTGTCGGGCTCCGGCATGGCGGCGATGCGGTCGCCGTCGATCTGCACCAGCACGTAGTCGAGGTCGTGGCGGTGCGTGGCCGAGCGGGCGCCGGGCGCGAGGTCCATCTCCCAGATCCGGACGCGCTCGTTCTCGAACAGGAGGCGCGTCGCAACCGGGCCGAGGGTGCGCTGGGACGTGTCCATGACGGCTCTCCTTCAGTAGCCTGCGTGGCGGTCGACGAGCCCGGCGAGCGGTTCGCCGGCGAGCCAGCGGCGCAGGTTGTCGATGAACCGGTCGAGCAGCACGTCGGCCGCCCCCGGCGCGTTCCACGACACGTGCGGGCTGAGTCGCACGCGTGGATGCTCGTACATCCAGTGGCCCGCCGGGAGCGGCTCGGGCTCGACCGCGTCGAGCGACGCCATCGCCACCCGGCCGTCGTCGAGCGCCTCGCGAAGCGCATCCGGATCGACCAGCGCGCCGCGTGCCACGTTCACCAGATGGGCGCCCGGCTTGATGGCCGCGAGAACCATTCGGTCGACGAGATGGCGGGTCGCCACCGTGGAGGGCACCGCGAGCACGACGTGGTCGGCCGAGGCTACGAGGTCGACCAGCGACCCGACCACCTCGATCCCGGCAAGCGGGGCGGGTGCGGCCGTGCGCCGGCACGCGCGGACGCGCATGCCGAAGGGGAGGGCCCGCTCGGCGATGGCGACGGCGATCCCGCCGAGGCCCACCAGTCCGAGGGTCTTTCCGGCGAGCGTGCCGAGCCGCGTGCGGCTCCAGCCCTCGGCCGGCACACGCCGGATCCACGCATCGGGTAGGCGCTTCTCGAACGCCAGCATCACGGCCAGCACCCACTCCGCGATTGGCAGCGCGCTCGCGCCCCGCGAGCAGGTGAGTGCCTGATCGGTGAGGAGGTGGAGCGGGAAAGCGTCGATGCCCGTGCCGAGGGCGTGCACCCAGCGGACACCGCGCCCCAGCACCTGCGACAGGTTCGGGCGGCCCCACGGCAGGGTGAGCAGCACCTCGCCGGTGACGCCCGGTGCGAGGTCGCCGTCGAGCGGAATCGGCACGACCTCGACGTCCGGAACGGCGACGGCGACGCGCTTCGCCAGCGTCTCGCGGACCTGGGCCAGGACGCGTGGCCGCCCGCTCACGGGTCGCCCCGGAGATCGTCGAGGATGGCGATCGCGCGCCGCGTGTGGGCCAGCGCCGTGGTGCCCTCGACCCCGTGAACGGCCGGGGCTCGCTCGACCAAGCCGGGGTGTTCCCTGCACAGCACGCACCACACGCTGCATCCGGTCTTGCACGACCGCTGCGCTGCGCGCCACCACCCACCACCCGTGCTTGCACCGAGGCCCCGAATCGTCGATGGGCGGGCGATGGCCGGTGCATTGGAGGGTCGCGTGGCGCTCGTGACCGGGGCGAGCCGTGGCATCGGCGCGGCCATCGCGGAGCGCTTCGCGGCGGAGGGCGCCCACGTCGCGCTCGCGGCGCGCAGCCTCGACACGCATCCCGACCACCTTCCGGGCACGCTCGCCGAGGTGGCCGCGCGGCTCCGTGGCCGCGGGGTCCGCGTCACGGCGATCGGCGCGGACCTGAGCGATCCCGCGGAGCGGCCGCGCATCGTGCGCGCGGCCGAAGCCGCCCTCGGCCCCATCGACATCCTGGTCAACAACGCCGCCGCGGCGTTCTACATCCCGTTCGAGCGCATCTCCGAGAAGCGGCTGCGCATCGCGTGGGAGCTGAACGTGCGCGGGCCGTTCGAGCTGTGCCAGCTGGTGGCGCCCGGAATGCGCGCGCGACGTCGGGGCTGGATCCTGAACGTCTCGTCCGCGACCGCGGCGCACCCGCACGGCCCGCCGTACCCCGACTTCTACCGCTTCGGCGGCGCCACCGTGTACGGGCTCACCAAGGCGGCGCTCGACCGCATGACGACCGGGCTCGCGGCCGAGCTCTTCGGCGACGGCATCGCGGTCAACGCGCTCGCGCCCGTGGCCGCGGTCCTGACGCCGGGCGTCGAGGCGCTCGGCATGGTGCCGAGGGACGTTCCCGATCTCATCGAGCCCGTCGAGCTCATGGCCGAGGCCGCAGTCGCACTCGCCAGCGGCGATCCCGCCACGCTCACCGGCCGCGTCGTCTACACGCGCCCGTTCCTTGACGAGATCGGCCGCGAGCCCCGCAGGCTGGACGGACGATGACCGGGCTGCGCGACCGGCACGTGCTCGTCACCGGCGCGGCGAGCGGGATCGGCGAGGCGGTGTGCCGCCGGCTCGCCGCGGAGGGCGCGGC
>JBKPDC010000088.1:0-16263 GCA_046727715.1 Thermodesulfobacteriota bacterium
AGACACACGCGTGCGTATCGAGAACGTAGCTACGCCCCACGGCGGTTCCGTCGTTTGCCGAGCGACCCCCAGAGCAGCCGGCGGACACGCGTGAAGTCCTCCTCCGACGGAACGGGGCCACCCGCGAAGAGGCTGAGGAGCTGCCCCCGCCAGTCGACCGGTGCGGGCTCCTCGGCGACGCCACGCTCCAGATACGCCGCGATCTGCGCCGAAAGGGAGCGGCGCTCGCGTCGGGCACGCACCTCGAGGGCACGCTTGAGCGCCTGGACCGTGACGGCAGCATCCTTCGGCATGGCTGCATCCTGCATCACTCTGAATACACGTGCACCGAGGATGGCGCGACCGGCGCTCAGCCCACGAGCCACGCGCGCAGGACAGCTTCTCGATGCTCGCCGAGCCGCGGCGGCGCCGCCACGTGCCAGGTCGTGTCCCCGACAAGAAACGGCGCGCCCGGGAACGGCACGGTGCGTCCAAGGCCGGGGTGCTCGATCGGCACGAAGAAGCCACGCTCGGCCAGGTGCCGGTCGGCCAGCAGCGCCTCGGGCGCGCGCACCGCCGCGTACGGGATGCGACGCAGCTGCGCGCCCTCGTACAGCTCGTCTACCGTGTAGCGCGCCGCCCAGGCGTCGAGCACGGGGAAGATGCGCTCCGCCTGCTGCTGGCGGTGCGTGGGGTTCTCCATCTCCGGCTCGTCGATCTCGGCGCCGAAGCCGTCAGACTTCACCCACTCGATGAGCGACGTCCAGTCGCCGAGGGTGCAGTGCATCACCCAGCCGTCCTTGCAGCGCCCGACGCGGAAGAAGCGCGTCCAGTGCAGCGTCCCCTGCCGGCGCGCCACGCGCCCGTCCTGATGGAACAGGCCGGGAACGTGCTCGAGCGAGGCGGCGACCGCGGCCTGCAGGCTCACGTCGACGTGCTGGCCGCGCCCGCTCCGGTCACGCGCCAGGAGCGCGGCGAGGATGCCGGTGGCGGCCAGCACGCTCGCTTGGTGGTAGGCCTGAAGCCCGAGGGAGTGCAACGGCGGCCCGTCGGCGTGCCCGCTCACCGCGAGCATGCCACCCATGGCCTGCGCCACGAGGTCGGAGGCGCGCCAGTCGCGGTAGGGACCCTCCTGACCGAAAGGTGTGATGGAGGCGACGACGAGCCGCGGATGCGCGGCGCGCAGCGCAGCGGTCCCGCCGGGCGGCCCGGTTTCGATGAGGACGTCGGCCCGCGCGGCGAGCCCGTCGAGCAGGCTCGGGTCGGACGGGTCCAGGACCAGGCTGCGCTTGCCCGCGGCATAGAACCAGAAGAACAGGCTGCGCTCGCCCTCGGGGCCGCCGTCGAAGAAGGGCGGGATGCGCCGCAGCGGACTGCCTTCGGGCTGCTCGAGGAGCACCACGTCGGCGCCGAGGCCCGCGAACAGCTTGCCCGCGAGGGCGGCCGACTGGTCGGCCAGGTCGAGCACGCGGAGGCCTGAGAACACGCCAGGCATCGTCCGCTCTGTAGCGGGCGGCGGCGGCGGGGAAAAGGATCGCGCCGCTCAGCGGCCCATCCTGACGCCACCTTCGCCAGCTGAAGGACGGTGCGGCTGTCCTGCCATGCCTTTCATTTCGACGCCGCGAAGCCAGGTGTGTTAGCCAGTTCCCATGGCAACCGCGACGACGTGGCAGGTCTGTTTCGGGCCGGCCGGCCCGGCGCCACCCTTCCGCGTGCTGCTGGTCCTCGACGCTCGTCGGCGTGTGGTGGTCGCCGGCGACGTGTCCGACGGTCGCCGCGGGCGGCACCGCGGCCTGCTGGCGACACTACGATTCGACTGACCGCTCCAGCCGCCCGCACCGACTAGCAGGCGGGCCCCGCGGATCCGCCGCGGCGATCCGATGGAACCGCCAGGGTCCGCATGCCCTCGCGGTACGTCGGGTAGACCGGCGCCCAGCCCAGCTCCTGCTTCGCCTTCGCGTTCGACACCCGCAGCCGGATCGTCGCCAGCGTGGCAGGCAGCGGGCCCAGCAGGCGCGCCACCCAGGCGGGGACCGAGAAGGGCGACGGCGCGCCGACCACCCGCGTGAGCTCGGTGACGAAGTCACGCAGCGTGGCGGGTTCGTCGTCCACGACATTGTAGATCTCGCCGGGCCGCCCGCGCGCGAGCGCTGCGGCGGTCGCCGCTGCGGCGTCGTCCACGTGGATCCAGGAGCCCACGGAGCGACCCCCGCCGAGCAGCGGGAACATCCGGCGCCGCAGCGTGCGGAGCATGAAGTCGGTGGACGCGACGCCAGGTCCGTAGAAGATGCCGAAGCGCAGGACGACCCCCTCGATCCGTCCGGCTCGGCTGGCCCCGAGCACTTGATCTTCGAGCGACCTGACGGCGTCCATCGAGCGCTGGAGGGCGGGATGAGGGGCGCGCGCGGCGCGGGCCTCGGTCGCAACTGTCTCCCCGGTGTCGCCGTAGACGAGCGCGACCGACTCCGCCACCAGCCGCCTCGCCCCCGCGGCGACGGCAGCCTCTATCAGATTCGCCGTTCCGCGGATGCGCACCCGATCCGTCGCCGCGAGCTCCGCGATGCGCAGTGGCCCGCGCTTCGGAAGCGCCGTCAGCGCGTGCACGACCACGTCGGGGGCACTCTCCGCGATCGCGGCCCCGAGCGCTGCCGCGTCGAGCGCGTCGGCCACCGCCGGCGTCGCGCCCAGGTCGCGGACGAGGGTCGTCTTCGTCCCCGACCGCGTGAGGCCGGTCACCTCGTGACCGGTGGCGACGAGCCTGCGAACGAGCGGTACGCCGAGAGCGCCCGTCGCGCCGGCGACGAACACGCGCATGCTGGCCTCCGACGGTCTGCTAGGTGCTCCGCATGAACTGCGAGATCAGGGCTGCAAGGGTCTCCTGCGCTTCACAGCGCCACGAACAGGTCGCGCACCGCGGTGTCGTTCAGCTGCGACACGCTGGTCACGCGGTCGCTCAGCTCGGCCAGGGTCGTCGTGCTGCTCGGGCCGACGTCGATCAGCACCGAGAAGAGGGAGAAGCCCAGCCGGCGCTTCTCGCGCCGGAAGCGCTCGAGCCAGCCGGGTGACACCTGGCACTCGCCGTCGGTGATGAGCACCACGTCGCCCCGGCGGTAGCGTGCCGCCGCCAGCGTCTCGACCGCCGAGTCGAGCGGCGTCTCGAAGTCCGTGCCGCCGCCGGGGAAGTACTCGGCGACGTCGAGCGCACGATCCTCGCGCACCAGGTGGTGATCGCGCGGGTTCAGGTCGAGCGTGAAGAGCGGGGTGTCGGGGGACGAGAAGCACACGAAGCGAAACAGCCGGCGCTGGCGGCGGGCGATCTCGAGCAGGGTCAGCGCCACCGCCTTGGACCAGATCTCCTTCTCGCCGGCCATGGACGACGAACCGTCCAGGCAGACGATCATCGGGCCGCGGCCGCGCTCGTCGGCGCCGCGCAGGCGATAGCAGAGGAGCTGACCCTCGGCGAGACGGCGCAGCAGGTCGCGGCGCAGCGCGGGATGACGCAGCGCCAGCAGCTCGGGGGGCAGCAGGCGGTCGAGAGTCCGGCCCAGCTCGACGTCGAACATCTCCTCGCTGGTACGCTCGAGGCTCGTCCGGCGCAGCGCCAGTGCCTGCGCACGCATGCGTCCGACCAGCGCGGCGAGGCGGCGCAGTTTCGGATTGGTCACCAGGCGGCGTCCCAACTCGATCTGCCGGCCGGGCGAATGACGCCCGCCGCCGCCCACTCCGGTGCCCCAGCCCTGCGCCTCCTCGGCGGCCTCCGCCAGCTGGCGGCGCAGGCCGCCGAGCGCTGCGGGGACCGCCGCGCGGGCGCGCGACGGGATCTCCGACAGCCGCTCGGCGACGCGCGCCGCCTTCTGGCGCAGCTCGCCCTCGGCCAGCTGCGCGGCGCGTTCGGCCTGGGCGCGCGTGTCGTCGCCGGCGTCGCTGCGCACGACGTCGTCGAGCTCGTCGCCGGCGCGCCGCAGCTCGCGCTCGCGGCGCTCGAGGTCCCACAGGTCGAGCAGGTCGCTGCGCGGCAGCAGGCGCTCCTCGCGCAACAGCTCGAGCACGTGCTCGCCGAGCAGCAGCGCGCCGAGACCCGCCTTCACCTCGTCGAGCTGGCTCTCGGCGCGCACCGACTCGAGCAGCGGGTGGTCGCGCAGACCGATCAGCACCTCGCGGTTCAGCGCCGCCGCGGGCGCCACCTCGCTCGCATCGCGCCAGCGCGGCTCGAGCTTGTAGAGCACGCAGAAGAGATCCTCGACGAGCTCCCGGAAGTGGGGCACCAGGGCACCGCCGCGCTCGAGCAGCGCCGCCAGCGACGGGGTGTCGGTCACGAGCGTCGCGAAGGCGTTGCGATCGAAGCCGTCGCTCTCCACCCAGCAGTGCTGGCGGGGCGGGATCAGGACCGTGCGCGCCATCCTGCGAGACTCTAGAGCCGCGCCAGCATCTCCTGCTGGATCGCCGCGATCTCCTGGCGCAGCGCCTCGACGCCGCCGATCGGACGGCCGTCGGTACGTGCGGTCGCCAGGATGTCGTCCACCTTGCCCAGGATGGCACGCAGCTTGGTGTGTGCTTCCACGGTCGCGCGGCTGCGCAGGTCGGCCGTCTCCCACTGGCGCAGCGCGTAGGCACGCAGCTCGCGGGACTGGTAGAGCAGCACGCGCACCTCGTCCTCGTAGCCGTGCAGGAGCTCGCGGATGGCTTCGCGCACCGTTTGGCGCTCAGCGGGGTCGCGCCAGAGCACGTGCTCGAGGAACGCCACGTCGACGTCGGCCACGCTGTCGCGGCCCTCGAGCCAGGCGTGCGCGCGCAGCACGCCGATCGACTGCGTCCAGCGCCGGTCGGACGCCACCACGTTGCGACGACCCAGCTCGCGCCGCAGGTCGGTGATCGCCCGCAGCGCGGCGCCGGGCACCGCCACGGCCGCGGCCTCGGCGCGCGCTGCGGCGAGCTCGTCGAGCGAGAGCGTGGTCCGCGCCGCGGGTGGCTGCACCTGGAGTAGCTTCAGGAACCGGAAGTCCTCGCCCAGATATTCCACCACGAAGCGCAGCAGGAAGCGGTCGTTCAGCGCCAGCAGCTCGTCGTCCTCGGGCAGCTCGTTGGACGCGCCGAAGAGCGTGATCAGCGGCACACTCGCCACCTCGCGACCATTGTGGAACCGGCGCTCGTGCATCAGCGTCAGGATCGTGTTCAGGATCGACGAGCTGGCCTTCCAGACCTCGTCGAGAAAGGCGATGTGGGCCTCCGGGAGCTTGTGAGTAGTGAGGCGGCGGTAGTCGTCGGCTTCCAGCGCGGTCAAGCTGATGGCTCCGAACAGCTCCTCCGGCGTGGTGAAGCGCGTCAGCAGCCACTGGAAGTAGCGCGCGCCCGTGATGCGGCGGCACACCTCGTCGGCGAGCATCGACTTGGCGGTGCCGGGCGGTCCGATGACGAGCAGGTGTTGCCCGGCCAGCAGACCCACGAGCGCACCATCGATCAGGTCGTTGCGCTCCAGGAACTGCTGGCGCAGCTCGTCCCGGATCATCCGGATCAGGTCGCGCGCCGCGGGCACGGGGCGAAGATAGAGCCCGCGGCGGGCACCTCGCAACCCGTGGTCGATCGAGGCAAGATGCCGCCGTGCCAACGTCCCCGCTCCGCGCCCGCCTGCGTCGCAGCGTGCTCCGCGAGCTCCTGCCGCGCGTCGAGGGTGATCCGGACCATCTCGGACGCGAGGAACGCCGCGTGCGCGAGATGATCGAGATCAGCCTCCGCCTGCTCCGCGACCGCACCAGCATGGGTGATCTCAAGATCCTGAACGCCGCCCTGCGCGAGCTGCGCTACGCGTTCAAGGTCTTCGCACCGTATCACGGTGTGCGGAAGGTCACCGTGTTCGGGTCGGCGCGCACGCCGCCCGAGGACCCGGCGTATCGCACCGCCCTCGAGTTCTCACGCGAGATCGCGGCGCGCGGGTTCATGGTCATCACCGGCGGCGGGCACGGCATCATGCGCGCCTGCCAGGAGGGGGCGGGACGGGAGCACAGCTTCGGCGTCAACATCAAGCTGCCGTTCGAGCAGGACCCCAACGAGTTCATCCACGGCGACCCGAAGCTGATGAACTTCCGCTACTTCTTCACGCGCAAGCTCATGTTCGTGAAGGAGGCGGACGCCGTCGTGCTGTTCCCCGGCGGGTTCGGCACGCATGACGAGGGCTACGAAGTGCTCACCCTGGCCCAGACCGGCAAGATGAATGCCGTCCCGATCGTCTTCCTCGACGCGCCGCGCGCCACGTACTGGAAGAGCTGGCTACAGTACGTCAAGGACCACCTGCTGCGGCGCGGCCTGATCTCGGAGGAAGACCTCGCGCTCTTCAAGACCACGACCGACCGCGCCGAGGCGGTCGAGGAGATCGCAGGCTTCTATCGCGTGTACCACTCCTCGCGATATGTGGGGCGCCACTGGGTGATCCGGCTGAACCATCCCGTGCCGCAAGCGGTGGTCGAGACGCTGGCCCGCGACTTCGCCGCTCTCATCCAAGCGGGCGGCATCGAGCAACGCGGGCACCTGCCCGAGGAGCACGAGACCGAACCCGAGCTCGATCATCTGCCACGCCTGGTCTTCGCGGCCCGGCGGGGCACCAGCTTCGGCTTGCGGCGCCAGCTGATCGACCGCCTGAACCGGGACGGCTGACCGGGCGTGGGCCGCCTGCTCCTCATCCGCCACGGGGAGAGCGAGGGCAACCGCGACCGCCGATTCACCCGACACCCCGGCATCTCCCTGACCGACGCCGGCCGCGCGCAGGTCGAGGCCGCGGCCACGTGGATCGCTGCCCGGTACACCCCCCGAGCCATCGTCTCGAGCCCGTATGCCCGGGCCCGGGAGACGGCCGACATCCTGAGTGCCCGGCTGAACCTGGCGGTCACCGTCGAGCCGGACCTGCGCGAGCGCAGCTACGGGGCGTTCGCGGGGCAGCTCTACGAGACGCCGCGGCCGGGATACGACCCGGCAGCCTATTGGACCTGGCAGCCCCCCGGCGGCGAGTCGTTGGAAGAGGTCTTGACTCGGGCCGGGGCGGCGCTGGACCGGGTCGCCAGGGCACGTGGGGTTGACGACATCGTCTTGGTGAGTCATGGGGCCGTGATGCTTGCCCTGTGGCGCCACGTCACGGGCACCTGGGGTGAGTCCCGGGTGGTTCCGAACGCGGGAGTCGTCGAGGTGGAGCATCGGGACGGCGTCTATCGGGCGGCTCGTCGCGTGGGACCGGGCGCCGCTGGGGCCGAAGCTTGGCGGCGATGAGATCCCGTGGCATTATGCCCGCGCCTGCAGCTGGGGCGGTGGGGTGATGGGATGAGGAAGACTGGGCGGGCGACCGTCGTGTTCTGGGCGGGGGTCGCGGCGTTGCTGCCAGCGGCCGTCCATGCGGTGCCGGAAGTCACCGCACGTGGCGCCATCATCGTCGATGCCGACACGGGCGCGGTCATCTGGGAGCAGAATGCCGATGAACCGCTCCCGCCGGCCAGCACCACCAAGGTGATGACCGCCGTCCTCGCGCTTCAGAGCCACCGCCTCGACCAGGAGTTCATGGTGAGCTCCAACGCCGCCGCGACGCCGCCGTCGAAGATCGGGCTCAGGCCCGGGCAGAGCGTCGCGCTGCGCGACCTCCTCTACGCGGTGTTGCTCAAATCGGCGAACGACGCGGCGGTCGTGGTGGCCGAGGGGGTCGCCGGCTCCGAGATCGAATTCGCCGCCCGCATGAACCTGAAGGCGCGGGTCGTCGGCGCCACCACCACCAACTTCGTCAATCCCCACGGCCTGACGGAATATGGCCACGTAACCACGGCGCGCGACTTGAGCCGGATCTTCCGCTACGGGCTCGGCGTCCCCGGGTTCCGCGAGGTGCTGAGCACCACGGCAGCGGACGTGTTCATCGACGGGCCGGACTCGCGGCTCGCCACCGTGCGGTCGCACAACCGCCTTCTCAACGCGCCCGACTACCAGGTGATCGGCAAGACCGGGTACACGAGGCCAGCTCGTCGCTGCTTCGTGGGGGCGGCGGGTCATGGTTCCCGCGAGGTCGTGATCGCCATCCTCGGCTCCAGCGACCTCTGGGGGGATGCTCGCCGGATGCTCTACTACGGCCTGAGCCCCGACCGGCCCACGCCGGTCCTGGTGGCGTCTACCATCACCCCGCCACCCCCGGCCGTGGACGAGCCGCGTACCGCACCGCCTCCAGCCGAGTCCGAACCGCCCGTCGCCGCAGCGGCGGCGGCACCGATGGCGCCTCAGCGCGCGCTCGAGCGCGCCGCGCGCATGGCGCGCGCCCGGGCCGCGTATGAAGAGCCCGCCAGGGTTGACGACGAGCCGATCGCGCCCGGTTCCGCAAGTGACGAGCCGGCCGGCGCAGAGCCGCGCCGGGCGGCGGCGCCGCCGGCCCCGGTCGACGACGTGGCGCCGCGGCGTCCGACCCTGAGGGAATCTGCCCATCCCGATCTCAACCACGAAGTGACGCCCGAGACGGTGGAGCAGCCGACCCGCGGCGGGCGGACCGAGATCGAAGAGCGGGCGCAGCCTGCCGCCGGTGCGGACGAGGGGCGGCCTGTGGCCCCCGCGGTCGACCGGCGCCCTGCAGCCAGCGTGCACGACGACCCAGAGGAGCCTGGCGCGGGCGACCCCGACGACCCCGGGGCACTCAACGACCGCGAACCCGACCGACAAGCCGGCCCGAGCCTGTGGGCGGAATCACCGCTTCGCAACCCGGCGAGAGAGGAGCTGCCAAGAGGCGCGAACCGGCCAGAACGCGAGGTTGGGGCGGACCCGGCTCGCCAGGCAGCACAGAACCAGGTCGCTGGGGCCGTCGCACCGCCGCCGCGGCGGATCGGATCGGCACGCGCGATGCCGGAGGAGCGGAGGGCACCAGCCGGGGTCGCCCGGATCGCGTCCGAGCAATCGCGGAAGACGGCGCGGGTGGACGCGCAGCTCGCACCGGCCCGGCGGCGGGGAGACGTGTCCGCGCGCGCCAGCGACGACCGCGGCAGGCGGGCGTCGGGTGGCGATCGCCGCCGCGACAAAGAACCATCGGATGACGAGCCGGCACGCACGGTCGCGCGCGACCGGGGGCGAGCGGAATCGATGCGGGAAGCGCGTGCCGATCGCCGCACCACGGCTGGCGTACGCGAGGAGCGAGCCGCCCGCCGGCGGCCCGTCGTGCTGGCCGGAGCGACGGCGGCGGAGGCGCGGCCGATGCCGCTGACGGCGCGCGGGCTCGAGGTCGATCGCGTCAGGACGACCCGGACCGTGCGCGTCGCGAAGCGCGGTGCCGAGACGGAGGTCGCCGACGACGCGCGTGCGGCGGGGAAGTATACCGTGCAGCTCGGGCCCTACCGGGACCGCAAGGCGGTTGCGACGGCACGCGCCGATCTGGCGAAGCGCGGCTACGAGGCCCGCGTCGTGGGGCAGACGCTCGAGCTCGGCACCTTCGCGGCGCGCAGTCGGGCCGACCGGCTGGCCAGCCAGCTCCGCGTCAGCGGCCACCCCGCGACGAGCGCTGCTGCGCGGGCGCGCTGACTGTCTCCGCCGGGCTGAACGACAGGCGCCGCTTGGCGCGCGCTGCGTGGCGCTCGAGCGCCAGTGTCACCAGCTTCTCGACCAGGGCCGGCAGCGGAACGCCGCTGGCCCCCCACAGGAGCGGATACTGGCTCGACGACGTGAAGCCCGGCATGGTGTTGATCTCGTTCACCAGCAGGCGACCCGTCGCGCGCTCGAGGAAGAAGTCCACGCGCGCCAGCCCCGAGCAGTCGATGGCGTGGAAGGCGCGAACCGCGAGTGCGCGGACCGCATCGACGATGTCCGCGGGCAGCTCGGCGGGGATGACGATGCGCGCCTGCCCCTCGACGTATTTGTCCGCGTAATCGTAGAACTCGTGCGACGGGATCAGCTCGCCGACCACCGACGCCTCGGCCTGCTCGTTTCCGAGCACGCCGCATTCGAGCTCGCGGGCGTCGATCGCCTCCTCGACGATCACCTTGGGGTCGTAGGTCGCCGCGTCGGCAAGCGCGGCGGCGAGGTCGCCCGCGTTCCGCACCTTCGCGACGCCGACCGAGGAGCCCAGGTTGCACGGCTTGACGAAGCACGGGAAGCCCAGCTCGGCCTCGACCCGGCGTCGCACCGCCTCCGGCGGCTCGAGATCGGGGCGAGTGACGATCCAGCGGCAGCCGGGGAGGCCGGCGTCGCGGAACACCGCCTTCATCACGGCCTTGTCCATGCCGACACTCGAGGCGAGCACGCCGGCACCGACGTAGGGGACGCCGGCCATATCGAGCAGCCCCTGGATCGTCCCGTCCTCGCCGAACGTGCCGTGCAGCACGGGGAAGACGACGTCGAGCGCGGGCGCACCGGCTCCGCCCGCGACCGGAACGAGCCCACCGCGCGACGGCACCGGCGGCAGCATCACCTCGTCGCCGTGCTCGACGACAGGTGCCAGTACGCGCTGCGCCTCGTCGAGCAGCCGCAGGCTGTCGTGGCCGGTGAGCCAGCGCCCGTCCTTGGTGATGGCGATGGGCACCACCTCGTAGCGCTGCGGGTCGAGCGCACCGATCACCGTGGCCGCCGAGCGCAGCGAGATCTCGTGCTCGCCGGATCGCCCACCGTAGACCACCCCCACGCGCAGCCGCCTCGTCATGGGACGGCTTCTTGGCAGGGCGGTGGCGGGTTTACAAGGCGATGGCGACCCAACCCGAGACGAAGTCTCGGGTTGGACTCCTAGCCGCTCGCGATGTGTCGCGGGTCGATCGGCTGCCCGTACGAGAACTCCACCTGGTTCCCGTCCGGGTCGCGCAGGATGCAGAAGTAGCCGACCACCGGACCGGCATAGTGCGGCGGGATCAACAGGATGTCCTCGCGCCGACCTTCCTCTGCGGCCGCGTCGACCTCCTCGCGCGACTCGACGGCGAAGCCGAGGTGCATCAGCGTCGAGGGTCCCACCGGCGGCTCGGCATGGACCTCGAAGAGCACGAGGACGAAGTCGGGCTCCTCGGCGCGCTCGCTGAGCCACACGACCCGGACGTCGCCGTCGTGCCGGTCGTGGACGACGTGGAGGCGCGCGTGGCGGCGGTAGAAGTCGATGGTGCGCGCGAGGTCGCGGACGCCGAGCGCCAGGTGGGTGAGGACGGGCTTCACGGCAGATGCTCGGCGACGCGAGTGGCGATGATCTCCGCCAGGATGCGACGCAGGTCGGGCAACTCGGCGCCCGCGGCGGCGGCGTGGCCGCCGCCGTCGAGCGCCTCGGCCAGCTTCGAGAGATCGACCTCGCAATCCGGTGAGCGCCGTAGGCTCAACGCGAGGCTCGTGGCGTCGTAGAGCGCGAACACCGCGCCCGGCGTCTGCTTGCCCCAGGTGTCGGCGATCTCGCTCGGATGGCCGTCGCAGACCGCCGCGACCACGCGCACGCCGGCGGCGAAATGCTCGACGCGGCTCGCGTTCGCGATCGCGAAGCTGCGCTCGATCTCGGCGCCGACGCGCGCGCGGGCGGCGGCCATACGCGGAGTGTAGGTGACGTGCTCGTCGAGCGCCAGGAAGTCCTCGTAGGCGTCCGGTCCGAGGGCGCGCACCACCCAGGCCAGCTCGCGCGAGCCGGATACCTGGTGGAGCCAGCGGTCGTTGTCGTCCGCCATCGCCACGACCGGCGCGAAGGCTGTGAAGCGTGGCTCCGTGTGACCCTCGCGGGCGAGCCGCTCGGCGAGATACTCGTACGTGAGACGTGAGGCGGCAAACTCCTCGGAGAGCACCGTCCCGGCGAACGGCACGTCCACGCGACCTGCCTTCACGCGCTCGAGCGCGGTGCGGTGGTGGTCGATCCAGTAGATCCGGACGCCTTCCGCCGCCAGCGCGCGCAGGTGCGCATCGGTCGCCGGTGCGCGCCACGAGATGTCGGTGATCCAGAGCTCGTGCTCGCCCTCGCCTTCGGGGCGAAGCTCCTGGAGCACGGTGTCGATCTCGCTGTTGCTGGCAAACCGCGCCACCACCTGCGCGCGATCGCCGTAGTAGCGCGCCACCGCCACCGCGGCGGTGACGCCGTCGAGACAGGTAGGACCGTGGCTGACGACGTGCACAGTCTTCGTCGGCATGGCGGGAGGGGATCATGGCACAGCGCCCCCCGGGCGGCTACCACTGCGCAACGGCAGGTGGCCGACGTCGTACACCACACGCTCGCCGTCGAGCCGCGCGAGGCGGCTCAGCGCGTGCAGTCGCGGCATGCCGGCGTCGATCACGTGGAGCACGACAACGCCGCGGACGACGAGCGCGTCGGCGATCAGCTGGCGGTGGCAGCGCCATGGCACGGCCTCAGCGCACAGGATGGCGGTTGGACGGGCGCCGGCGAGCTCGAGCAGCGCCGCCAGGCCGTCGTGAAACTCCGGCGTCTCCATGTGGTCCGCGTAGCCACGGAAGGCGGGCTCCCGCCAGGCAACGTGCGGTGACTCCGCCCGCGGGCTGCGGCGTCCGCCGAGGGCGGGCAGCCAGTCGTAGTGCAGGCCGGCGCCCGCGAGCGACTCCGCGAGGGACTCGCGGGCGAAGTGGGGATGGCGGCGCGACGCCGGGTAGCGCCGCACGTCGGCGATGCCGCGGATGCGGTGCGTGGCGAGGAGCGCCAGGAAGTCATCCGCCGTGCGCGTCGAATGTCCCAGGGTGTAGACGGTCACTGCCCGGGAGTGTAGCAGAACCCCCGGCATGCGCAGGCTGCTCCTGCTGCCCCTGGTGATGGTGGCGTGCTTCGCGCCCAAGCGCTACGCCGTGGACCGTCCCGGGCTCGAGTGCGAGCGTGCGCTGCGCGTCGCCCGCCGCACCCTCGACACGTTGGGCTACACCATCACCGAGATGGTGGAGCCGAAGGAGCGCGTCCCGGGCGTGATCGCGGGCACCAGGACGCTTCCGAGCGGCCAGGTCACGAAGGGCCGGGTGCGCATCGTGTGCGACGCAGGGGGGGCCGAGCTGCAACCCATCGAGGACTCGCTCGTGCCCGACTACGAGTTCAGCCGTGCCTTCGGCTACAGCTTCAAGAGCCTCGTGCAGCGCCCCGACGTCGAGACGCCGATAGTGCAGTCGGGCGTGCAGGTGCTGGTGGAATCGCTCGACGTCTACGAGCAGCGGCTCGATCTGGGCGGCGACGCGGTGCAGCCCGGGAACACGCTCGTCCGTCTCACGGTGCGGAACGGCACCGACCGCCCCGTGGCGCTCGAGGCGTCGGACATGACGCTCGTCACGGCCCAGGGCGCCGCGAGTCAGCCGCTCCCGAGCGGCGCCGCGGCCAGCGTGCTCGCGCCGGGAGCCGGCGGGGACCGTGTGCGGCGGGAGCTGCTTCGGCGGCTCGAGGTGCCCGCGCGCAGCACGGCGGTGCGCTTCGCCATTTACCCGGGCGGCGTGTACCGCGAGGCGCGCATCAACGTCGAGGACGTCGAGACGAAGGAGGCCGACGGCTTCGTCGCACCGGTGCAGTGACGCCCGCGGCTCGTCGTGGTAGGAAGCGGCGCGATGCGCGTGGTGGCGGGCTGGGACGCGGAGGCGGACGTCTCGCTTCATCTGGGCGACACGCTCGACCTGCTCCGGGCGATACCGGAAGCGTGGGCGCAGCTGGTGATCACGTCGCCGCCGTACAACATCGGCAAGGCGTACGAGCGCGGCCGCAGGATCACGATGGAGGACTACGTCGCGGGCCAGCGGTGCGTCATCGACGAGTGCGTACGCGTGCTGCGCCCGGGCGGCAGCATCTGCTGGCAGGTCGGCAACCACGTCACGCCCGAGGAGATCGTCCCGCTCGACGTCGTCCTGTACGCGATCTTCAAACGGCACGCCGACCTGCGGCTCCGGAACCGGATCGTCTGGCACTTCGAGCACGGCCTGCACTGCACCAAGCGACTCTCCGGCCGCTACGAGGTGATCCTCTGGTTCACGAAGGGTCCCCACCATGTCTTCCACCTCGATGCGATCCGCGTACCGCAGAAGTACCCCGGCAAGCGCGCCTGGAAGGGGGCGCGCGCCGGCGAGTACACCGGTCACCCGCTCGGCAAGAACCCGGGCGACGTCTGGACGTTCCCCAACGTCAAGGCGAACCACATCGAGAAGACGAGCCACCCCTGCCAGTTCCCCATCGAGCTGGTCGAGCGCTTCGTGCTCGCGACCACCGATGTGGGCGATCTGGTGCTCGACCCCTACCTCGGGGTCGGAACGACGGCCTGCGCCGCGGCGCTGCACGGGCGGCGCGCCGCCGGCGCGGAGATCGTCCCCGCCTACGTGGCGATCGCGCGCGAACGCCTCGCGAGTGTGGCGGCCGGGACGCTCCGGAGCCGGCCGATGACGCGGCCCGTGCACGCACCGGATCCGAGGTCGGCGCTCGCCCGGCGCGACGGGGTGCCGCGGGTCCCGCGATCGCGGCAACTCGATCTCCTCGCGTGAGCACGCCCCGCACGCGTCCTTCTGGCGGGCCGGCCCTTCCCCCGCCTTCCCGGTGGGGAACGCACCTCGGTCTGGGGGACAGGCGCGCCCATGGGCGCTAGACTTGACGGCGCGTCCCGCGGCGCGTACGGGGACGGCGAAGGGAGCGACCGCGTCCGCGCACGAGGGGGGCCACGACCATGGTGAGCACGATCGCCAGCGTCATCAGGCAGAAAGGGCCGCACGTCTGGTCCCTCGGCCCGACCGATTCCGTCTACGATGCCATCGAACAGATGGCCGACAGGGGCGTGGGGGCGCTGCTGGTACTCGACGCCGGGAGGCTGGTGGGAGTGATCTCGGAGCGCGACTACGCGCGCAAGGTGATCCTCAAGGGACGGTCGTCCAAGGAAACGCGCGTGGCCGAGATCATGAGCAGTCCGGTGATTACCGTCAGCCCGAAGGACAGCGTCGACGACTGCATGGCCCTCATGACCGAGAAGCGCGTGCGACACCTCCCGGTGGTCGAGGATGACCGGGTAGTGGGAGTCCTCTCCATCGGCGACCTGGTCAAGTGGATCATCTTCGACCAGGCCGAAACCATCGACCACCTCCAGGGCTACATCAGCGGGAAGTACCCCGGCTGACCGCGCAGCCGTCCACGCGGCGGGGTGCTACTTGCACACCTCGGGCTCCATCGCTCCCAGCCGCTTCGCCAGCACGTCGCCGCCCGCCGTGGTCGACCGTCCGCGCGACGAGCGCAGGAGGCTGCAGGCGTCGTTCTTCCGGCCGTCGCCCGCGAGCAGCGTCACCTGCGCGATGCGGGCCTCGTACCACGACGTCCCGCCCGGCTCGCTGCTCTCGATCACCTGCCGCCAGTAACCGAGTGCGCCGTCGGTGTCGCCGCCGGCGGCGGCTGCGCGGGCCGCGCCGCGGAGCGCCTCGGCCGAGGTGGCGTCCTGCGCGAGCACCTCGTCGTAGATCTTGCGGGCGGCGGCCGTATCGCCAGCCGCCAGCTCTAGGTCGGCGAGCTGGATGCGGTCGCTGGCATCGCCGCCCTCGCGGATGAGCGCGGTGTAGATCTTCTGCGCCATCGTGCGGGCGCGGTCACGCTCCGGGTCGTCGTTGCGAGCGGCGCGCGTGGACATCTCGCCGCCGAGCTTCGACAGCAGCTTCTTGCGGTCGCCCTCCGGCTTGGCGACGAGGTATGCGTCGAGGTCGCGCTCGGCGTCGGCGAGCTGGCCGAGGGCGACCCGCGCCGTGAGCCGGGTCTCGACGACGCGTGGAACGAGGTCCTCGGCGGCAGGATACTTCTGCTCGAAGCCGGAGAGCAGCGCGACGATGGTCTGGTGATCGGGCGGGGTCGCTCCGACCGCCACCAAGGCGCCCATCAGTGCGGCCCGTGCCGCGCGCGACCCGTCCTCGCCTTTGGCCGGCGTGGAGTCCACGAAGGCGCGCAGGTCCTTCACCAGTGCGGCGCGCTCCTCGGGGCTGGTCTTGGGTCCGAGCATCGTGGCGCGGCACTCGAGCGCCACGAAGCGCGCGCGGGTGGCATACGGGCCCGGCGGGACCTTGGCCAGCTCAGCCGCCGCCTTCGCGCAATCGCCACGGCTGCGGTAGAGATCGCCCAGCAGCCAGCGGGCCTCGGCGACGTTGTCGGCCTTCGGATAGCGCTCGAGGTAGGTGGCGAGCGCCTCCTCGAAGGCGGCGGTGCGGCCAGGGTCGGTCCCACGCGCCACGTCGAGGGCGCGGAAGCGGAAATACGCAGCTTCCGGGGCGCGCGGCGCGGCGGGGAACTCGCGCACCAGCTCGTCGAACGCGGCGGCGGCCTCCGCGGCCTTGCCGGCGTTCAGCAGGCAGCCGCCGGCGAGGAACAGCAGCTCCGGGCGCCAGCGGCTCCGGCCG
>JBKPDC010000089.1:0-24924 GCA_046727715.1 Thermodesulfobacteriota bacterium
GCGGTGCGCTGCTCGGCGGGCGCGAGCGGCTCGACGCCGCTGCGGCGCTCGCCCTCGTCACGCGCGGCGCGGCCGACGCGCTAGGCGCGCCCGAGCTCGGCCGGCTGCGGCGGGGTGGACCGGCCGACCTCGTGGTCGTCGAGCCTGATCCGCTGCGGGCGCCGCCAGACGAAGTCGCCACGGCGCGGGTGCGCCTCACTATGATCGGGGGCGAGGTCGTATGGCACGCCTGAGACCCTGGCCGACGCTGCGCTACGAGACACGCGGAGCGGTGGCGATCGTGAGCCTCGACCGGCCCGAGTGCCTGAATGCCTACAGCGTCGCCATGCGTGACGACCTGCACGCCGTGCTCGGTGCCGCCGACGCCGATCCGGGCGTGCGCGCGCTGGTGCTGCGCGGCCGCGGGCCGGCATTCTCCACCGGCGGAGACCTGCGCGAGTTCGGCAGCGCACCGTCGGCGTTCGTCGCCAGACAGGTCCGGTGGCAGCGCGACGTCTGGGGGCGCCTGCTCCGGCTGCGGGCGATCACCGTTGCCGCCGTGCACGGGCTGGCGGTCGGCGGCGGCATGGAGATGGCCTTGCTGTGCGACCTCTGCCTGGCCGCCGACGATGCCCGCTTTGCGCTGCCCGAGACGGGCCGCGGGATGATTCCCGGCGTGGCGGGGACGCAGACGCTGCCCCGCCGTGTGGGGACGGGCCGCGCCCTCGACCTCGCGCTCACCGGCCGCTGGCTCGACGCCGACGAGGCCAGGGCGCTCGGGCTCGTCGTCGAAGTCGTCTCGCGCCGGCGGCTCGAGGCTGCATCCCTCGCGCTCGCACGCCAGCTGGCGCGCCTTCCACCGCCCGCGGCCCTGGCGGCGCGCCGCTGCGTGCGGGCCGCGTACGACCTCTCTCTCGACGCGGGTCTCGCCCTTGAGCGTCGGCTCGCGCTCGGGCTAGAACCCGCGGCGCCATGAACACGGTGAGCTTCTTGACGATCCCCGCGGGGATCGTGCCCGAGCAGGAAGCGCTCGTCTGCGGCGGCCAGCGCTTCACGTACGCCGACCTGGAAGCCCGCGTCCGGCGGCTCGGGAGGGCCCTCGCCGGGCTCGGCGTCGGGCGCGGTACGCGCGTGGCGGCGCTGCACACGAACTCGCACCGCTACGTCGAGGCGTACTACGCGACCGCGCTGCTCGGGGGCGTCTTCATTCCCGTCAACTACCGCGCCAAGCAGCACGAGCTTGAGCACATGCTCTGCGCGAGCGCGGTGAGCGTCCTGCTGGTGGGCGAGCGCTACCTGCCCGCGGTCCGGGCGCTGCGCCCGGGGCTCAAGTCGCTCCGGACGCTGATCGGCTTCGACGGCGCGGCGGACGATGTGCTGGACTACGAGGCACTCGTCGGCCGTGCGGAGCCGCTGGACGTGGAAGCGGACGTCGAGGACGACGACACCACGATCCTCATGTTCACCAGTGGGACCACGTCGCTGCCGAAGGGCGCCATGCTCACTTACGGTGACTTCACCGCCTACGTCACTGCCAATGTCGAGCTCGCCGACGGCACGCCGCGCGGCGCGGCGCTCCTGTGCGCGCCGCTCTACCACATCGCCGGCGCCACCAACATGATGACGACGCTCTGGACCGGTCGCCGGCTCGTCGTCATGCCGCAGTTCGAGGCGCGTGCCTGGCTCGACCTGGTCGAGCGCGAGCGCATCACCCACGCCTTCGTCGTGCCCACCATGCTGAAGCATCTCCTCGATCAGCCCGACCTCGAGCGACGCGACCTCCGGAGCCTCGAGGTGCTCGCCTACGGCGGCGCGCCGATGCCCTTCCCCGTGATCCGTCGCGCCATCGAGCGCTTGCCCAGGTCCGTCGGCTTCGTGAACGCCTTCGGGCAGACCGAGACGACGTCGACGCTCACCGTCCTCGGACCGGAGGACCACCGGCTCGATGGCGGACCGGCGGAGGTCGAGCGTACGCTGCGCCGCCTGCGCTCGATCGGGCGCCCCCTCCCCGACGTCGAGGTGCGTATCGTCGCCGACGACGGGAGCGAGCTCGGTATCGACCAGGTGGGCGAGATCCACGTGCGCACGCCGCGCGCCATGAAGGGCTACGCGGGCGCGAAGGATTCGCCGTTCACCGCCGACGGCTGGTTGCCGACGCGCGACCTCGGCTGGGTGGACGCGGACGGCTACCTCTACGTCGCCGGCCGCAAGGACGACATGATCATCCGAGGCGGCGAAAACATCGCGCCTGCCGAGGTCGAGGCGGTCCTGGGCGCGCACCCGGCGGTCGAAGAAGTCGCCGTCGTCGGCCTGCCGGACGTCGAATGGGGGCAGCGCATCGGCGCCTTCGTCGTGCTGCGGCCCGGTGAACGGGCGACGGCGGATGATCTGGGCGAGTTCTGCCGCCAGCGTCTCGCGAGCTTCAAGAAGCCCGAGGTCATCCGCTTCCTGCCGGAGCTGCCGAAGAACCCGATGGGCAAGGTGCTGCGGCGGGAGCTGCGAGCACAGGTCGAGGGTGCGTGACGGCGGTGCGGGGGAGGGGGCGCGGGCCGGCGGTCGACGTCGCGGTCCGCGACGGCGTCGCCTGGCTCACGCTCGCGCGGCCCGGGACGGCCAACGCGCTCGACGCCGAGCTGATGGGTGCGCTGGAGGCCTCCTGCGAGGCGATCGAGCGCGACGATGCGGTGCGCGTCGCGGTCCTCGGTGCGGCCGGGGCCGACTTCTGCGTCGGGCTGCCGCGTGGTGTCGGCTGGCCGCCGCCGGCCTGGCCGGACGGCATCGCGGCGGTCGCGGCCGTCACCAAGCCCGTGATCGGGTGCCTCACGGGGGCGGTCCGAGGGTGGGGCCTGGCGCTCGCCCTGGCCTGCGACGTGCGCGTCGCGGCGACCACGGCGGTGCTCGAGCTCCCCTGTGTACCGCGCGGCAGGCTGCCCGGAGGCGGTGTCACCCAGCGGCTCACGCGGATCGTCGGCGCGTCCCGGGCGCTCGCCATGCTGCTGCTCTCCCAACCGGTGACCGCGCGGACCGCCGCCGACTGGGGGTTGGTGTCGCGGACGGTGGCGCCGACGCGGTTGCGCGCGGCGGCCGCCGACGTGGCGCGCAGTCTCGCCGCACGGGCCCCCCTGGCGTTGCGGCTGGCCAAGGAGGCCGTGGTGCGCGCGCTCGATCTCCCCCTCGAGGACGGGGTGCGGCTCGAGCACGATCTCTACGTGCTGCTCCAGACCACAGCCGACCGGGCGGAGGGGGTGCGGTCGTTTCTCGAGCGCCGCGCGCCACGGTACGAAGGACGCTAGGAGGACGAGGGTTCATGCCGAGCCAGATCGGAAAGATCTACGTCTGCGCCTCGTGCGGGGCACAGATCATCGTGACCAAGGGCGGCAGCGGCACGCTCAGGTGCTGCGGCGCCGAGATGCAACAGAAGAAGTGAGCGCGCCGGCGGCCGGTTGCCCCCTCACGCGGGAACGGCTATGAGCCTCGCTGCCGGCGGTCATGGCGCTCAGGATCATCGCGGGACGCGCGCACGGTCGGCGGCTCCGGGTTCCGGGAGGCCCCACACGTCCCACCTCGAGCCTGGTCCGTGGGGCGCTCTTCAACATGCTGGAACACCGAGGTTGGCTCGCCGATGCGTCCATCGTCGATCTCTATGCCGGCAGCGGCGCGCTGGGAATCGAGGCGCTCTCGCGTGGCGCACGCGCGGTGGTGTTCGTGGAGACGTCGGCCAGCGCGGTCCGGACGCTGCGGGCCAATCTCGCCGCCAGCGGATGCCGGGGGCGCGCAGAAGTGATCTCGACGTCTGCAGAGCGGGCGCTGCGCACCCTCGAACGGCAGGGGCGGCGCGTCGATGGTGTCATCGCGGACCCACCCTATGGCCGCGGACACGTGCAACGCCTGATCAACCGGCTGGCTGCGGGCCACGTGCTCGCACCCGACGGCTGGGTCGCCGTCGAGCATGCGGTCGACGAGGCGCCGGATGAACGGCCGGGCCTCGTGCCCGTCACGCGCCGGCGGCACGGCAGCACGGCCCTCACGCTGTTGCGCCGCCCCGAGGCCCCGGCATGAAGCGTATCGCCGTCTATCCGGGCTCGTTCGATCCGATCACCAACGGCCACGTCGACATCATTCGCCGCAGCCTCGCCGTGTTCGACCAGGTGATCGTCGCGGTCGCCTTCAATCCGGACAAGGACTCCGCGTGGTTCACACCCCAGGAGCGGGTCGACATGATCCAGGACACGTTTCGCTCCGAGGGCGCGCGGGTGACGGCAGACGCGTTCTCCGGGCTGCTGGTCGACTACGCGGCCGCGAAGGGCGCCACCGCCATCGTACGCGGTCTGCGAGCCGTCGCCGACTTCGAGTACGAGTTCCAGATGACCTCCATGAACCGCCACCTGAAGCCTCAGGTGGAGACCATCTTCATGGTGGCCGGCGAGTCGCACTTCTACATCAGCTCGCGCCTGGTGAAGGAGGTGGCCAGCCTGGGCGGCAACGTCGCAGGGCTGCTTCCCGACCAGGTGCTGCCGCGCCTGCTCGCCCGGGCGAGGGAGCGCCGGCCATGACGATGAAGCTGACGGCGCGGGTGCGGGGCATCAAGCCCTCGCCGACGCTCGGCATGGCGGCCGAGGCGGCGGCGCTGAAAGCCGAGGGCCGTGACATCGTCGATCTCTCTGCGGGCGAACCCGACTTCGAGACGCCCGAGCACGTCAAGGCGGCAGCGCGTGAGGCGCTCGCGCGGGGGCTGACGAAGTACACCGCGGTGGGCGGTACGAACGAGCTCAAGGACGCCATCCGGGACAAGCTCAGGCGCGAAAACGGGCTCACCTACGCGCGCGGCGAGGTGATGGCGAGCTGCGGGGGGAAGCACGCGCTCTACAACGCGTTCCAGGCGCTGTTCGAGGAGGGCTCCGAGGTCGTCGTCCCCGCTCCTTACTGGGTGAGCTACACCGACATGCTCGTGCTCGCGGGGGCCACGCCGCGCATCGTCGAGACCACGCCTGAGAGCGGCTTCTGCATGAGCGCGGCGCAGCTCGATGAGGTGTGCGGTCCCCGGACGGTCGGCCTCGTCTTGAACAGCCCGAGCAACCCGACGGGCGCCGTGTACTCCTCCGACGCGCTGCGCGCGCTCGGCCAGGTCGCGCTCCGTCGCGGCCTGATCGTCTTCACGGACGACATCTACGAGCACATCGCCGAGCACCCGATCGAGAACGTCGGCGCGCTCGTACCGGAGCTGCGCCCGCGCCTGGTCGTGGTCAACTCGGTCTCGAAGACCTACGCGATGACCGGTTGGCGGATCGGATACACGGCCGCGCCGGCCGAGCTGATCGCGGCCATGACCGCGCTCCAGAGCCAGAGCACGTCGAACCCCACGTCGATCGCCCAGGCCGCGGCCGCCGCCGCACTGACCGGACCGCAGGAGTGCGTGCGCGACATGGCCCGGGAGTTTCTCGCGCGGCGCGACGTCGTCCTCGCGCGGCTGGGGGAGATTCCGGACGTCCGGACCACGCGACCGGCGGGAGCGTTCTATGTCTTCCCGGACGTGAGTGCGTATTTCGGCCGTCGCGGACCCGATGGACCGATCACCTCGGCCGACGACCTCGGGACGTTCCTGCTCCGGCACGCGAGCGTGGCCACCGTCCCCGGCGAGGGGTTCGGTGCGCCACGACACATCCGGCTCTCCTACGCCGCCGACCGGGCAGTCCTCGAAGAGGGCATCGCGCGCATCCGCGATGCCCTGGCGCGACTCGACTGACATCCACCCGCGGGCGCGAAACAAAAAAGGCGACGGCTCATCACCCTCGCCTTCTTTGAGCGCCAACGGGACACAGGAAGCGCTATTTCCGCATCCTTGTCGTCCCGCATTGCGCGCACGCCGCTTCGGCTCGCGACGTGCCAGCCTCTGCGCGGCGCGATGCGTCTTCGGCCCGCGTCGCGGCCGCATTGGCGCGCGCGACCGGTTCCCTCAACTTGCTCATGGGCTCGCAACCTGTCCCGAGCGCGCCCACGAGTAGCAACGCCCCGATGCCTGCCAGTGCCTTCTTCATGCGCATCACCTCCTTCTGAGCGTGTGTGGAAGTGGCGCGCACTACTTGCGCAGCGTGCCCCGGCTCGACGCCGCCTCGCAGCGCGCCGCCGCCGACTCTACCCGGCTCGCCGCCGCCTCCGCGCGGCGCGACGCGTCCTCGGCTCGGGTCGCGGCTGCATTCGCCTGCTCGACTTCCTTCTTGCCCGCGCACCCAACCGCCATCGTGCTCACCAGCGCCAGCGCGGCGATGCTTGCCCCCAACTTGCGTGCCTTCATCCCTACTCACCTCCTCTGCCCCGAGGAGTCCCCGGGGTGGTCTAGGTAAAGCAACGCCGTTTGTGTCACAAATGGAATGCGCTCGCAACCAAGCCTCGGACGGAAGCGGGAAAGCTATCCGACGGCATCCTTAGCTGCCGCTCGCTAGCGGGGGGCAATGGCTATCGAGCAATGCATGCCGGATTCGTGCCTGCCGCCTGACACGGGCGGTCGGGGGGCAGCCAGGGAAAGCCACCGCGCACCGGCTCGGCGGTATTCCTCCGGTCAATCCGCAATGAAGTCAGCATGTTGCTGTCTCAGGCCGGTCCGGTGCCGCGGCGCTGGAGCGGCGGGAATCAAAGTCGCATCACGCGTCGTCGCGTTGACGGGTAAAGACCTTCTCCGCTAGTATGGGCGGGCTCACCCGCAGGTTCTGGAGGCCAAATCGATGACCGTGATGTTCAAAGTGGGGGAAAAGGTCGTGTATCCGGCGCATGGCGTCGGCGTGATCGAAGGCATCCAGACGCGGGTGGTCTCCGGTTCCGAACGCAAGTTCTACATGCTGCGGATCCTCGACAGCGACATGACCATCATGATCCCCACCGAGAACGTCAACGCCGTCGGCCTCCGCCGGATCATCGGCAAGGACATGGTCGCGAAGGTCTACCGCATTCTGCGCGACAAGAAGGTCGAGATCGACCAGCAGACCTGGAATCGTCGCTACCGCGAGTACACCGAGAAGATCAAAACGGGCAGCGTCCTGGAGATCGCCAAGGTGCTGCGCGATCTGTTCGTGTTGAAGGGCGACAAGGAACTGTCGTTCGGTGAACGCAAGATGCTCGACACCGCGCGCAACCTCCTCGTCAAGGAGCTGGCGATCGCGAAGTCGTACAGCGAGGAGAAGATCATGGAGGAGCTGCGCACCATCTTCGCCAACTGAGCGCCCGGTATCCGACCAGGCATCCGACGCGACCGACGTCGCGGTCCTCCCGCGTGCCTAGCGGAGGCGAGGGGTCGGGGGCTTGTCCCCCGGCCCCTCGTGCGTTCTGGGGTCGAGCGCATCGTTGAGGCTGCCGCTGCGGAATCCCTGCAGGTCGAGGGCGACCCAGGTGAAGCCGAGTTGGCGGAACGCATCTACGAGCTCCGCGCGGAGTGCCAGGAGGCGCGGCATGTCGGCGGGCGGAACCTCGATGCGTGCCAGCGCCTCGTGGAAGCGGACACGCAGCTCACGCACGCCACGGTCGCGCAACCAGCGCTCCGCGGCGGCGACCTGCTCGAGACGTCCCGCCGTGATGCGCGTGCCGTAGGGAAAGCGCGACGACAGGCACGGGCTCGCCGGCCGGTCCCAGGTGCGGAGGCCGAGCGCGCGGCTGGCCTCGCGGATCTCGGCCTTCGTGAGTCCCACCTCGACCAACGGATGACGCACGCCGCGCTCGGCCGCTGCCGTGAGACCCGGACGGTGATCGCCGAGGTCGTCGACGTTGGCGCCATCGAGGACCACGGCGAGGCCGCGCCGGCGCGCTTCAGCGGCGCAGATGACGAAGAGGTTGTCCTTGCAGAACCAGCAGCGGTTCACGGGGTTCTCGGCGTACCCGGGGATGCGCAGCTCGTCCGTCCCCACCACGACGTGCGGGGCCCCGATCGCCGCCGCGAGCGCACGCGCCTCGGCGAGGTCGTCGGCCGGGGTGGTCGGCGAGGCGGTGGTGAGGGCGACGCACCGTTCCCCGAGCACGTCGTGCGCCATGCGCAGCAGGAATGTCGAGTCCACGCCGCCCGAGAAGGCCACCAGGGCGGAGTCGAGCTCGGCCACCAGGCCGCGCAGCCGCTCGAGCTTCGCGTCCAGCGTCACGGATCGGTTCCCCTCTCAGATCCCTTCGGCCTGGAACAGCGGAGTCGTCAGGTAGCGCTCGCCGGTATCGCAGAAGATCGTCAGCACGACGGCGTTCCCGTCGAGCTTGCGCGCGACGCGGATCGCGGCGGCACAGTTGGCGCCCGACGAGATGCCGACCAGCAATCCTTCGTGCTGGGCGATCGCACGCGTGTGCTCCGTCGCCTCGTCGTCCGTGACGGTGAGCACCTCGTCGTAGATGCGAGTGTTCAGGTTGTCTGGCACGAAGCCGGCCCCGATGCCCTGGATGCCATGAAAGCCCGGCTCGCCGCCCGACAGCACCGGCGATGCGGCGGGCTCCACCGCGGCGATCCAGACGCCGGGCAGATGCTCGCGCAGGACCTCGCCGACGCCGGTGATGGTGCCGCCCGTTCCGACGCCGGCGACGAACGCGTCGAGAGCGGGAAGCTGCCCCACGATCTCCCGCCCCGTGGTGCGGCGATGGACCTCGGGATTCGCAGGGTTGTTGAACTGCTGCGGCATGTACCATTCGGGGTGCTGCGCCAGCAGCTCCTCGGCGCGGCGGATGGCCCCGTGCATGCCCTTCGTGTCGGCCGTCAGCTCGAGCCGGGCGCCGTAGGCGACGAGCAGGCTGCGGCGCTCCTCGCTCATCGTGTCGGGCATGGTGAGCACCAGCCGGTAGCCGCGCACCGCGGCGACCAGCGCGAGACCGATGCCGGTGTTGCCGCTCGTGGGCTCGATGATCGTGCCCCCCGGCCGCAGGCGCCCGTCGCGCTCCGCGCGTTCGATCATGGCGAGGCAGATCCGGTCCTTCACGCTGCCGCCCGGGTTGAGAGACTCGAGCTTCGCCCACACCTCTGCCCGCAACCCGGCAAGCTGCGGCAGCCGCGAGAGGCGAATCACCGGCGTCGAGCCGATCAGGTCGAGGCCGGTGCTGGCAACCTGGCAGGGAAGGGGCATGGGCGCGTTGTCCGCAGGGTGCGCGGCGGAGCATATACGTCGCGTGGAAGCAGGGTCAATTCAGCGACTCGTCACGATCTTCCCGGGCGCGCTGGGTGATCTGCTGCTGGTGCTGCCGACGCTGCGGCGCCTGCGGCGACGGAGCGGAGCGGCCGGCATGACGCTGGTCGTCGCCGAGCCGCTGCGCGAGCTGGCGCGGTCGGCGGGCGTCGCAGAGCACGTCGCGAGCCTCGACGCCGCGAGCAGCGCGTGGCTCTTCGGCGGCAGCACCATGCCGCCGTGGCTTGCCGACCGTCCAGCCGTGTGGGCATGGTTGGGCGCGGAGGATGCCGCCCTCCGCCGTCGGCTGGCCAGCGTCGCCGACTCCGTGCAGCTGCTCTCCGTCGCGCGCGGCCCGGGGGACGTGCACGCGGCGATCGCATACGCCCACGCGGCCGGCGTCGGCGGCACCCGGGGCCAGCTCAGCGCCGAGGCTCGTCTGGAGCCGCTCGGCTCGGTCGTGGCCCGCTCCGTGACGGCGCGCCTCGTCCGGCCGATCCTCGCGATCCACCGCGGCGCCGGCGCGCGGGCGAAACGATGGGCGCCGGACGGATTCGCCGCCGTCGCCGCGGCATGGCGCCGCACGCACGGCGACGTCGTCGAGCTGCTCGGCCCTGCCGAAGCCGAGGACGAGCCACTCGCCGGCACCGTCCCCGTGCGCGACTGGAGGCTGTCCGACGTGGTGGCACTCCTCGGCCTGGTCGACGCCTATGTCGGCAACGACAGCGGGGTGAGCCACCTGGCCGGCGCCGTCGGGGGACGCGGGGCGGTCGTCTTCACGACCACGGACCCACGGCGCTGGCGACCTCTCTCGCCCGCGCTCGTCGCGGTGCGCGGTCGGGCGACCGACCGCGATCCGGCCCCGCCGCCCGCCGGGGTCTTGCGGGCCCTCGCGCGCGCGGTGTCCTTGACAAGCTCCGACCCCGCGTCTAGCGTCCCGCGCATAGCGAGGCTCACCCAGGCTGCACCAACAACCTCCCGGAACAGCAGACGACCACTCCGTGCCGCGCGGCGACGCTCGTGACCGGGCCGGTGCCGCGGGAGGCGTCGTGCGGACGGTGCGTGGGGCGGCGGCGAACTCGGGGCGATGCCGTGCGCGGCACGTCGCCACGTGCACCAGCTGGGGAACTGAATCATGGACGAAGAGAAGGATCCGTCGCGCGGGTTCCGCGTGACCGACCGGCGTCGGTTCTCGGACGAGGGCGAGGCCCGTCCGGTGGAGGAGGCGGCCGAGCCCCTGGCCGACCCCGCGCCAGCGCCCGCGCCCGAGGGGATCGCGGCATTCCCCGACGAGCCGGTCAGCTTCTCCACCTTCGTCCTGGGCCTGAGCACCCAGGCGCTGCTGCACCTGGGCGAGATCGACGACCCGGCGACCGGGCGGGTGGAACGCGATCTCGGCGCCGCCAAGCACGTCATCGACATCCTCGGGGTCTTGAAGGACAAGACCCAGAGCAACCTCGAGCAGGGTGAAGAGCGACTGCTCGACGCCGTCCTCTACGATCTTCGCATGAAATACGTGGAGCTCGTGCGGGGATCGAAGAAGGAGGGGGCATGAGCAGGGGGACCAGCCGCCGGGCGCTCGTCGTCACGGCGCTGATCGGGTTCGTGATCGGCATCGGCGTGAGCCTGCGATCCGACCTGCTGTCACGCAGCGACGCGATCAGCCTCTTCGGCAGCGGCGAGCCGCAGGGCGCCTCGGGCGGCGGCCAGCAACCGACGGTCGTGCTCCCCGACTTCGCAGCTCTTTCCGAGCACATCTCCCCCTCCGTGGTGAACATCTCGAGTACCCAGGAAGTGAAGTCGCGCAATCCCTTTGGGCCGGGTGGCCCCGGTGGCGGTGGCCCCGGTGGCGGCGGCATGGGCGAAGACGACCCGTTCCAGGAGTTCTACGGCCCGTTCGAGCGCTTCTTCGGGCAACCGCGGCGGCCGTTCAAGGCCAAGAGCCTCGGCTCAGGCTTCGTGATCGACTCGACGAGGGGCTTCATCCTCACCAACAACCACGTCGTGGAAAACGCCGACGAGATCGTCGTGAAACTCTCGAACGGCAAGGAGTTCAAGGCCAAGGTCGTCGGGCGCGATGCGAAGACCGACATCGCACTCATCGAGATCAAGGGCGACGCCAAGGACCTGCCGGCCGTGAAGCTGGGCGACTCGAACTCGCTGCGCGTGGGCGAGTGGGTGGTGGCGATCGGCAACCCCTTCGGGCTCGAGAACACGGTCACCGTCGGCATCGTCAGCGCGATGGGACGGCACATCAACCAGGGGCCGTACGACAACTTCATCCAGACCGACGCGGCCATCAACCCGGGGAACTCGGGCGGGCCCTTGCTCAATACCAAGGGCGAAGTCGTCGGCATCAACACCGCCATCTTCAGCCGCGGCGGCGGCAACATCGGCATCGGCTTCGCGATCCCGATCGACCTGGCGAAGGAGATCGTTCCCCAGCTGAAGGACAAGGGTCGCGTCACCCGGGGCTGGCTCGGGGTGATGATCCAGAAGGTGACGCCCGACATCGCCGAGTCCCTCGGGCTCGAGGAGTCGAAGGGCGCGCTCGTGGCCGACGTCGTGAAGGACGGCCCCGCCGAGGCGGCTGGACTCAAGCAGGGTGACGTCATCGTGGAGTTCGACGGCAAGCCCGTCACGGATTCGGCCGAGCTGCCGCTGCTGGTCGCGCGTACCCCGGTCGGGAAGTCCGTCTCCCTCGTCATCATCCGCGACAAGAAGCGCGAGAACGTCTCGGTCACCATCTCAGAGCTGAAGGAAGAAGAGGAGCTGGCGCAGGGGCCCGGTGGCACGAGCGAGGACCTCGGCCTGGCCGTCCAGACGCTCACGCCCGAGCTGGCGGAGAATCTCGGCCTGGAGCGTGCTCTGAAGGGCGTCGTGGTGACGCAGGTCGACCCGTCCGGGCCGGGCGGCGAGGCGGGCCTGCGCCGCGGCGACGTCATCCTCGAGGTGAACCGGACGCCGGTGAAGGACGCCGCCGCCTACACGAAGGCGCTGCGCGGGGCGGGCAAGGGCAAGAGCATCCTCTTCCTGGTCCGGCGTGGAGACAACACGATCTTCCTGGCGATCAAGCCGGCCGCGGGCCAGTGATCGTTCTCGGGCTCGAGAGCTCGTGCGACGACTCGGCGGCGGCCGTCCTGCGCGACGGGCGCCTCGTGTCGTCCGTGGTGTCGTCGCAGGACGAGGTGCACGGGCCCTACGGCGGCGTGGTCCCAGAGCTGGCGTCGCGCCACCATGTCCGCACCGTGCTCGCCGTGGTCGATGCGGCACTCGGCCGCGCCGGGATCGACGTCGCGGCGGTCGATGGCATCGCCGTGACGCGCGGGCCGGGCCTCATCGGCTCGCTGCTAGTTGGCCTCTCGGTCGCCAAGGGCATCGCGCTCCGTCGCGGCCTCCCGCTGGTCGGTGTGCATCACCTGGAAGGGCATCTGCTCGCGGCCAACCTCGACCGCCCGACCGATGAGGCGGTGGCGTATCCCTTCCTCGGCCTGATCGTCTCCGGCGGGCACTCCGGGCTCTACCTGGCGCACGGCCCCGGCGACTACGCGTGTCTCGGCAAGACCCGTGACGACGCCGTCGGCGAGGCGTTCGACAAGGTCGCCAAGACGCTCGGCCTGGGGTACCCGGGTGGGCCGGCGATCGACCGCCTGGCGCGTACCGGCAACCCGGCGGCCATCCGCTTCCCCCGCGCGCGCTTGAAGCGCGGCCGGTTCGACCTGAGCTTCAGCGGCTTCAAGACGGCCGTGTGGCAATGGGTGCGTGACCATCCACCCACGCCCGACCAGCTCCCGGACGTCGCGGCGAGCGTGCAGGAGGCGCTGGTCGACATGCTGGTCGACGCCACGGCAGAGGCGCTCGATGCCACCGGCGTCGAGCGCTTGGTCGTCTCCGGCGGCGTGTCCGCCAACCGCCGGCTGCGCGAGCGCATGACCGAGCTGGGCGAGGCGCGCGGGGTCGAGGTCATCGTCCCGCGAGCCACTCTGTGCACCGACAACGCGGCCATGATCGCGCTCGCGGGCTGGCCGCGCCTGGCCTCGGGGGAGAACGACGGCCTCGGCGTCGAGGCGGACGCCGCGCTACCCTTTGGCGTCCCCTGGTACGGATGACGGGACCGATCTGATGGGCGTGCGGCGGGAGGCGCGCGACGCGCTCGCCGCCGCCGGGCTCCGGCCGCAGAAGCGCTGGGGCCAGCACTTCCTGTGCGATCCCGCGGTCGCGCGCCGAATCGTGGACGCGGCGCGCCTCGGGCCGGGCACGACGGCACTGGAGATCGGCCCCGGCCTCGGCGCGCTCACCGACACCCTCGCGGCCCGTGCCGAGCGGCTCTACCTGGTCGAGATCGATCGCGGACTGGCGGCGCGCCTGGAGGTGCACTATGCCGCGCAGCCGCACGTGCGCGTCCTGGTCGGTGACGTGCTGGCCCTCCCGCTTGCCGCCCTGATCCCCGCGGGCGACATCACGGTGGTGGCAAACCTGCCCTACAACGTCTCGACGCCGGTGCTGTTCCGACTGCTCGCGCTGCGCGCGCGCGTCCGCCGCGCGGTATTGATGCTGCAGCGCGAGGTGGCGGAGCGTCTGGTCGCCCCCGCCGGGGGCGACGCCCGGGGCGTGCTGTCAGTCATGGTCCAGACGTGGGCGGCGGCGCGCGTGGCGTTCGGCGTCTCGCGCCGCAGCTTCCTGCCGCGTCCTCGGGTGGACTCCACGGTGGTCGTGCTCGAGATCAGTGCCGCGCCGCGCGTGCCGCTCGCCGACGTCGGCGTCTACGAGGCCGTGGTGCGCGCCGCGTTCGGACAGCGCCGCAAGATGCTGCGGAACGCCGTGGGTGGGCTGGCGGCCGCGCGGGGCCTCGGTGCCGCGGAGCTGCTCACCCGGTTCGCGCGTGCCGGAGTCGATCCGCAGGCGCGTGCGGAGACGCTGGCGCTCGAGGACTTCGCCCGCCTGGCGGCGGCGCTCGCGGACTAGGAGACCAACCCGAGACTTCGTCTCGGGTCGGAACGGGAGGCAAGCATGCAGCGTTCGGTTGTTCAAGCGAAAGCCGGCCGCGGCACTGCGTTCGGCCCCTTCGACGACAGGAGTCTTGTTCTCCGAACCCGACCCGAGACGAAGTCTCGGGTCGGTCGCCTAGACTTAGACTAGAGCCGTGCCGGAGCTGCCCGAGATCGAGACGATCGTGCGCGGCCTCGCGCCCGTGCTGCGGGCGCGCCGCATCGAGCGGGTCACGGTGCGCGATGCGCGGCTCCGCGTCCCCGTGGCGCCGGACTTCGCGGCACGCCTCACGGGCCGGCAGATCGTCGGCATGCGACGCCATGGCAAGTTCATCCTGGCGCCGCTCGACGACGGCCGGCTCTGGCTGGTGCATCTGGGGATGTCGGGCCGCCTGACGCTCGGCCCGCCGGACCGCACCGAGCTGCGCCACGATCACGTCGTGCTCCGGCTCGACGATGGCCGGCTCCTCACCTACAACGACCCGCGGCGCTTCGGTCGGCTGGCGGTAATCGTGCCCGATGCGGTGGCGGTCGAGACCGTCCCGGGTGTCGACGCGCTCTCGGCCGGGCTGACCGCGGCGTTCCTGCACGCGAGTGCCCGGCGCCATCGCCGGACGACGGTCAAGGCGCTGCTGATGGATCAGCGCGAGATCGCTGGCCTCGGCAACATCTACGTCAACGAGATCCTGTTCCAGGCGGGCGTCCGGCCGCGCCGGCGGGCCGGACGGCTGACGCGGGCGGAGTGCGCCCGCCTCGTCGACGCGACACGCGCGGTCCTGGCTCGCGCGATCGCCCGTGGCGGGTCGTCGATCTCCGACTATCGCGACGGCTTCGCACGCGTCGGCTCGTACCAGGACGAGCATCAGGTCTATGGCCGGGCGGGGGAGCCGTGCGCACGCTGCGGGACGGCCATCTGCTCCTGCGTGGTGACCGGGCGCGCGAGCTTCTACTGCCCACGCTGTCAGCGCTGAGCCAAAAGCCGCCCGCCCCAGGGCCCGCCGCGGGCCCATCGCCACGGCCCAACAGCGGGATTTCGTTGATCAACTGATTGACTGTACCGCGCGTCGTTTGCTAAAGGGTCGCGCGTCATTCAGCCGGCTGCGAAGGGGTAGGGGTTTTATGCGATCGACGCTCATCCTCGCATTCACCAGTCTCCTCGCCGTGCCCTCGCAGCCCGGCGCCGCAACGTTCCCGCGGCCGCCGGAGCTGGAGCACCAGATCCGCTTCTGGCGCAACGTCTTCACGGCCTACTCCCAGGATCAGACGCTGATTCACGATGCGGTCAATCTCGACAGGATCTATACCGTTCTCGACTTTCGCCCCTACGAGGACGCCGGGTATGGGCCCATCGAGACGGAGAGGATCCGGAAGGAGGTCACCGAGGGTGAGATCGCGCGTATTCGTTATCTGCTGCGCCGGATCGCCGAAGGAACGCCGCGCGCCGCCCTCTTGACCGATGAGCAGCGCATCTACGACCTCTTCCGCAACGACCCCGATCCCTACAAGTTCCTGCACGCGTCGGACGAGGTGCGCGGCCAGCGCGGCATCCGGGAGCGCTTCCAGAACGGGTTCCGCACCTCACGGAAGTACCTCCCGGAAATGGAGCGTATCTTCCATGACGAGGGGCTGCCCGTCGAGCTCACCCGGCTGCCGCTCATCGAGTCGTGCTTCGACGTCTCGGCATACTCGAAGGTCGGCGCGGCGGGCGTCTGGCAGTTCATGCCGGCGACGGGACGTCTCTTCATGGAGGTGAGCAGCGCGGTCGACGAGCGCCGCGATCCCATCGCCTCCACCCGCGCGGCGGCGCGATATCTGGTGCGCTCGTACGAGCGCCTGGGGACCTGGCCGCTCGCCATCACGTCGTACAACCATGGCCCCAACGGCATGTCGCGCGCGATCGACGACACCGGCACCAGCGACATCGCGACCATCGTCAGGTACTACGGTGGGCCGGGCTTCGGCTTCGCGTCGCGCAATTTCTACGCCGAGTTCCTGGCGGCGCTCGACATCGAGAAGAACAGCGAGGCGTACTTCGGCCGGCTTCCGAAGGATACCCTGCCCCCCACCCGGACCGTGATGCTCGACCGCTCGGTCGACATCTTGGCCGCGGCCCGCCTCGCGCGCACCCAGGACTACGTGCTGGCCGACCTGAACCCGGCCCTCCTCGATCCGGTCGTGTCGGGACGGGTGCCGATCCCGGCGGGCTACGGGCTGCGCCTTCCTGCCGAGGGCGCGAACGGCTTCGAGAATCGCCTCGCCGAGCTGAGGGCCGAGGAGCGCGTGATCCGGGAGGCGGCGCCCGCGCCGCCGGCTCGCTTCCAGGACGAGCCCGAGAGCCGGCTCGAGCGCCCACTCCCCACCCATCGGGTGAAGCGCGGCCAGACCCTGTCCGCAATCGCCGAACGCTACCGCATCAGCGTGCAGGCGCTGCGTCTCGCCAACCGACTCGGCCCTCGCGGCGAGGTGCGCTCCGGGCAGGTGCTGCGCATTCCCGGCGCCTCCTAGAGCCTTGCCGATCGGCCCCTGGCCGCGAGCCTTGGCCGTTTTGGGGGCGATGGGCTTCTGGTAGCATCGCGGCACGGATGCGAACGCACCCCGTGTTCCTGTGCCTCGACGGCCGCCCCTGCGTCGCCGTCGGAGGCGACGGCGTGATCGAGAACAAGGTCGAGTCGTGCCGTGCGGCCGGGGCCGAGGTCACCGTGGTCGCACACCAGCTGACTCCGGCTCTGCACGCGCTCGTCGACACAGGGGGGCTGCGCTGGCGGCCGCGTGACTACCAGCCGGGCGATTTGCGCGGCGCGGTGCTCGCCTACGCCTCCACCCGCGACCCGCAGCGCATCGCTTTGCTGCGCGACGAGGCGGCGCGCGAGCGCGTCCTGCTGAACGTCATCGACGTCCCCGAGGCATGCTCCTTCATCGCGCCGGCCGTGGTGAGCCGCGGCGCCTTGCAGGTCGCCATCGGCACCGGCGGAGCGAGTCCACTGCTGGCGGCACGCCTGCGCCGCGAGCTCGAGGCGCAGGTGGGGCCGGAGTACGCTCCGCTGGTCGAGATCCTCGGTGCGGTGCGACGGGCGCTCGATGCCGACCCCGCGCGCGTCGCGGTCCTGGCGGCCCTCCTCGACTCGCCACTCCTCGAGCTGCTGCGGCGCGGCGATTGGCCGGCGGTCGACCGGCTGCTGGCCCGCATCGCCGGCGAGCGCTGCACGCTCGATCGCCTCGGCGTCGACGCCGTCGCGTAGGACGCCGATGGAGATCGTGCTGCTGCGCGGAGCCGCCGGGCTCTACCTCGCCGCGACGGTGGCGGCGCTCGTGGGCATCGCCGTACGGCGGGACTTCCCGAGCCGCCTCTTCCTCTGGCTCGTGGGCGCCGGGCTCGGCCTGCATGCGATCTCCGTCGCCATCCGCACCGTGCTGGTGGGCAATCTGCCGATGGCAAACTTCGGCGAGGGCCTGTCGCTCCTCGCGGTGCTCCTGGTGGCGCTCTTCCTCCTCGTTCAGCGCCGTGCTCCCCTGATCGCGCTCGGCGCGGTCGTCATGCCGCTGGCGTTCGGCCTCACGCTGTCAGCGAGCGTGATCAAGGGCGGGGCGCAGCCCCTGCCGGCCGTCCCGCAGAGCGTCTGGTTGCCCGTGCACGTCCTGCTCGCGCTGCTGGGTGACGCCGTCTTCGCCATCGCGTGCAGTGCCAGCGTCCTCTACCTGATCCAGGAGCGCCGCCTGAAGGCGCACCGCGGACGCGGTGTGCTGCGACAGCTCCCCTCGCTCGAGCGACTCGACCAGGTGAGCCACACCTGCCTCAAGTGGGGCCTCATCTTCCTGACGCTCGCGATCGTCACGGGCATCGTCTGGGCGCACGAGGCCTGGGGGCGGGGCGATTGGCTGCGGGACCCGAAGCTCCTCTTCACGCTGCTGGTCTGGTCGCTCTACACGATCCTGCTCCAGGGCCGCATGACGGCGGGGTGGCGCGGCCGCTGGGCCGCTCAGCTGACCATCGCGGGCTTCGCCGTCATCGTCGTGTCGCTCGTGAGCGTGAATCTCCTGGGGCTCGGGTTGCACGGCGGATCCTTCTGACATGAGCCGAAGCATCGTCCTCGTCGGGCTGAGTCATCACACGGCGCCGATCGCGGTGCGCGAGCGCGTCGCGTTCGCCAACGGCCGCCTCGAGCCCGCGCTGCGCGGGCTCGTCACGCGGCCCGGCGTGCAGGAGGGCGTGATCGTCTCCACCTGCAACCGGGTCGAGGTGGTGGCGTGCGGAGACGGAGACGCGGTCGCCGCCGAGCTGCCGGCGTTCCTCGCGGAGGCACACGGCGTGCCCAGCGGCGAGCTGCACGGCCGGCTCTACACCCATCGCGATCGCGAGGCGGTGCGCCATCTCTTTCGCGTGGCGGCGAGCCTCGATTCCATGGTCGTGGGCGAGCCGCAGATCCTGGGACAGCTGAAGGAGCACTATGCGGTGGCGGCGGCGCTCGGGGCGTCGGGTCGCGTGTTGCATCGCTGCTTCCACAAGTCGTTTTCGGTGGCAAAGCGCATCCGGCACGAGACCGGCATCGCCGAGAAGGCGGTCTCGGTCGGCTCGGCGGCGGTCGAGCTGGCCTGCGACATCTTCGATCGTTTCGACGACAAGACGGCGCTGCTCATCGGCGCCGGCACGATGGGCGAGGTCACCGCGCGCCAGCTGCTCGGGAAGGGTGCCGGGACGCTGATGGTTGCCAACCGGACCTTCGAGCGAGCGACCGATGTGGCGCGCGAGCTCGGCGGCGTCGCGATCCCCTTCGAACGTCTCGCTCGCATGCTGCATCTGGCCGACCTCGTCGTGAGCGCCGCGGGTGGCGACCTCCTCGTCCGGTCGCCGCAGGTCGAGGAAGCCATGCGCGAGCGCCGTGGCCGGCCGATGCTGCTGATCGACCTCGCCGTCCCACGCTCCGTCGAGCCTGCCGTCAACGACCTCGACGGTGTCTACCTGTTCGACGTCGACGACCTCGACGGCGTGATCGCCGAGAATCGCGGGGCACGGGCAACGGAGGCGCTGCGGGCGGAGACGATCGTCGACGCTGAAGTGGACGCGTTCTGGACCTGGCTCCAGGGACTCGACGTCGTGCCCACGATTGTTGCGCTCCGCGAGCGGCTCGAGGGCATCCGGGAGCGCGAGGTCGCGCGCCACCTGGCGGCGCTCGGCGCGGTCGACCCACGCCAGCGCGAGGCCATCGAGCGCCTGACGCGCGCCATCGTGAACAAGATCCTCCATCACCCGGTGACCACGCTGCGCCGCCACCAGGCGGAGCGCGGCGAGAGCTTCTACGTCGAGGCCGCGCGCGCGTTGTTTCGGCTCGGCGGCGACGATCCGCCCGACGACGAGGAGGTGTGAGCCGCGTGGCGCCCCGCAGGCTTCGGCTGGGGACGCGCGCCAGCGCGCTCGCCCGCGCGCAGACCGCGCAGATCTGCGCCACCCTCGAGCGGGCCCACCCGGGGCTCGTCGTCGAGACGGTGCTGATCCGCACGAGCGGAGACCGCCTGTCCCAGGGATCGCTGGCGCCGGTCGGTGGCAAGGGGCTCTTCGTGAAGGAGCTGGAGGAGGCGCTGGTCGCGGAACGCATCGACTGCGCGGTGCACTCGATGAAGGACGTACCGGCGGCGCTCGCACCGGGGCTCGCGATCGGGGCCGTGCCTCCACGGGCCGACGCGCGCGACGTCCTGGTCGGTGGCGGGACGGACGGGCTCGTGGGACTCGCCGCCGGGACGCGGATCGGCACCGCGAGCGTGCGCCGCCGGGCGCAACTGCTGGCCCGACGGCGCGATCTCGACGTGGTCTTCCTCCGCGGCAACGTGGACACGCGGCTCCGCAAGTGGCGCGCCGGCGAGGTGGACGCGCTCGTGCTGGCGGCCGCCGGGCTCGCGCGTCTCGGTGTCAGCGAGCCGGCCGCGCGCCCCCTCGACCCCGACGTCCTGCTTCCGGCCGTCGGGCAGGGCGCGCTCGCGCTCGAGTGCCGAGCCGGCGACCCCGACACCCGGGCCCTGCTCGCCGCCGTGGCGGACGCCGACGCCCGGGACGCCGTGACCGCGGAGCGCGCCTTTCTCATCGCCATCGGGGGCGACTGCAACACGCCACTGGCGGCGCACGCCCGGGTCCTCGCCGGCGACGTCCGTCTGCGCGTGCAGGTGAGTGACGTCGACGGGCGCGACTGGTTCGAGGACGAGGATGCCGCCTCCCGCGCCGATGCCGAGGGCCTCGGCCGCGCGTTGGCCGCGCGTTTACTCGCCCGCGGCGCGGGCCGGGTACTCGGCCGATGAGCGGGCGCGTCGTGCTCGTCGGTGCCGGGCCGGGCGACCCGGGGCTCCTCACGCTGCGCGGCGAGCGCTGGCTCGCCGCCGCCGACGTGGTGGTGCACGACTACCTGGTACCCCGCCGGGTCCTCGAGTTCGCGCGGCCGGACGCCGAGATCGTGTCGGTGGGCCGCTCGCACGGCGACGGCGAACGGCTCAGCCAGACCGACATCGAAGAGCTTCTCGTCGCACGCGCGCGGGCGGGGCAGCTCGTCGTGCGCCTCAAGAACGGCGATCCCTTCGTCTTCGGCCGTGGCGGCGAGGAGGCGGAGGCGCTCCACCGCGCGCGGATTCCGTTCGAAGTGGTCCCGGGTGTGACGTCGGCGATCGCCGCGCCGGCGTATGCCGGCATCCCCGCCACCCACCGCGACCACGCCTCGCTGCTCACCATCGCCACCGGCCATCAGGCCTGGGCGCCGGGCGCCGACGAGCCCGGCATCCCGAACCTGCCCTGGGACGTGCTCGCCCGGCAGGGTGGCACGCTCGTGTTCGTCATGGCCGTGCGCCAGCTGGCCGGCGTGCTCGCCGCGCTGGTCGCGGCCGGACTCGATCCCACGACGCCCGCGGCGCTGGTGCAGCGCGGCACGCTGGGCGGCCAGCGCACCGTCGAGGGCACGGCCGCGACGCTCGCTGCGCGCGTGCGCGACGCCGGGATCGTTCCGCCCGCGGTGCTGGTGGTGGGCACGGTGGTGTCGCTGCGCGAGCAGGTGCGGTGGTTCGAGGACCGCCCGCTCTTCGGGCGGCGCGTGGTGGTGACGCGACCACGCGAACAAGCGGGCGAGCTGGCCCGCACGCTCGAGGACGCGGGTGCGGAGGTGGTGCTCTTCCCGACCATCGCCCTCGCGCCACCCCCCGACCCGGCGGCGCTCGATCGCGCGGTCGCCGCGGCGGCAACCTACGACTGGATCGTCTTCACCAGCGCGAACGGCGTGCGGGGCTTCTTCGCCTGCTTCGCCGGACAGGGACGCGACGTGCGCGAGCTCGGGCCGGTGCGGCTCGCGGCGATCGGTCCCGAGACGGCCGGCGAGCTCGAGCGCCGGATGCTCCGCCCCGCGGTGGTGCCGCGCGAGTACCGCGCCGAGGGTCTCCTGGCGGCGCTCGCCGGCCAGGACCTGCGCGGGCGGCGGGTTCTCCTGCCGCGTGCCGCCGGCGCGCGCGCGGTGCTGCCCGAGACCCTGGCGGCTCGGGGCGCCACGGTCGACGAGGTGATCGCGTACCGCGCGGTCCCGCCGCCCGATGCCGACGTGCCGGGGTTGCGCGCCGCGCTCGCCACTGGCGCGATCGATGCGCTGACCTTCACGAGCAGCTCGACCGTGCGGCACTTCGTCGAACTGCTCGGGCGCGACGCCCTGCGCACGCTGGGCCGGACAGTCGTGGCGTGCATCGGGCCGATCACGGCGGAGACCGCGCGCGAGGAGGGTCTTCCCGTCCACGTCTGCCCCGCGGACTACACCGCGGCGGCGCTCGCAGCCTCTCTCGTCGAGCATTTTTGCAATGCGTCAGGGGATCGACTAAGCGAGGACGTGGGATGAGTCGCTACCCCGCCTACCGGCCGCGGCGGCTGCGCCGGAGCGAAGCACTTCGCCGCCTGGTGCGCGAGACGCGCGTCACGGTGGAGCAACTCGTGCAGCCGCTCTTCGTGGTGCCGGGCAGCGGCGTCTGTAAGCCCATCGAGTCGATGCCGGGCATCGCACAGCTCTCCGTCGACCGCAGCGCCGAGGAGTGCCGCCGGCTCGCCGATCTCGGCGTGCCGGCGGTGCTGCTCTTCGGGGTGCCGGAGCGGAAGGATGGGCGCGGCAGCGGCGCCACCGCCGCCGACGGCATCGTGCCGCGCGCGCTCGAGGCGATCCGGCGCGCAGCGCCCGGGCTCCTGCTGATCACCGACGTCTGCCTCTGCGAGTACACCGACCACGGACACTGCGGCGTGCTCAACGGCCAGGAGGTCGACAACGACGCCACGCTGCCGCTGCTCGCCGCCGAGGCGCTGGCGCACGCGCGCGCGGGTGCCGATCTCGTGGCGCCGTCCGACATGATGGACGGTCGAGTCGGAGCCATTCGTCACGCCCTCGACGAGGCCGGCTTCGCGCACCTGCCCATCATGTCGTACGCGGCCAAGTTCGCCTCGGCGCTCTACGGACCGTTCCGCGACGCGGCCGAGTCGACGCCGCAGTTCGGCGACCGCCGTGGCTACCAGATGGACCCGGGCAACGCCGAGGAGGCGCTCCGAGAAGTCGCGCTCGACATCGACGAGGGGGCCGACATCGTGATGGTCAAGCCCGCGATCCCCTACCTGGACCTCGTGCGCCGTGTGAAGGAGCGTTTCGGGTATCCGGTCGCCGCCTACCACGTGAGCGGCGAGTACGCGATGGTGAAAGCCGCGGCGGCGCGCGGGTGGCTGGACGAGACCCGCGTGGTCGACGAGACCCTGGTGGCCATCCGGCGCGCCGGGGCGGACGTCATCATCACGTACTTCGCGCGCGACGTCGCGCAGCGGGCGCGCGCATGAGGTGGCGGCCGCTGGTCGCCGTCGTGCTGGCCGCGCTCCTCGCCGTCCCGCCGGGCGTGCTCGCCAAGAAGGGCGACGGGGGCGAGCGCGATCTCGGCCGCCGCTTCCTCTTGGAGGCGCGCTCGCAGCTCCCGCTGGCGGAGGATCCGGCGCTCACGGAGTACGTGGAGGATCTCGGCAGGCGGCTCGTCGCCGCCCTGGGGCCGCAGGAGTTCGACTACCGGTTCTTCGTCATCGAGAGCCCGGTCCTGAACGCCTTCGCGGTGCCGGGGGGCTACGTCTTCCTGTTCACGGGGCTGATCGCCCGCGCCAGCACGGAGGACGAGATCGTCGGCGTGCTCGGGCACGAGATCGGGCACTGCCACGCGCACCACATCGTGCGCCTGCAGCAGGCCGGCACGATGTGGACGGTGGCGGGGCTGCTCGGGATGCTGCTGGCGGCGGTCAACCCGGTGCTCGCTGCCGGGGCGCTCGCCGCGGCGCAGACCGCCCAGCTCAAGTACTCGCGTGACTTCGAGCAGGAGGCCGACTACCTGGGGCTTCGCACCGCCACCGACGCGGGGTACGATCCGCAGGCGCTGACGGCGTTCTTCAAGCAGCTGCTCGTCGAGCAACGCGTGAATCCCGCGGGCGTGCCGCCATACATGCTGTCGCATCCGATCACCGAGGATCGCGTGGCGAACGCCGACAGTGTCATCCGCTCGCGCGGGCTCAAGACCCCGCCGGGCCGCCCCAAGGCCAGCCCGGAGTTTCTCGAGGCGAAGGCGGTGGCGATGGCGGTCGACGGACCGCCCGACGTCGTGATCGCCCAATATCGGCGGCGAGCGGAGGAGAAGCCGGACGACGCGGAACGCCAGTTCCTGCTCGGCCGGGTCTATCAGGCGGCCGGGAAGCCGGAGCCCGCCCGCGTCGCGCTCGAGCGCGCCCGCGATCTCGGGTATGGCAGCCGGGTCGACCGCTCGCTCGGTGCCGCCTACGTGGCGCTCAAGCAGCCCGACAAGGCGGTGAGCACGCTCGAGGTTTACCTGGGGACGACACCGAACGACGGCTGGGCGCATCTCCAGCTGGGCAAGGCGTTCGCGGATCAGAGTAAGCCCGACGAGGCGTTGCGCGAGTACCAGCGGGCGCTGCGGCTCGACACCGATCTCGACGAGGCGCATCGGCTGCTCGGTATGTCGCTCGGACGCAAGGGTGATCAGGCGCATGGCTTCTACCAGCTGGGCACCGCGGCGCTGCTGCGGGGCGAGCTCGAGCAGGCGTATAGCCTCTACGACCGGGCGCGCCCGCTGCTCGCGGAAGGGACCGCCGAGCGCGCCGAGGTGGATGCGACGCTCGACGAGCTGGAGCCCCTGGTCCGTGACCGCGCCCGCGAGCGCGCCGCCCAGAACCGGCGGCGCGGCGCGGCGCCGGGCCCGTAGAAGGCCGACCCGAGACTCCGTCTCGGGTCGGAACGGGAGGCGAGCATGCAGCGTCCGGTGGATTCAGGCGAACGCCATGCCGCGGCCGGCAAGGCCGCCGCGGCAGAACGAGCAGGGAGTCGTTCGCGGAGACAGTGGTGCACGCCAATTCCCCGCGGTCCCCGATCCTGCTCACGTACGCCGCGCCGGCTTTGCCGGCCGCGGTACGACGTACGCCTCCTCCGACGACGGGGACTCTTGCTGTCCGGTCCCGACCCGAGACGAAGTCTCGGGTCGTTCTGGTAGCTGCCGTGCGCAGCAAGGGTCGCCCGTACCGGCGGCTCGAGGTGGAGGGGTTCGAGATCCTGGTCGGCAAGGGCGACGCGGAGAACGATCGCCTCACCTTCGAGGTTGCCGCGCCCCACGACTGGTGGTTGCACGTCGCGGGGTACTCCGGCAGCCACGTCGTGGTGCGGAATCCGGACGACCTGGCCGAGCTCCCGCGTCCCGTGTTGCAGCGCGCCGCCGAGCTGGCGGCCTGGCATTCGAAGGCGCGCGACGCCGGCAAGGTCGAGGTCCACGTCTGCCGGGTGGCCGACGTCTCGAAGCCGCGCGGC
>JBKPDC010000090.1:0-16229 GCA_046727715.1 Thermodesulfobacteriota bacterium
GATTCGTCGCACTGCCTCCGCGGACGCGTCGCGATTTCGGCTCGCGATGACGACGTGCCACCCTTCGCGCGCCAGCCGCCGCGCGCACGCGAGGCCGATCCCGGAGTTCCCGCCGGTCACGAGCACGGTGCCGCGATCCACTGCCCCGTTTCTCCTTTCACTTCTGCGCCACGCACACCACGAGTATGCCAAAGGCCAGCACCCCCATGACGGTCCGCACGGCGTGGAGATGGCCCCAGCGTCGTAACAAGGCGGCCGCCGTGGGCGAGTCGGGGTCGAGGGTGGGCGAGAGCAGCCGGTGGTTCGTGGGAAGAACGGCCAGGAGCGTGAACGGCACGACGGCGCCGAGGAGCAGGCCGCCCACCAGGAGCGCGCCGCGACCCGAGCCCCACCAGGCGAGGAGGGAGACGAGCAGTCCGGCAAGGGCCAGCGAGGCCTGCATGGCTGTACCCCGCCGGTAGCTCGGAGCGAACTCCCGGATGGCCAGCGCAGCGCCGCAGGAAACGCGAGCAGGATGCTCCACGGCGGTGAGGTAGGTGGCCGCCCCGGCGAACAGCCCGGCGCAAACGACCGCGAGAATTTCGAGGACCATGGAGCCTCCTCCGCGCGTCGGGTCGACCGGGCGACCTTCAGCGCCGCGGGCGAAACAGCGCCAGCTCCCGCACCGGCAGGCCGAGCAGATGCCGCCGGACCCACTCGAGCGCCACCTGCGACGCCAGCAGCTTGACCCAGTCGCGCGTGCCCCAGAGCTGGTAGCGCGCCGCCACCGTCTCCTCGGCCGACGCGAGCCCCAGGCAGACGGTGCCCACCGGCTTCTCGGCCGTCCCGCCGTCGGGCCCGGCGACCCCGGTGGTGGAGATGGCGACATCCGCGCCGAGCGCGCGGCGTGCGCCCGCCGCCATCTCGGCCGCCGTCTCTTCGCTCACGGCACCGTGCGCCTCCAGCGTAGCCGCATTCACGCCGAGCAGCTCGCGCTTCGCGTCGTTCGCGTAGGCGACGATCCCGCCGAGCACGTAGGCCGAGCTCCCGGAAACGTTGGTCAGGCGGTGCGCGACCAGCCCGCCGGTGCACGACTCGGCCGTGGCCACGGTGCGACCGCGCTCGCGCAGCAGGCGGCCCACGGTCTCCTCCAGCGTGACCGCACCCTCGCCGTAGCAGTACGACCCGATCGCGGCCCGCAGCCGGTCGCCGACGGTCGCGAGACGCTCGCGCGCCACCGCGGGGTCGCCCTGCACGACGACCCGGACCGACACCTCGGGGAAGCTGGCGCGGAACGACACGCGGCCCTCCGACGGATCCACCACCCCTGCCACGAGCTCGTCGAGGCCCGACTCCGTGACGCCGAAGGTCTGGAACGTACGCGCCAGGTAGACCGCACCGCCGCGCTGCGCTCGCAGCCACGGCAGGACGGTCTCCTCCATCATCGGCTTCATCTCGCGCGGGACGCCGGGCAGCACGACGACGTGCCGGCCACCGTGCGCCACGCGGTAGCCCGGCGCCGTGCCGAGCGCGTTCGGAACGAGGACCGCGCCCTGCGGCATCAGCGCCTGCTTCAGATTGTTCTCCGGCATGGGCCGGCCGGTGGCCGCGAACCATCGCCGGATGCGGTCCGCCGACTCGGTGTGCTCGACCAGCGGCACGCCCAAGACGTGCGCGACCGTCTCGCTGGTCAGGTCGTCTGCCGTGGGACCGATGCCGCCGGTCGAGATCACGACGTCCGCCCGTTCGAGCGCTTGCCGCCATGCCCACTCCAGGCGGTCGGGATAGTCGCCGACGGTGAGCACGCAGGCGACGTCGACGCCGATCTCGAAGAGCTTGTCGGCGATCCAGCTCGCGTTCGAGTCGACGATGCGGCCGGTGGTCAGCTCGTCGCCGGTGGAGAGGATGGCCGCGCGCGAAATCATCTGAACTGGCTCAGGCGAGCCCCAGCAGGAGTCGTGCACCCGCCCCGGCGTAGAGACCCGCGACCAGGTCGTCGCCCACCACGCCGAGGCCGCACGGCATGCGGCGGTCGATCAGGCCCGCCGGCCACGGCTTCACCACGTCGAGGATGCGGAACAGCACGAAGGCCAGCGCCGCCGCGCCCCACGTTCCCGGCACGAAGAGCCCGGCGACGACCATGCCCGCCACCTCGTCGATGACGATGCGGCCATTGTCGTGTCCGGGGAAGATGCGATCGGCGCGGTCCGCGGCCCAGAGCGCCGTCAGCAGAAGCGCCGCGACGGCGAGCCATCCCATCAGCGGCGCACGCTGCCTGAGCCCGGCGAGGAACGGGAGCAACGGCATGGCCACGAGTGAGCCGGCCGTTCCTGGTGCGATCGGGACGTACCCGACGCCGCCGGCGGTGGCGAGCAGCACGACGAGAGCGCGCACGCAGGTTGCGTAATGGCTTGCCGGCGGTGCGTCAAGGACGGGCACCGCGTCGCGCTTCAAAAGGCGAAGGCGACTTGATACGGGTCCGCTCATGCGTGCCAGGACCGAGCCACGGCAGAGCGCTTCCCGGGTGCCGGCGTGAGCGCGCTCGCCCGCGAGCGCGACGTGGCGATCGAGGCGGCGCGCGCCGCCGCCGCCATCATCCGCCGCTACTACAAGACCGATCTCGAGATCGAGCTCAAGGGCCACGACGACCCGCTCACCGCCGCCGACCGCGAGTCGAACGCCTGCATCCACGCGATCGTCACCAGGGCGTTCCCCGACGACGGCTGGCTCTCCGAGGAGACGGCCGATTCGAAGGCTCGTCTCGCGCAACGGCGCGTGTGGATCGTCGACCCGCTCGACGGCACGAAGGAGTTCACGCAGCACATCCCCGAGTTCTGCGTCTGCATCGCGCTGGTGGAAGACGGCCGGCCCATCGTCGCCGTCGAGCTGAACCCGGCGGCGGACCGGCTCTACTGCGCGGTGCGCGGCCACGGCACGACGGTCGACGGCACGCCGGCCCGCGTCAGCACGCAGGACGTGGTGGCCGATGCCGAAGTGATGGCGAGCCGGTCGGAGGACAAGCGCGGCGAGTGGGACGCCTTCAAGCCGCGCTGCAAGGTCGTGCTCACCGGCAGCGTCGCCTTCAAGCTCGCGGAGCTGTCCGCCGGCCACGGCGACGCCACCTTCACGCTCACACCGAAGAACGAGTGGGACATCTGCGCGGGATCGCTCCTGGTCGAGGAGGCGGGGGGGCGCGTCACCGGGCTCGACGGGACGCCGCTGGTCTTCAACCAGCCGTCCCCGCTCCGGCCCGGCATGGTCGCGTCGAACGGCCTGCTGCACGACGGGTTGCTGGCCCTGATCGCGGACGTGGCCGGGCCCCGTCGGTAGGACCGTCACCCGTCGGCGGACTGCCACGCTCGTCAGCCATTGCGCCCGGCTCGTCGCGCCGCCCGCCCGCGTCGCATCCCCGCCCCCTGTTCGAGAATCGCGCGCGCGCGGGCGGCGAACCCGGGCTCCAGGTGCGGCGCCAGCACCAGGAAGCTCTGCAGCGCGCCGCGCGCGCTGACCGCGCGATCGAGGGCCGCCTCGGGCGTGACGGTGCGCACGTAGCCGAGCCAGCTGAACCAGATGATGTAGGCGTTGGTCGCGATGCCGGCCAGGTCGTCATCGCCGAGCCCGCGGTCCATGTGGCCGTCGCGCTGCAGCAGACGGAAGAGCTGCACGAAGACCGCCAGTAGCCAGGCGTGCAGCTCGCGGGCGAGGCCGCCGAGCTCGGGGTCGCGCGACACCAGGTATCCGACGTCCGCGAAGAAGACGGCTGCACCAGCTGGTACAAGACCGCCTCGGGCAAGGTGACCAACAACTGGTCCGGCTTCACCGTCGAGTACTGGTGGCGCACCCGCCGCCCCGACCAGGCAGCCTTCACCGAGGTCCCCGCGACCGCCCGCGTCTCAGCGCAGCCCGCGGCGGCGTAGCACGTCCATGGCCAGCGCCGGGACGTCGGTCATGATGGCGTCGACGTCGAGGTCGAGGAGCGCGTCCATCTCCGCCGGGTCGTTGATGGTCCAGACGTGCACCTCGAGCCCGAGCGCGTGCGCGGCGGCGACCGACTCGGCCGTGACGACGTCGATCCCGGCGTAGCGCGGCGGCACCTGGAGTGCGACGGCGGGGGTCGTCCACCCCGTGAGCTGCCCGTCGCGCAGGCGGAAGACGAACTCGGCCGCCTCGGCGGCCGAGCAGCTCGTGAGCACGTCGGCCGCCTCGCCACGGATGCGGGTCATGATCGCCGCGTGCTCGGCGGCGAGCAGCGTGCGCTCACGTGCGCCGTGACGATCGAGCGCGGCGAGCACGGCGTGCTCGATGGGGGGCGCGTCCTGCTTCACCTCGATGTTCAGCGGCACGCCGAAGTGCGCGGCGAGCAGCTCGTCGAGGGTCGGCACGCGCACGCCGCGCCCGCGCCACGGGTGGCTGCCGTCGGGGGCGGCGAAGCGATGGCCGGCGTCGAGGGCGCGCACGTCGGCCAGGGTCCGCTCGCGGACCGGCCCGGAGCCGTTCGTCGTCCGATCGAGCTCGGCGTCATGCAGCACGACGACGTGGCCGTCCGCCGTGGCATGCACGTCCAGCTCGAGGCGATCGGCCCCGGCGGCGAGGCCGGCGGCGAACGCCTCCAGGGTGTTCTCGGGATGGGTCCCGGAGGCCCCGCGATGTGCGAAGAGACGCGGCCGCGGTCCCGCAAGATACCGCGTTGCCTACTCCGCCCGGAACGACGCCGCCGACAGCGAGACGGACCAGGGTCGATCCGCCGTTGGCAGACCCGCCAGCTGCCGCACGACCGCGGTCCGCACCTTGTCGAAGCGGCGCCGCACCTGGGTGTCGACGGGGTCTTCGGGCTCGACCTCGAACTGCATCGGATCGAGGTGGACGCCGCCTTCCTCCACCTCGTAGTGGAGATGCGGCCCCGTGGCCAGTCCGGTGGAGCCGACGTAGCCGATCACCTGGCCTTGCTCGACCGTGGCCCCTTCCTGGATGCCCGGCGCGATCTCGCTCAGGTGGCCGTAGGTGGTGACACGGTCACCCATGTGCTCGAGTTGGACGGCGCGCCCGAGCCCTCCCATCCAGTGCGCTTCCTTCACCCAGCCGTCCGCGACGGCGCGCACCGGCGTACCGCGCGGCGCTGCCAGGTCGACGCCCCGGTGCGGCCGCCAGCGATGCAGGATGGGGTGATAGCGGCCCATCGAGAACTCGGAGCTGATCTCCTTGAACTCGAGCGGATAGCGCAGGAAGTCGCGCGACAGCGCCTGACCGTCGGGCGTGTAGTAGCCGCCCGAGCCGTCCTCGTTCTCGAAGAGGACCGCGGTGAGGGTCGTGCCGCGCGTGACGATCTGGGCCCCGAGGATCTTGCCAGGCGACGGAGCGGCCTTCCCCGTCTCCCACATGTTCTCGTAGATGATGCGGAACTCGTCGCCGGGCTGGAGGTTGGCACCGACGTCGAGGTCCCAGCCGAAGATGTCGACCAGCTCGGACGCCACATCGGGCGGCACACCGGCCTCCATCGAATCGGGCTTGAGGCCGCGGTCGATGCGGCCGGTAACCCCCTTGATCTCGACGAAGTACGGCAGCGCCTCGCGCCGCCCGACCACCGTGCCGTCGAAGCGGCGCTCGAGCGTCAGCAGCGAAGAGTTGTCGATCTCGTAGCGGACTGACTGGAGCTCGCGGGTCGCGCGGTCGAAGTGCAGCGTGAAGCCGCGCTTCGGCTTCACGAGTCGCAGGTCGTATACACCCTGCGCCGCGCGCAGCCACGGGTAGGCCTCCGCCGACCCGAGGCCCTTCATCACGAGGATGTGCTCGAGCGTGTCGCCGTGCTGGACGTGCACGTGCTCGTCCACCTCGCCCGCCGAACCGTAGACCGGCGGCGAGGCGTCGCGGGTGGGCAGCTCGGCAGGATCGACCACACGGTCGCCGCGCGCCGCCGGGCGCTCGGTGAAAACGATGCCGTCGGCCGCGTGCTTGCGGTCGATCGACTCCGCCAGCGACTGCGTGTCGAGACCGAGGTCGATGCTGCGATCGTCACCGTCCTGCGCCGCCTCCGACGTGCGCTTGCCGCGCTTGGCGTTGGCGAGCGACGGCGCGACCATCGCGGCGACGCACAGGAACACCAGGAAGCGCTGTGTTCCGCGTGGCACTACCCCGACGAGGCTTCGGCGTCTCGACATCATCTGTCGGTCCTCCGACCTGCCGCGCTGGGGAACGCGACCGGCGACAAGAGCGAACGCTTGGTCCGAGTCGCGGCGCACCCTGCCAAAGCGACACGCGATTGTCAACGCACAGAACGTTTTTTCCCGATTCCCGGCCCTTGGCAGTGCGGTTTGCCCCCCGGAAGGCGCCGGTGTTACGAGCTAGGGCATGCGCCTCGCCGCGCTCGACGTGGGGGACGCCCGGATCGGGCTCGCGGTCTGTGACGAGCTCGGGCTCACCGTCCGCGGGGTCGGCGTCGTGCACCGGGTGGGCGGACGGCGTGATCTCGAGGAGATCGCGGCGCGGCTCGCCGCGTACGAGCCGGTGCGGCTCGTGGTCGGGCTGCCCCTCAACATGGACGGCAGCGAGGGTCGGCAGGCCGCCCGGGTGCGGGCGTTCGCGGAACGGGTCGGGGCTCATCTCGGGCTCCCCGTCGAGCTGTGGGACGAGCGGCTGACGACGGCCGAAGCAGAGCGGACGCTGCGCGCGGCCAATCTGTCGCGGGCACGTCGCCGAGCGCTGGTCGACCAGGAAGCGGCGGCAATCATTCTCGAATCCTACCTGGCTCGCCCGGCGTGACTCGACAGCGCATCGTCGTCGTCGCCGGCGTGCTGGCGACGATTCTCCTCGTGGGCGCCGGGGTGGGGGCGCTGCTGCTCGGCAGCCGGGGCCCCGCGCTGTCCGAGCCGGCCACGATCGCCATCCAGGAGGGCGAGCGACTTCCCGAGATCGCACGGCGGCTCGCCGCTCAGGGCCTGCTGCGGTGGCCGACGCTCTTCGTGGCATGGGCGCGCCTCACTGGCCGGGATCGCAGCATCCGCTGGGGCGAGTTTCGCATCCCGGAGCCGCTCTCCCCCCGTGAGCTGCTCGCGCGCATCACGGGTCCGCCCGACTCGCTGCACGCCGTGGTCATTCCCGAGGGCCTCACGGTGCATGCGGTGGTCGCGCGCCTCGCGGCCGCGGGTCTCGGGTCCGCGGAAACCTTCCAGGCGCTGCTGGCCGACCCGCAATTCCTCGCCGTCGAGGGCCTGCCGCCGGAGGGCCCCGAGGGCTATCTCTTTCCCGACACGTACGCGTTCCCCGCGGCGACTCCGCCGGACCGCGTGCTACGGACGATGATCCGCCGCTTCCGCGAGGTCTTCACCGCGGAGCTGCAGGAACGGGCGGCGCGACTCGGGCTGACCCCGCACCAGGCGGTCACCCTGGCGTCGCTCGTGGAGGAGGAGACGGCGGTACCCGAGGAGCGTCCGCTGGTCGCTGCGGTGTTCTTGAACCGCCTCCACAGGGGCATGCCCCTGCAAGCCGACCCGACGGTGCTCTACGGCCGCACCGACGGCGATCGTCGCATTCGGCGCTCCGACCTCGCGCGACCGACCTCGCACAACACGTACACCATGCCGGGGTTGCCGCCGACGCCGATTGCCAACCCGGGCCGCGCGGCGCTGGAAGCGGCGTGCGCTCCGGCCGACGTTCCGTATCTTTACTTCGTCGCCCGCGGGGACGGGTCGCACGAGTTCAACGTCGACCTCGACAAGCACAACGAGGCGGTTGCCAGGCTGCGGGGCGTCGAACGGGCGCTCCGGCAGTAAGGGACCGACCCGAGACTTCGTCTCGGGTCAGGGTCCTAGAGACCTGGAGCCGCCGGGGCGTCAGCGGGCGGGAGCTGGTCGAGGATCACCCGTCGCCTTCTTCTGCGGCGCCCTCTCGCGCGAGTGCGCGGCGAGATACTCGAGGACGTCGACGAAACGCGGGCCGCTCTCCTGTTTCAGGGCGTCTCGCCGGCCGCGCTGGCATCGTTCAGCTGCCGGAGCAGCCGCTGGCCCCGCGCGCGGATCTCGGGGGTGCGCGACGTCGCCAGCTGCGCCACGAGCTCGCGGGCGCGATCCTGCGCCATGCTGCGCAGCATGCTCGCGAGCCCATCGTCGTTCGTGCTCGCGAGTGACTTGACCACCGACTCGCGCAGCTCGGGGACCGTGTCGACGGCGGACATCCCGACGCGCATCGCCTCCTGGCGGACCGACGAGTCTTCCTGGCGGAGCGCCAGGTCCAGCAACTGCTGCATCGTGGCGGTTTGCTGTCCGAGAAGCTGCTGCAGCTTGCCGCTGACCGGCACGCTGCGCTGCAGCAGGTCCGTGGGATTCGGCGCAGGCGGCTGGGCGGTGCCGGTGGGCGCGGTCTTCACGATCCTGGCTTCCATCGACGGCTCCTGAGGCCCACCGAGGAGGGTCAGGGTGCGCAGCGACCCGTCCTCGCGGTACGTGAGCACGAAGTTCTGCTCGCCGAGCAGCCGGGTGAGGCCGTCGCGCAGCGGGACGTCCGCGAACTCCACCGTCACCGCGTGCGGCTCCTTCACCGCGCCCCGGATCTCGGCCTTGCTCGGCGCAGTGACGGCTTGCAGGACCTCCTCGAGCGGCACGTCGGTGACCCGGACCGTGAGCCGATCGCCTTGGAGCGTGATGGTCCGGGCCTGCGGCGCGTCGCCGCCAGGAGGTTTCTCCCCCGGTCCCTCGGCGGCGACCGTGCCCGCGGCGAGGACGGCGGCCAGCAGGACCCCGGCGGCGATGCTCACCGCTGCGCCTGCCTGAGCGGCTTCCCGCCGACCAAGCGGGACAGCCGCTCCACGGCGGTCGGGGCGGGTGCGGGCGTGGCACCCGTGGCAGCGAGCGCCAGGATGGCCAGGCGCAACGCGGTACGCATCGTCGAGGACCCGCCGCATACGAGATAGCCGAGTCTGCGGTGCGGCGGCCCGGAGGGCAAGATCTAGAGCAGGAACACGCTTGAGATTCGTCTTTTCTTTGCCTATGAGGGTCGAGTGGTCACCCGGCGTCAGAAGCAGGTCCTGGACTTCGTGCAGGCGTACCTCCGGAAACACGGGTATGCTCCGTCGCTGGAGGATATCGCGCGGCATCTCGGGGTCGCGTCGCTCGCGACCGTCCACAAGCACCTCGCGCGCCTCGAGAGCCGCGGCATGATCCGGCGCCGCGCGCATCAGAGCCGCTCGGTCGAGGTGCTCGCCCGGGCGGGCGGTGGCGGGACCACCATCGTGCCGCTTCTCGGTCGCGTGGCGGCGGGCCGGCCGATCGAGCCCGTCGAGACGGCAGAGTCCGTCGCCCTTCCCGAAGATCTCCTCGGAAAGGGGGAGACCTTCGCGCTGCGTGTGGTGGGCGATTCCATGATCGGCGACGGCATCCTCGAGGGCGACGTCGTCGTGGTCGAGGCGCGGCCCGACGCCCCCAACGGCGCCACGGTCGTCGCCGTCGTCCGCGGCGAGGCCACGGTGAAGCGCTTCTACCGGCGGCGTGGCCGCATTCACCTGATCCCGGCCAACGAGCGCGTCGAGCCGATCGTGGCAAGCCCCGACGACGTGCAGGTCCGGGGGGTCGTCGTCGGGCTCCTGCGTCGCTATCGCTGAGTCGCATGGCGGCAGCCTACGCGGTCTACGTCCACGTGCCCTGGTGCCGGCACGTCTGTCCGTACTGCGACTTCAACGTCTACGCGTCGTCGGTCGTGCCGGAGGCGGATGACGTCGCTGCCTACCGCGCCGAGCTGACGGTCTGGGCGGCGCGTCCCGAGTGGCGCGGACGGCGGATCGACACCGTTCACCTCGGCGGCGGTACGCCGTCGCTGCTGTCGCCGGACGCCGTCGGCGGGGTGCTCGACGCGGTTCGGCAGGTCGGCCTGTGCGACGACGCCGAAGTCACGCTGGAGGCCAACCCGGGAACGGTCGACCGGGGTCGCCTCGAGGGGTATCGCCGTGCGGGCGTTACCCGGCTCTCGCTCGGCGCCCAATCGTTCCAACCCATCCTGCTGCGCACTCTGGGTCGCGACCACGCCCCCGACGCAACGCGCGCGGCCGTCGCCATGGCGCGGGCCGCCGGCTTCGCGAACCTGAGCCTCGACCTGATCTTCGCCATTCCCGGCCAGTCGCTCGCGGCCTGGGAGGACGATGTCGCTCGGGCGCTGGCGCTCGACCCGGAGCACGTCTCGGCGTACGCGCTCACGTGGGAGGAGGGCACGCCGTTCCACGCCTGGCGGGCGCGCGGCCGCCTCGTCGCGGTGGACGACGACCTCGAGAGCGCCATGGGCGATCTCGCCGCCGAGCGCCTGGGGGCCGCCGGGCTCCAGCGCTACGAGATCTCGAGCTGGGCCCGCCCGGGGTTCGCGTCGCGCCACAACACGCACTACTGGGACGGCAGCGACTACCTCGGCCTCGGCCCCGGCGCCCACTCGTTCCACGCCTTGCCGCCGACCCGGCGTTGGTGGAACGTCCGCCTCCCGCACCGCTGGCGCGCGGCCGTCGCCGAGGACGGCACCGCCGTCGACGGCGAGGAGCACCTCACCGAGGCGCAGGCGCGTGCCGACTTCGTCATCAGCGGCCTTCGCCGCATCACCGGCGTCGACGTCCCCGAATTCGAACGCCGCTTCGCCACCACGCTCCGGTCCGCCTTTCCGCAACTCCCGCACCTCGAGACCGACGGGCTGGTCGAACTCTCCGGCGGACGCCTGCGCCTTACGCCGCGCGGCCTACGCTACGCCGACACAGTCGGAGCATGCCTGGTCTAAACCTGCGCCGACGGGACGCCTCAATACCGATAGTGCTCCGGCTTGTACGGTCCATCGACCGCCACACCGATGTACTCCGCCTGCCTGTCGCTCAGCCGCGTCAGTCGCACCCCGAGCTTCTCGAGGTGCAGCCGCGCCACCTCCTCGTCGAGCTGCTTCGGCAGCATGTAGACGCGCTTCTCGTAGGCCGTCGCGTTCCGCCACAGCTCGAGCTGCGCCAGCACCTGGTTGGTGAACGACGCGCTCATCACGAACGAAGGATGCCCCGTGGCGCACCCCAGATTGAGCAGCCGCCCCTCGGCGAGGATCAGGACCGAGTGGCCGTCGGGGAACACCCACTCGTCGTACTGCGGCTTGATGTTCACCCGCGTGATCCCCGGCACCCGTGCCAGCCCGGCCATGTCGATCTCGTTGTCGAAGTGGCCGATGTTGCCGACGATCGCCTTGTCCTTCATGCGCGCCATGTGCGCGGCGGTGATGATGCCGTAGTTGCCCGTGGCCGTGATGAAGACGTCGGCCTTCTCGACGTAGTCCTCGACCGTCGCCACCTCGTAGCCCTGCATCGCCGCCTGCAGCGCACAGATGGGGTCGATCTCGGTGACGACCACGCGGCAGCCCTGCCCGCGCAGCGACTCGGCACACCCTTTGCCCACTTCGCCGAACCCGCACACCACGGCGATCTTGCCGCCCAGCATGACGTCGGTCGCGCGATTCAACCCGTCGACGAGCGAGTGCCGGCAGCCGTAGATGTTGTCGAACTTCGACTTCGTCACCGAGTCGTTCACGTTGATGGCGGGGAACAACAGCGTGCCCTTCTTCGCCATCTCGTAGAGGCGGTGGACGCCGGTCGTGGTCTCCTCGCTGACGCCGCGGATCCTGGTCGAGATACGCTCCCACAGCCCGGGCGCCTCGGCCTGCAGACGGCGCAGGAGCGCGAGGATGATGCCCCACTCTTCGGGGTCGTTCTGCGCGTCGAACTCGGGCACCCTCCCGGCGCGCTCGAACTCGAGACCCTTGTGCACGAGCAGCGTGGCATCGCCGCCGTCGTCGACGATCAGGTCGGGACCTCTCCCGTCGGGCCAGACCAGCGCCTCGTTGGTGCACCACCAATAGTCTTCGAGCGTCTCACCCTTCCAGGCGAAGACCGCCGCGCCGCGCGGCTTCTCGGTCGTGCCGTCGCGGCCGACCGCCACCGCCGCGGCGGCGTGGTCCTGGGTGCTGAAGATGTTGCACGACACCCAGCGCACGTCTGCACCGAGGTCGACCAGGGTCTCGATGAGCACCGCCGTCTGGACCGTCATGTGGAGCGAGCCCATGACGCGCGCGCCGGCGAGCGGCTTCGCGCCCGCGTGCCGCGCCCGGATGGCCATCAGACCGGGCATCTCCTGCTCCGCCAGGCGGATCTCCTTGCGCCCGAGCTCGGCGAGGCCGAGGTCCTTCACCTTGAACGGCAGGCGGGTCGGGGCAGCGGGAACGGCCTTGGCGGGCTGGCTCATGGGATCCTCCTTCGGACCACGGACTTTCATCCGTGTATCCGGATGCTGAAATATCCGGGCGTAGCCTCTCGAGTCAACCCCCCGACTCTCTGTTGACACTGTCTACGCACCTCGGTAGACGCTGTCTACATGGAGGCCGTCGCGCTCCCGACGCGTGAGCATCTGCTCGCGACCGCCCGCCGCCTGCTCGACACCGAGGGCCTGGAGCCGCTGACGCTGCGCCGGATCGCGCGCCGCGGAGGTCTCTCGCACGGCGCACCGCTGCGCCACTTCTCCTCGCTGTCCGCGCTGCTCGCGGCGGTCGCCGCGCAGGGCTTCCGGGAGCTGATGGGCTCGGTCGAGGCCGCCACGCGCGAAGCCGGGCCACACGCCCCGCCCCTGGAGCGGCTGGCGACGGCGGGCCGAGGCTACGTCCGCTTCGCGCTCGGCAGCCCCGGCGTGTTCGCGCTGATGTTCCACCCGGACCGCGTGGACACGACCGACGCGGGATATCGGGAGGCCGGCCAGGCGGCGTTCGGCCAGTTGCTCGGGCTGGTCGCCGCCGCGCAGGCGGCCGGCTTCCGGCCCGACGTGCCGACGACCGACCTCGCCTCGGTCGTGTGGGCGTCCGTGCATGGGCTGGCGCAGCTCCGGATCCAGGGCGCTATGCAGGGCGCGGGCGGGTCGGAGCTCGAGCCGGCTCTCGATGTGATGAGCGACCTGCTGTTCGGCGTTCGTCCCGAGCAGGCCGCGCGCGCTACCCAACGGAGGACTTCGCGATGACCGACACGTCGAATCGCTATCTCGCAGGGAACTTCGCGCCCGTGCCCGACGAGCTCACCGCCCACGATCTGGGGGTCACCGGCGCGATCCCGCCGCAGCTGGTGGGCCGTTTTCTGCGCATCGGCCCCAACCCGTTGCCGAGCGAGGACGGCGCCGCCTACCACTGGTTCACCGGCCCCGGCATGGTGCACGGCGTGCGGCTGCGCGACGGTCGCGCTCACTGGTACCGGCGGCGCTGGGTCCGCTCGGACCGCGTATGCGAGTTCTTCGGGTGGCCGGAGGTGACCGGCCCGCGGCACGGCATCGGCGACAACACGGCCAACACGAACGTGATCGCCCTTGCCGGTCGCACCTTCGCCATCGTCGAGGCCGGCGGGCTCCCGGTCGAGCTGAGCGACGACCTCGAGACCGCCCGGCGGTCCGACTTCGATGGCACGCTCGCGGGCTCCTTCACCGCCCACCCGAAGCGTGACCCCGTCACCGGCGAGCTGCACGCGCTGACCTACTACTGGGAGTGGGATCACGTGCGCTACGTCGTCGTCGGCAGGGACGGCCGCGTCCGCCGCAGCATCGACGTGCCGCTGGCCGGCAAGCCCATGGTCCATGACTGCGCCATCACCGAGCGGTACGTCCTGGTCCTGGACCTGCCGGTGACGTTCGACGTCGAACTGGCCATGTCGGGCGGGAGCTTTCCCTACACCTGGAACCCGGAGCACCCGTCGCGCGTCGGGCTCCTGCCGCGCGAGGGCGCAGCCGACGAGATCCGCTGGGTCGAGGTCGAGCCGTGCTACGTCTACCATTTGCTGAATGCCTACGACCTCCCCGACGGCCGCGTGGTGGTGGACGTCGTGCGCCATCCACGAATGTTCGCGAGCGATCTGCTCGGTCCCAACGAGGGCGCGCCCACCCTGGAGCGCTGGACGCTCGATCCCCTGACGGGACGTGCGCACGAGCAACGCGTCGACGACCGCGCCGTCGAGTTCCCGCGCCACGACGAACGGCTCACCGGCCGCCGCCACCGGTTCGGCTATGCCGCGACCTTCGACGCCCTTCGGCACGGCCCCGCCATCAAGTACGACCTCGCACGCGGGGTGACCGAGGTCCACGACTACGGCCGCGGTCGCGTCACACTGGAGCCGGTATTCGTCCCGCGCACGCGCGATGCCGCCGAGGACGACGGCTGGATCCTGTCGTACGTCTATGACGGCACGACCGGCCGCAGCGACGTCGTCATCCTGCACGCGCAGGACTTCACCGGCGAGCCGGTGGCGACCATCCACCTCCCCGACCGCGTGCCGTTCGGCTTCCATGGCAACTGGGTGGCAGACCTGGGGTAGTCGTCGCGACATGTGCCCGGACCGCAGCCCCCAACGGTCCCGCGGTGCATCACCATTCGGTTGATTTCGCGGCGGATTCCCACATTGTCAGTTGACCCTCTCGGCGCCCGCGGATATCGGAACCCCGCGGGTGAACGCGAGGGCAAAGAGGGGACGCGCCGAGCGGTCGATGGCTCGTGGCGTCGTGATCCTGCTCCTGCTCGCGGCGGGTGCTGCCCGCGCCGAGTCACTCAGCCAGCGCCTCGGCGTGTTCCAGCCCGGCTTCGTGACCATCACCCCCGCCATCTTGGAGCTGCAGCGGGCGCTGGCGCGGGCGACCGACTTTCCGGCCACCACGACGACGCCCGGCATCATCTACCGCTTCGATCCATCCGCGGGGGCCTTCGAGCGCGTCACCGGTCCGCTCGGACCCGCCTTCCTGGAACGCGCCGAGACCGTCGGCAAGGGCCGCTTCGATCTCGCCGCGTCGTATCTCTACGCGCGTTTCACGCACTTCGACGGCGACACCCTCTCGGAGCGGTTGAGCAGCCGGTTCGTCGCGGTCTCCGGAAGCCTGGTCGTGCCGCAACGGGTGGAGACGCGTGACTTCTCGCTCACCTCGCACGTCTTCTACTTCTCGGCCACGTATGGCCTCACCGGCGACGCCGACGTGAACCTGCTGCTGCCGGTCTACTACACCGCCATGGACGGTGCGCGACGCTTCTCCGTGCTCTCGCAGACCGGCCGATTCGAGTCGCTCGACGCGGACGCGTTCGGTCCCGGCGACCTGCTCCTGCGGGCCAAGTACCGCTTCCTGGATCGCAACACCTGGGGACTCGCCGCCGGCCTCACGCTGCACTTCCCCACCGGGAACGAGAACAACTTCCAGGGGCTCGGCGACATGGTGGTGACGCCGTCCCTCGTGGCCTCGTGGCAGTCGGCGCGCTGGGACGTGCATGGCAGCTTCGGCGTCGACATCAACGCCAGCGACATCGAGCGCAGCGGCGTGCGCTACGGCGTCGGGGCGTCCTTCGCCGCGCTCGACCGCCTGACGCTGCTGGCCGACGTCGTGGGGACCAGCGGCTTCACCAGCGACGACATCACCTTCTTCGTGCCCGACCCGCGGCTCGTCACCATTCGCGGCGAGTTCGATCCACCCATCCAGGCGCGCGCCGTGGCCAACGGGACCCAGTTCCTGACCACGCTCGAGCCGGAGAACGTCGTCGACCTCGCGGTCGGTTTCAAGGTGATTCTCGTGCGCGACCTGATACTGTTCACGGGCGTGATCGTGCCACTCACCCACGACGGAGCGCGTGCCAGCGTCATCCCGACCGGGGGGATCCAGTACGAGTTCTGACGCGCACCGCGGAGTCGGCATGATGCGCAGGCGCGTCCGCATCGCCGCCGGAGTCGCGCTTGCCGGGGGTCCGGTTCCCCGCGATCGCAGGCGCCCAGGCGAACCTGTGCCAGAAGCCCAACGGGCTCGTCGTCCTGCGCAAGAACTGCAAGCCGAAGGAGACCTCGATCGGCGCGCTGGGCGAGCCAGGGCCTACGGGGCCGACCGGCGAGCAAGGACCCACGGGGCCGACCGGAGCGACGGGAGCGACCGGAGGGGGAGTCACCGGGCTGACGGGTCCTCCGGGGCCGACGGGACCGATGGGCGAGCCCGGAGCGACGGGTCCTCCGCGGCCGACGGGACCGATGGGCGAGGGGGGCTGCGGGTGCGACGGGGCCCGCCGGCACGGCAGGACCGACAGGTCCGACAGGGCCTTGCGGCGCCACGGGCCCGACAGGACCGACCGGCCCGACGGGTCCGACGGGGCCCCCCGGCGTTACGGGGCCGACCGGCCCGAGGGGAGGCGATGAAAGCGCCCTGCTCCGCACGGAGACAGCTGGCACCGGCGTCGTGCTCAGCGGCCTGTCTCGGTGCCCCGCC
>JBKPDC010000091.1:0-9539 GCA_046727715.1 Thermodesulfobacteriota bacterium
GGTGTGCGGCGCCGTCCAGGGCGTCGGCGAGCGCGGCTTGCACGCGCGTCGCGTCGGGACCGGCCAGTACGGTGCGTGCGGCACCGCCGAGCGCGCGGAGCGTCCAGCGCACCTCGGCGGCGAGCGCGGCGGCATCGGCCGCATCGGCGGCGAGCGCGCGCAGGCCGGCGATGCGTCCCGCGCGCCGGACCACGAGCGTGCTCGCGGAGCCGTCCGCCAGCACGAGCGCGACGTCGTCGTCGGGCACGAGGTGCAGCGCCGTCAGGGGCGCGAGGTCGATCCGCGTCGGCGGCAGGCCGGCGCCGGCGAAGGGCGCGGCATGCGCGTCCAGCGCCGCCCGCGGAACGGCGACGGCGAGGACCTCGGAGCCGGCGGCCGTGGGACCGAGCGAGCGTACCGCCACGACGGCGTCGTCGGCGCTCAGGGGAAGCTGGCCGAGGAGCTCGAGCGGCGCGGTGCCGGCGAGGCGCATGTGGTCGCGGAAGGGGAGGGTGAGGAGCCGGTGCGTGGTGCGGGCGAGCGGCAGCGCCGTGAGCACCACCGCGGGCGCGACGGCAGCGAGCGCGGCGAGCGCGACGCGAACCGATTCGGCTGCCGCATCGAGCGGCACGCGCTCGACGGCGGTCAGACGTACCACGCCGAGTCGGCGTTCGCCCCACGCGACGCGCAGCTCGCGCTCGCCAACCTCGATCCCCACCAGGCGCACGGCGCTAGCCTCCGCCCCCGAGCGGCAGCACGATCCGGGTGCGCAGCTCCTCACCGTCGGCCATGCGGAGCGCCAGCTCGACGGCGCGGGGCGCCGTCTCGGCGCGCCAGCCGCTCACCCAGGCGCCGCCGTCGAGGCAGCGGACCGTGAACGCCTGCACACCATCGAGAAGGACGCGGGGTGGTCCTTCGCCAGCACCGGCCGCCGCGAACGCCGGCGCGCTGCGCTCGACCAGCCGGGTCCCCTCGACGGTCCAGCGCACGAGCCGGGCGTCGGGATCGCCGTGCGCGACGCGCAGCTCGCTCGCGCCGGCCGAGAACGGGCGTGTGGCGGCCGTCTCGAGCCCGTGCGTCACCTCGAGCAGCGCACGCCGGGCAGCGGCGACTCCGGCTGTGCGGTGCACGGCGCCGTCGCGCGCAGCCGCTGCGCGCACGACGGCGGCGTAGGCCGCCGTGAGGACGAGACCCCCGATCGCGAACGCCAGCAGGGTCTCCAGGAGCGTGAACCCGCGCTCAGTGCGCATCGGGCTCCACATCGCCCGCCTCGCCGTCGCCGCCCGGCAGACCGTCGCCGCCGAGCGAACGCAGCGTGACGTGGCGCCCGTCGCTGCAGGCGTACTGGTACTCGCGTCCCCAGGGGTCGCGCGGCAGCGCCGGCAGGTAGCCGTCGGGCCGCCAGCGCGCCGGACGCGGGGGCAGTGCCGGGACGCGGATCAGCGCGTCGAGCCCCTGGGCGGTCGTCGGATATGCGCCCGCGTCGAGGCGATACCCCTCGAGCGCCTGGGCCAGGATCTCGAGGTCGGCGAGGGCGCGCGCCCGCCGCGCCTGGGTCGTGCGACCGAGGACACGCGGCACGACGAGCGCGGCGAGGAGGCCGATCACCACGAGCACGAGCGTCAGCTCGAGCATGGTGAAGCCGCGGCGCGCTCGTCCCTTCATGAGGCCGCGAGGGGATCGAACTGCACCAGCGGAACCAGGACCGCCAGCACCAGCAGCAACACGACGGCGCCCATGACGAGCACGAGGGCGGGCTCGGCGAAGGCGGTCGCGGCGGCGATGTCGCGTTCGACCTCCGCGTCGAGGTGCTCGGCCGCGTGAGCGAGCGACTCGGCGAGGCCGCCGCTCCGCTCGCCGGTGGCGACGAGCCGGACGAGCGCGTGCGGGACGACGCCGCTCGCCCGCAGTGCGGGCGCCAGCGGCTGTCCCTGCCGCACCGCCTCGCGTGCTCCGGCGAGCGCCGCGGCGACGCGCGCGTTCCCGGCCACCGCGGCCGCGAGGTCGAGCGCCACCTCGAGCCGCACGCCACCGGCGAGCAGCGTCGAGAGCGTATGCGCGACGCGCGCCAGGGCGGCCGCTGCCACGACGGGGCCGGCAACGGGTAGGTCGAGGAGCCAGGCGTCGATACGCGCCCGCCCCGAAGCGGTGGCAGCCCAGGCACGGATCCCGAGACCTGCCGCCACGAGTCCGACGAGCCACGCCCACCACGTGGCCGCCGCGAAATTCCCAGCGGCGAGCAGGACGCGTGCGGGGAGGGGCATGGGAGCGCGCGTCTCCTCGAAGAGCTGCGCCATCTGCGGCAGCACCCAGGTGAGCAGGAAGACGAGCACGCCGACCACCGCGACCGCCATCACTGCCGGATAGGTGAGGGTCGCTCGCAGCCGGCCGCGCAGCGCCGCCGTGCGCTCGAGATAGGTGGCGAGGCGGGCCAGCACGGGACCCAGCGCTCCGGCCGCCTCGCTGGCCCGCACCAGTTCGCGGTACCACGACGGAAAGACGCCGGGCGCGTCACCCACCGCGTCGGCCAGCTGCCGCCCTTCACGCACGCCCGCACCGACGCGCGTGAGCGCACTGAGCAGTCGCGGCTGCTCGGTGGCCTCAGCGGCCGCGTCGAGCGCCTCGGCGACGGTGACGCCCGCCCCGATCAGCACGGCGAGGTGTCGCGTGACCGCCGCCAGCTCGGCCGCGGGGACCCGTCGCCCGCCGGCGGCGTTGTCGTGATCCTCGCGCAGCGCCGTGGGATAGACCCCGCGCGCCCGCAGCGTCTGCCAGGCAGCCTGCTGGCTGTCGGCGCCGACGACGCCGGCGCAGGTCCGGCCGGTGGTGGTCAGCGCGCGGTAGGCGTAGACGGGCATCGCTCACGCCTCCTCGTCGCGCGTCACCCGCAGCACCTCGGCTTCGCTGGTGACACCCGCGCGCGCCTTCGCGAACCCGTCGTCGCGCAGCGACGTCATGCCGGCGCCGACCGCGCGCCGGCGCAGCGCGCCGGCGTCTGCGCGCGCCATCACGAGCGCACGCGCCGGGTCGTCGAGCACGAGCAGCTCGTGGATCCCGGTGCGCCCACGGAACCCGGTCTGCCGGCACGGATCGCAACCGCGCCCCCCGCACGCGGCGCACAGCCGGCGCACGAGCCGCTGGGCCAGGACGCCGATCACCGAGGAGGCGATGAGATACGGCTCGGCCCCCATGTCGAGGAGTCGAGTGAGCGCGCTGGCGGCGTCGTTGGTGTGCAGGGTGGCCAGGACCAGGTGGCCGGTGAGGGCCGCCTGGAGCGCGATCTCCATGGTCTCGCGATCGCGGATCTCACCCACCAGGATGACGTCCGGATCCTGGCGCAGGATCGCGCGCAGGCCGGCGGCGAAGGTGAGGCCGATGCGCGGTGCCACCTGCATCTGGCCGATGCCCCGCAGCTGGTACTCGATGGGGTCCTCGATCGTCATCACGTTGCGCTCGCCGGTGGCGAGACCGCGGAGCAGCGCGTAGAGCGTCGTCGTCTTGCCGCTCCCCGTCGGCCCGGTGACGAGCAGCAGCCCATGGGTGCGCGCGAGCACCGCCTCGAGCCCGGCCGTCGTCGCTGCCGCGATGCCGAGCTCGGCGACGTCGCGCAGCACGCTGGCGCGGTCGAGCAGCCGGAGCACGACGCGCTCGCCCGCGGCCGTGGGGACGATCGACACGCGCACGTCGACGTCGCGGCCGCCGACGCGCAGCGCGATGCGGCCGTCCTGTGGCAGCCGGCGCTCGGCGATGTCGAGCCCGGCCATGATCTTCACGCGCGACACCAGCGCGGCGTGCAGCCGCCGTGGTGGCGCGAGCATGTCGTGCAGGACGCCGTCCACGCGCAGCCGTACCCCCAGGCTGCGCTCGAAGGGTTCGACGTGGACGTCGCTGGCACCCGCGCGCACCGCCTCGTAGAGCACGGCGTTCACGAGCCGGATGGCGGGCGCGTCCTCGCCGGCTTCGAGGAGGTCGGGCGGCTCGGCGTCGTCGAGTGGCGTGGCGTCGAGCTCGAGGCGTGCCCCCAGCGACGATCCGTCTTCCGAGGCGGCGGCCGCCGCCGCATCGTAGGCGCGCGCGATGGCGTCGCGCAGCACGTCCGCCGGCACGACCAGTGGCCACACCGCGGCACCGTAGAGCAGCCGCAGGTCGTCGAGCGGGCCGAGGGCCATGGGGTCGGCCACGGCCACCTCCAGCCCCAGAGGCCCCCGGGCCAGCGGCAGCACGAGGTGCCGGCGCGCATACTGCATCGGCAGGGGGATGAGCAGATCCCGGGGGGGCAGTCGCGGCGGCGCGTCGGCGAACGGGAGGCCGCATGCCGTGGCGGCCTCGCGGGCGGGGCTCATCCGTCGGGCGCCTCCCCCGGGGCCTGCCACGAGCGACCGCGCAGCGCCGGGCTGCGCTGCACCCGCGAGGGCATGCGCGCGCGCTCGCGCAGCGAATTTTCGGCCATCTGCCGGTCGCTGGCGATCACGTGCGGGGTGAGAAAGACGAGCAGGTTGGTCTTCACGCGGCGCATGTCGTCGCGCTTGAAGAGGTTGCCCAGGACCGGGACGTCCTTCAGGAAGGGCACGCCACGCTCGTCCTGGCGTACGGTGTCGGCGAGGAGGCCGCCGATCACGACGGTCTGGGCGTCGTGCGCACCCACCACCGTGCTCGCGGAGCGGATCGTGGTCGTCGGCCCGACCAGGTTCGGGTCGCCGATGGCGGGGTTGGGGATCGGGTCGATGTCGGACACCTCTTCGAAGAGCGTCAGGTGCACGAAGTCCTCGGCCGTGATCCGCGGCGTCAGCCGCAGCGTGATCCCGACGTCGCGGCGTTCGATCGTGGTGAAGAGGTTGGAGAGGTTGGACGCGCTGGTGGCACGGCTGGCGACGAAGGGCACGTTGCGTCCGACGACGATCTCGGCCTCCTCGTTGTCGGTGGTGACCATGTTGGGCGCAGACAGCACGTCGACGTCACTCTGGTTCTCCAGCGCCGTCAGCAAGGCGGTGAAGGCCGGCACCTCCTGGCCGTTTGGTAGCCGGACCGTCCTGTTGCTGGCGGCAGCGAGGAGCAGGCCCGGCAGCGACGTGGGGTCCACCAGCGCGTTGCCCAGCGCCGACAGATTGACCTGCCCGAACCCGACGCTCGAGCTGCCCAGCTCGGTGGCGCCACGCAGCTCGATGCCGAGCTGGCGCAGCTTGTCCGTCGTGGCCTCGAGGACGATGGCCTCGACGAAGACCTGGCGGCGCCGCACGTCGAGGTCGGCGATCACGCCGTGGAGCGTCTGCCAGTCGGCGGGCGTGGCGCTGACGACGAGGGTGTTGGTGGCGGGATCCGCGGTGACCCGCACCGGTGCCTCGAGCGGGATGGCGGCGCCCGTCCCGGTGCTGACCGGTTCCGGCGGCGGCGGAGGCGGCGGCGGGGGGGGCTCGCCCATCCCGCCGTCGAAGCCGTAGGGCGGGATCGCGGCCTCGTCGCGCAGGCTGCTTCGCATGATCAAGCTGCCGCGCTCCCTCGGCGGCGCGGGCGGGGGCGGGGGCAGGCCGAGAAGCTGGGAGAGCACGCGCACCAGGGCTTCCGCCTGCGCGAACTTCAGGCGATAGACGTGGAGTTGCGTCGCGCCCGGCATCGCCACATCGAGCCGAACGGCCAGCGCGCGCGCCCGGGCGACGTCGGCGGGCGGTCCCGCCAGCACCAGGCTGTTGGTGCGCGTCTCGGGCACGACGCGGAGGCCGGCGGCACCGGGCCCCTCGGCGGCGAGCGCCTGGCGGAGCCGCCCGGCGAGCTCGTCGGCGGGGGCGAAGCGCAGCGCCACCGACTCCGTGGCGCGGTCGCCCGCCGGCGGCACGTCGAGGTCGCGTACCACGGCAGCGATGCGCTCGACGTTGGAGGCGGCGTCGACGACGACGAGGCGGTTGGTCGGCGGGTAGGCCGAGACGACGCCGTCCTTCGATACCAGGGGCTGGATGACGGGCACGGCCGCTGCGGCGTCGGCATAGCGCAGCGGCAGGATGCGGGTGACCAGCTCGTCACCGACGCCTCCCGGTACCGCGGCCTCGCGACCGTCGCGCACCGGGACGATCTTCACGAACCGCCCGCTGGGCACTGTGGTGAATCCCTTCACCTGCAGCACGGATTGGAAGACGAGGTAGGCTTCCTCCGGGGTGATGCGGGTCGGCGAGATGATGGTGACCGGACCGCGCACGCGGTCGTCCAGGATGAAGTTGCGGCCCGTCACCTCGCTGATGAAGCGCGCCAGCACCGGGAGATCGACGTCCTGGAAGTTCAGCGCCACGGTGGCCTCGGGCGCGGCACGGCCCGGCGTGGCGAGCGCGCAGACGAGAAGCGTGGCGGGCAGCCACCTCATCGGAGGTCGTACACCAGGGTGCGGGCGGTCCCCCCGCGGACGATGTCGACCGCCACGCGCGGCTCGCTGCGCAGGCGCTCGAGGAACGCCAGGAGCGACGTCGGGTCGTTCACCGGCGCCCCGTTCACGCGCTGGACGACGTCGCCGTCCTGGATGCCGAGCCGGCGGAAGACGCTGTCCTCCTTGATCTGGAACAGGCGGAAGCCGGCAGGGCGGCCGTCGGCCACCTCGGCCACGGCGCGCAGCTGGGTCATGAGCCCGCTCATGTTGCTCGCGGCGCCCTCCAGCTCGCGCCGGTCGACGATGAAGGCGTCGGCGCCGGTGCGCCGGATGCGCTCGGGCGCTTGCGGCGGCGACGCGGCGGCGGTTGCCGCCACCTCGCTCCCGCGCCGCTCGCCGGGCGGCGCCAGCTCCAGGGTAGCCTCGACCCCGTCGCGCACGAGCGTCACGCGGTCCCACGCGATCGCGGCGATGCGCGCGCCGCGGACGGTGTCGCCCACGTGGTAGAGCTCCTGACGCCGGGCCTCGACGTCCTCGATCACGGCGTGCCCGCGCGCGCCGTGCAGGCCGACTCCCCACAGCTTGAGCCCGTCCGTCAGCCGCCGGTCGGCGTCGGGGAGGGGGTTGAAGACGTCGCGCGCCGCGATGACGGCGTACGACTCGAGGGGCCCAGGCACCTGCGGGCCGTGCGGCATGGCGCGCGCCGGACTCGCGGCCGGAGGCATGTCGCCGCTGGTGACGGCACGCAGGCCCGCGCTGACGCCATACGCTGCCAGAGTCACGACGAGCGCCGCGAGGCCGATCTCGAGCGCGAGCCAAAGGCGGCGCGAGGCGGGCATGGGAGAGCCCTCGCCTCATACTGCAAGGAGCCCGACCTTGCCAGTGGTCGAGCGATGCGAACCGGAAGCGAACCTGGTGGCGGTACCGGCGCAATTGCCGATCGCCTCCGGACGTGGGGATCGAGACTACTCGAGGATGATCTCGACGCGGCGATTCTGAGCGCGACCCTCTGCCGTGGCGTTGCTCGCCACCGGGTTGGACGCGCCTTCGCCGCGCGTGCTGATGCGGCTCGCGCTGACGCCGTCCTCGATGAGCGCCTGCTTGACCGTGTCGGCGCGACGCTCGGACAGCAGCTGGTTGTGCGCGTCGCTGCCGTTCGAGTCGGTGTAGCCGTACACGTCCACACGACGATCGGGATACTTGTTGAGCGTCGCAGCCAGGCCGCGGACCTTCGCACGGCCCTCGGGCGTGAGGTCGGATGTGTTGTAGGCGAAGTGCGGTCCGGACAGCGACTCCAGCTTCGTCATCCGTGGCGGTGCCCCCGTCGTGCGTGCCGGTCGGCGCGCGCATCCGTTCAAGGCGACCAAGGCGAGTACCCCTACCACCGTCAGGCTCATCGATCGTCTCATGGCGCGCTTCCTCTCGCGGTCGGCGCGAAGCCGTCCGTGAAGCCGGGCGAACGCGGGCGTTTGCGAGCGCCATCTGATCGAGCTGGCGGCACGCGAAGAGCGAGCCGGGAAGGCATCCCCGGGACACGCATGGCAACCCGCGACGCTACTGTTCGACGATCACCGGCGTCCCGAGCTTGATCCGGCCGTAGACCTTGACGATGTCCGGGTTCGACATGCGCACGCATCCATGGCTCACCGCTTGCCCCAGAACCTCGGTCTTCTGGGTGCCGTGAAAGCCGACCGCCCATCCATGTGCTTCGCTGAAGGCGATCCATCGAAGCCCGAGTGGATTGTTGATCCCTGGGGCGATGCGTCCGCGATCGCGCCCCTTGGGGTTGGCGAAATCAAACACCAGAAAGTCGGGATTCTCGACCATTTCGGTCACCTGGAAACGGCCCGTCGGAGTTGGGTACTGTGCCCGCCCGATCGCCACCGGGTATCCTTCGGGGGGCTGCTTGACTTCCTCGTCCACCACGTAGAGTCGCCGCTCGCCGAGGCGCAGAAGGAGATAGGGTTCCTTGCTCGCGGGCGCAGACGCTGGACTAGGCCCCGAGACTGCACACCCGACGGTGCCCGAGGCGAGCGCTACGACCAGGGCAGACAGGGTGCGCCCGAGCGAGGCCCTGCGGCGCGCGTGCCTCGACAGGAGGAAGGCTTCGGATGCGGAACGCATGCCGTCGTATGCCAGAATCCGGATCGTTTTTGAAACCGACGGCGCCCAGTGGCACGATACGGCCGGTGCCGCTCTGCGTCGTTGCGCGTCACCTGCGAGCGGACCGGACCGCGCGCTCGCGGACGCAGCACTTTTTTCTTCGCACATGTTTCTTCGCACATGCCCCCGGGGCCATCGGAGTCGACCCTGGGTGGACGGGGCTCCCACGACGGTGCAGCGGTCGCTCGCGCAGGCCGATCACTCTGGCATACAGTAGGGATGCCGAGGGGTGCGCCCCGGGGCACGAGAACCGCCGATGGGCCAACATCCCCTCTCGTCGTTTCGTCACGCCACGCCTCTCGTGGCGATCGCGCTCCTCGCCGGCTCGGCCCCGAGTGGCTGCGGGGTCGCCGGACCATCACCGGATCACCACCGAGAGGAATCGGGGATCCGAGCACCGGGCGCGGACCCGGGGTCACCGCCGCGCAAGCCCACCCATCTGGTGCTCCGCCTGGGCGAGCGGCGTCTCTACCTGGTCGACGACGACCCCGGAACGCCGGTCGAGTCGTTTCCGATCGCGATCGGTAAGGAAGGCTGGGAAACCCCCCCCGGGCAGTACCAGGTGGAAGAGCTGGTCGAGAACCCGGACTTTCTCAAGGTCGACGACAGCGTGGTCCCCGTGCGCGTGATCAAGCGGATTCCACCAGGGCCGACGAATCCGCTCGGCGAGCGCTGGATCGGGTTCGCGCACGGTGAGGGATGGACCCTCGGGATCCATGGAACGCCGAGCCCGGAGCTTGTCGGTCGCGCCGTCAGCCACGGATGCATTCGCATGCGGAACGCCGACGTGCTCTGGGTCTACGACCGCGTCCAGCTCGGGACCCCGGTCATCGTCGCGCCCTAGTATCCTGACCCGACGTTCCCGGAGCGGCCAGGAGTCTACTCGCCGGCGCGAGCGGCGCCGCCAAGCGTCGCGCCGTGCGCGCTCTGCCACGGCTCGAAAGAAACACCTCGGTGTCGCACGAGGGCGGCAAAGGGCCGTTTCGTGACAGCAGGAGGAGACCACGCGGGGACACCCGCGTGGTCTCCGAGCTGTCATCAAGCTGCG
>JBKPDC010000092.1:0-3784 GCA_046727715.1 Thermodesulfobacteriota bacterium
GTGCGACGTGAAGGACGTCGACCTGGTCGGCATCAGCGTCGATTCGAAGACCGCCCGGCGGAGCTACGACATCGCCGACGCCTACCGTGCACGTAGCGTGCCGGTGGTCCTGGGCGGGATCCATGCCACGGCGTGTCCGGACGAAGCCGCCGCCCACGCCGATGCCGTCGTGGTGGGCGAGGCCGAGGACGTCTGGCCCGCCGTGGTCGAGGATGCGCGGCACCGCCGGCTCGCGCGGATCTACCGGCCTCCACTCCCCGACCTCGCCGGCAAGACGCTCGCGCGCCGAGAGCTGTTCCGCGGTCGGCGCTACATCCCGTTCCAGGTGCTGCAGACCATGCGCGGCTGTCCCTACCCGTGCGAGTTCTGCAGCGTGTCGACGGCCAACGGCACCACCATGCGCTTCCGCCCCGCGGACGACGTGCTCGCCGAGCTCCGCACCCTCGGCAAGCTGATCATGTTCGCCGACGACAACGTGATGATCCATCGCGTCTACGCGAAGGATCTCTTCACTCGCATGATCCCGCTGCGCAAGCACTGGATCGGCCAGTGCTCGCTCGCGGCCGTGCGGCGGCTCGAGAACGTGCAGCTCATGGCTGCGAGCGGCTGCAAGGCGCTGTTCGTCGGCTTCGAGAGCATCGACGAGGAGACCACGCGGTTCACCGGCAAGAAGCAGAACCGGCCCGCCGAGTACAAAGAGACCGTGCACATGCTGCGCGAGCACGGCGTCTCGGTGTGGGGGAGCTTCGTCTTCGGCTTCGACACCGACGACCCCGAGGTCTTCGACCGCACGGTCGAGTTCGCCATCGAGATGCAGCTCACCATGGCGAACTTCGCGATGTTGTGTCCCTACCCCGGGACCGCGCTCTACCGGCGGCTCGCCGCGGAGCGACGACTCACCGACCCGCGCTGGTGGCTGCGCCAGTACCGCGAGGAGGAAGGCCCGCACTTCCTGCCGAGGCGGCTCACGCGCGAGCAGCTGCGCGAGGGCTGGGTGCGAGCGTCGAGCCGGTTCTTCTCCTACGGATCGATGTGGCGTCGCTGGGTCGTGCCGCCGCGCTCGAGCTGGATCCAGCGCATCGGCTTCTGGCCGCTCAACATGATGCAGCAGCGCGTGGCGCGGGCGCGCGAAGTGGCGGTGGCGGGCGTCGCGGCAGCCGGGTGAGGCACGTGCCGGCGCAGCTGGACCATCTGATCCTGCGCGTGAACGACGGCCCCGCCAGCGTGGAGTTCTACACCCGCATCCTCGGCTTCACCCACGAGGGAGAGCGCGGTCCGTTCTCGGTGCTCCGGGTGACGGACGAGCTCACGGTGCAGCTCGCCCCGTGGGGCACGTCGGGTGGCGACCACCTGGCGTTCGCGATGACCCGCGGCGAGTTCGACGAGACATTCCGGCGAGTGCGAGAGGCGGGCATTCCGTACGGCGACTCCTTCCATACGGTCGGGAACGGCCAGGGTCCCGGCGACGAGGACGGGTCGCGCGGCCCGGGCAAGGCGCTCTACTTCTTCGACCCGAGCAAGCACCTGATCGAAATCCGGTACTACGGGGCGTAGCACGCGGCGGGAGGGACCGCTCAGCGCGCCAGCTGCCGAAGCGCCACGTCGCCCAGCAGCAGCAGGATGACGAGCGGCACCAGGTACGGCGCCAGGGGAACGGCCTCGTGTTCGATCCCGGGCCGCGCCGCGAGCAGCGCGGCGGGCGGAGGGTCGATGGTCCCACCCGTCGAGGCGGCGAGCTGGCGCAGCAGCGACAGGTCCGGACCGGCGGATCGGAACTCGCGGCCGGCGGCCGCGTCGTCGTCCGCGCGCGCCGCCGCCTCCGCGGTGTGCGGCATCACCCACAGGACGAGCTGGGTCCAGAGCTTCCCGAAGCCCTCCCACCCGGCCCACTCCGCCGCGCCGGACTGGAAGTCCACCGGCAGCACCGCCACGCGCCCCAGCTCGTACTGCCACGTGGCGAGCAGCGGGTCGCGCCGGCTGCCGACGTCGAGGTAGAGGCGCAGCTCGGCGTCGTCCTTGACCTTCGTGGTCGCCCAGCGGGCGACGACGGGGAAGCTCTCCTCGGTCAGCCCCGCCAGCATCGGCCCCCACTGGCCCACGTGGGCGCGCGCGTTGACCAGGCTGCCGGGTGCGTCGATCAGGCGGCGTGTGTCCCTGATCATCAGCTGCGGCAGGGCGGTGGCGTCGGCGACGTGGTGGAACTCGCCGCCCGTGTCGCGGGCGATCTGCTGGAGCAGCTCCAGGTTGACGGTGTCCTGGCCGATGCGGATGGCGGTGACGGTGATGTCGTCCCGTGCGAGGTCGGCGATTAGGTCCTGGTGTTCGTCGGAGCGCCGGTTGGTGTCGCCGTCGGTGAGGAGGATGATGTGGCGCGCGGGTCGATCCGCGGCGTCGAGACGGTGGCGCGCGATCTCCAGCGCTTCCTTGAAATCGGTGCCGCCGCCGTGCCGGAGCGCACGGACGCGCGCGGCCAGCGCGTCGCGGCCCTCGGCCACCGGCACCAGCGCCCCCAGCTCGTAGGGTTGCGAATCGAACGCGATCGCTCCCACGAGATCGTGTGGGCCGAGCTGGTCGAGCACGGCGAGCGCCGCCCGGCGGGCGTACTCCATCTTCTCGCCCTCGGCGGTCGGGTCCGGACGGGTCGAGAACCCCATGCTGTTCGAGCGGTCGATCACCAGCTCGAGCGCGATCGGCTCGCGCTCCTTCGGCTCCGGCGCCTGCGACAGCAGCTCCACGGGGAGCAACGGGGCCAGGGAGCTCTCGGCCCACGCCGGATCGCCGAACAGATGCGGTCCACCGGTGACCACGAGGGCGCCGCCGCGCGCCACCCAGCCCGCCAGTCCCGCGAGCGCGGGCGCTGGGACCTCGCCGCGCGCGACGTCGTCGAGGATCACGACGTCGCCGGGGTCGAGCCGGGCGATGCGTGGCGCGAGGGCGTCGGGCGCCATGCGCTCGACCCGCATGCCGCGTTCCGCGAGCGCCGCGCCGACGACCGAGCTCGTCCGCACCGTGACCACCAGCACGTGGGGCGCGGCGGTGACGTCCAGCGCGACACGCACGACGCCGGGCAAGGGTGGTCCCTCGGCGGGGAGGCGCAGCGTCGCGTCGAGCGTGTGCCGGCCGGGCCCGCGAGCGCGGTAGGGGAGGGCCACGACCGTCAGGCCCGGCAGCAGTGTCGCCGGCACCTCCTGCGGGGCGCCGCCGTCGGCCACGACGACGAGCGCCGCGTCCACCGGCGCCGGCATGGCGCTTTCCACGACCGCCTCGAGTGGCACGACCGTGCGGTCGGGGACGGCCGCCGGCGCGAGGACGCGCCGGATCACCGCCGGGGGCAGCGCGGTGACGTCGAGGCTCACGGGGAAGACGGGGACCGGTGGTTCCGCGAGCGTGGCCTCGGCCAGCACGGAGCCGCGGGTCTCCTGCCCGTCGCTGAGGAGCAGCACGGCGGGCTGCATGCCGTCGGGGCAGAGCGGCGCCGCGAGCCGCAGCGCCGCCGCGAGATCGCTCGCACCGGGATCGAGTGCGGCCCCCGCCGTCGCCGCGACGATCGCCTCCATCGCCGGCGGCGTCGACGACGGCGCCGCCACGACGCGCGCCCCGTCCGCGAAGGCGATCGCTCCCACGACGTCGTGCGGGCCGAGGGCCTGCGCGATCGCCGGCAGGGTGCGCGCGGCGGCGTCGAGGCCCGCGCGGCCGACGCTGGCCGACACGTCGATGGCGAGGATCACGCACGCGCCACCCGCGGGGCGGGGCCGCCGCAGGTAGGCGCCCGCCAGCACGAGCA
>JBKPDC010000093.1:0-22019 GCA_046727715.1 Thermodesulfobacteriota bacterium
CGCTGGCGCTCCGCGAGCTGCCGGAGCTCCCGCACGGCCTCCTCGACGGGCCGCGTCCCCAGCCCGAGCTCCACGAGGGCGGTGCGGAGCGCCTCGTCCGCCGCGCGACGCGCGCGTGGCGGCCGCGCCTCGGCGAGCGCCCGGATGCGTTCGAGACCGGCGAGCAGGCGGTCACGCGCGGCATCTTCCGCGGCTGCGTCATCGCCTTCGACGCGCACGAGGTCGCGGACCCGCGCCTCGCCGGCGGCCAGGCGGTCGGCAAGACCGAGCACGTGGCGCAGCCCGGGTGCCGAAGCCAGCGCTGCGTGGGCGATGTCGCGCTCCGCGCTCGCGATCCGTTCACCCAGCTCGACTTCCATCTCGCGCGAGAGCAGCGTCGTGCGCGCGATCTGCCGCAGGTACGCCCGTTCCGCATCGGCGGCCGCACCGCGCCCGCCGGCGCCGCGCCGGGTGTCTGCCGGACCCCCCGGCTCCGCCACGGCTTTCTCGCCGCGATTCACCGGACGCGGAATCGCGGCACGGCGTGGGCCCAGAACGTCGACACCTGCGTACACGTGAAGCCTCCCCTCGGAGCTGCTCTCGTGCGCGCACCCGCCGGCTCCGAGCGGCGAGGTCGCGCCAGACGGCGGGCCCGACGGGCCCGCCGTCTGGCGGTCACCTTGCGGGACGCGTCAGGACGCGTGCCGGCCCCGGCGACCGCCGTGCGACTCGCCGGTGGTCGCCACGAGCTTCTCGCGCAGCGCCTCGACCACGAAGGTCATCAGCGACACTTCATGCGCGACGCAGTGGAGCTTCATATCCCGGTGCAGCCGCCGCGGGATGCGGGTGGCCAGCTGAACCCAGGCTTCGTTCGGATCGATCATGTTTCCTCCTCGGTGTTACGGTCCGCAGCGAGGTCCGGCGGCGTCGTGCATGACCGCGCCTGGGAGGACGCGGTCAGGTGGTGGGTCGGGTCTCCTGTGGGCGATGTCGTGGTGGGGTGCTTCGAAGTGACACCACCGGTCCTCGCTGCGTGAGGAGGACTGTTTGCATGCGCCATGCCGCAGGAAACGCCTGAGTTTTCAGACGGTTGAACGGACCTAGGCGTGTCGGCGCGCGTCGCCCCGGGTGGCCGAGATCGTGATTCCCTCGCAAAACCAACTACTTGGGCTACGCGGGTCGTTTGGAAACACGGGAAGCAAGGAAACGCAGGTAGAAACGTACCGAGCGGACGGAGGCTTGCTGGCTAGCGTGCCGCGCGGGTGCTACGACCAGCCGCCATGAAGCTCTACGACTCCTTCGGGCCGAACCCCCGCGCGCTCCGCATGGTGCTGCTCGAGAAGCATCTCGAGCTCCCGAAGGTCGAGGTCGATCTCCTTGCAGGCGAGAACCGGCGGCCGCCCTACACCGAGCGTAACCCCGGTGGGCAGGTGCCCGCGCTCGAGATGGACGACGGTCGCGTCATCGGCGAGACGGTCGCGATCTTCGAGTACCTGGAGGAGAAGTACCCGGCGCCGCCGCTCATCGGTACGACGCCCGAGGAGCGGGCCGAGACGCGCTGCTGGCAGCGTCGCGTCGAGCTCCGGATCACGGAGCACCTCTACAACGGGTTTCGCTTCGCCGAAGGGCTGGAGCTCTTCCGCCCCCGCCTGCGGGTGCTGCCCGAGGCGGCGGAGGGGCTGAAGGCGACGGTACGCGACAATCTGGGTTGGCTCGATCCACTGCTCGCGGGCAGGACGTGGATCGCCGGCCCGCGCTTCACGGTCGCCGATATCATCCTCTACTGTGCGCTCGACTTCGGTCGCGGTGTCGGCCAGCCGGTAGACGGAACCCTGTCTCACGTCACGGCATGGTTCGAGCGCGTCGCCGCCCGGCCCAGCGCCGCGGCGAGCCTGCACCCGTTGTCCTCGACGGTGGGCTCCGCCGGGTGACACGAAGCCGCCCCGAGACGGAGTCTCGGGGCGGGTCCCTAGGCTTCCTTCGGCCCGTCGGTGGCGCCGTACTCCTCGAGCTTGCGGTAGAGGGTCTTCCGCGTCACGCCCAGGATCTGCGCGGCGGAGGTCTTGTTGCCGCCCACGGCCTCCAGCACGCGCAGCACGTAGCGCCGCTCGACCTCCGACAAGGGCACCAGCTCGGAGGGGTCGTCCCCCGCGATCAGCACGTGCGACCGCTTGTACCCCCGTACGGTCACGGGCAGGTCCTCGACCACGATGCGCTCGTGCTGCGTGAGGGCGATCGCTCGCTCGATGGAGTTCTGCAGCTCGCGGACGTTGCCGGGCCAGCTGTAGGCGAGCAGCTTCTCCGCCGCGCCGGGCGAGATCCCCTTCACCTGCTTGCCCGCCCGCGTCGCGTGCACGTCGACGAAGTGCTGTGCCAGCAGCAGCACGTCGCCGCCGCGCGCGCGCAGCGGCGGCAGTTCGACGTGGATGACGTTGATGCGGAAGTAGAGGTCCTCCCGGAAGCGTTCCTCGTCCACCAGCGCGCGCAGGTCGCGGTTCGTGGTGGCGATCACGCGCACGTCGAACGCGACCTCCTCGTCACCACCCACCGGGCGCAGCGTGCGCTCCTGGAGGGCGCGCAGCAGCTTGGGCTGGAGCGCGAGCGGCATGTCGCCGATCTCGTCGAGGAGGAGCGTCCCGCCGTTTCCCTGGAGCAGCAGCCCGGCGCGGGCGGCGCGCGCGTCGGTGAAGGCGCCCCGGGCGTGGCCGAAGAGCTCGCTCTCGAGCAACGCTTCGGGCACGGCCGAGCAGTTGATGGCGACGAAGGGCTTGCCCTTGCGAGGTCCGCGCTCGTGCAGCGCGCGCGCCGCCACCTCCTTGCCGGTCCCGCTCTCGCCCGTGATCAGGACCGTGGCCGGCGAGTCGGCGATGCGTCCGAGGAGATCGTACACCGACTGCATCGCCGAGCTGGTGCCGATGAGGTTGCCGAAGTGGGTCGACTCCGCCACCACGCGCCGCAGTGTCTTCACCTCCTCCTCGAGGCGACGGTGCTGGATGGCCCGCTGCAGCGCCAGCACCAGTGCCTCGGTCTCGAAGGGCTTGATGATGAAGTCGTACGCGCCGGCCCGGATGGCGCCGATGGCGTGCTCCACGGTGCCAAAGGCGGTGATCACGATGGCTGGCACGTCGGGCCGGCTCTCCGCGATGCGCTCGCACAGCTCGAGCCCGTTCATGCCCTTCAGCACCAGGTCGGTGACGACCACGTCGACGTCGTTCGCGCGCAGGACCTCGAGCGCCTCCCGCGCCGAGGTGCACCACACGACCTCCCAGCCCCGCCCGCGGAGCGCCTCCGCCAGCGCCTCGCACATGCCCGGGACGTCGTCGACGAGCAGGACGCGACCGGTCACGACGCCAGCCTCTGCAGGGTCGCCTCCCGCGGCGTGGCCGCCAGGAAGATGGTGAAGCGTGCCCCCTGCCCCGGCTCGCTCTCGACCCCCACCCACCCACCGTGCTGCTCCACGATGGCCTGGACCACGGCGAGGCCGAGCCCGGTCCCCTCTCCGACGGCCTTCGTCGTGTAGAATGGCTCGAAGAGGTGCGGCAGGTGCTCCGGCGGGATGCCGGGCCCGTCGTCGGTGACACGCACCCATGCCCAGTCGTCAACCGTCGCCGCATGGTGGACGGGCGGCGTGGCGGGCCCACGCCCCACCTCGACGCGCAGGCGCCCGCCTCGCGCCATGGCCTGCATGCCGTTCATCGCGACGTTGGTCACCGCCTGCTGGAGCTGGGTCAGGTCCGCCCGCACGAGGAGGGGCTGCTCCGGCAGCGTGACCTCGACGCGCACGTCATGCTTCTGCAGCAGGGGCTCGAGCATGCCGACCGCCCCGGTGACGACGTGCCGCAGATCGACGAGTCCGATCTGCGATCCTTGCCGGCGAGCGTAGTCGAGCAGCTGCCGGACGATGGCCGTCATGCGTGCGGACTGATCGAGGATGGCCCTGGCGTTCGCCTGGGCCTCCGCACCGGTCGCCTCACCCGAGGCGATCAGGCGGGCACGGACGCCGATCACGCTGAGCGGCGTGCCCAGCTCGTGCGCCGCACCGGACGCGAGCTGGCCGATCGTCCGCAGCCGGTCGGCGTGCTCGAGCCGCTCGCGCGCCGCCACTCGCTCGCTCGCCGCGTTGATGTCGTGGGCGAGCTCGCCGAGCTCGTCGCGGCGGTCGAGCAGGATGGGTGGCACCAGCCGGCCCTCGCCCATCACCTTGATCGACTGGCGGATGAGATGGATGGGCCGGTCGACGAGCCACGAGCCGAGCAGCGTCGCGAGCAGGCCGCTCAACATGAGGACCGTCAGGCCGACGGCCGCCTTGCGCTTGTGGGAGCTGAGCAGGAAGGCATCGCGCGGCGCGAGGGACTCGCCCGCCACGATGGCGGCGCGCGTCTCGCCGTCCGGCGCCTTCAGCGGGACGTAGACGAATCGCGACTGCGAGCCGGTAGAATCCGGGAGGAAGCGCCACGCCACGTCACCGGTCAGACGCCGCATCGGCAACTCGGCTTGCACATCCGCCGGCAGCTCGTCGAGCCACTGGAACAGGATCTCCCGCTGCGGCGTCGCCTCGTTGGTCGACTCGACGAGACGTTCCGCAACCTCGGCTCCCTCGTCCCGCCACATGGTCTCGACGTTGGCCTGCAGGATCTGCCCGAAGTGCCAGTTCTTCTCGGCGTCGAAGGCGAGGAGATCGGCCCGGCGCCGTTGCTGCATCCAGCCGTCGAGCGCGAGGGCCAGGACGGCCAGACCAGCGACACCAACTGTGAGCTTGGCTGCCAGCTTCATGCATCTTCGGTTTTACCTCATTGTCGCAGCCACGGCCTACCCTCCCCGTCGGCCTTGACGCTCCGCGTCCGCCGCGCCTATCTCGCCCCGTGCGCTGCGTCCTCGTCTCCCACTTCCACTGGGACCGCGAGTGGTACCGGACCTTCGAAGCCTACCGCGCGCGGCTCGTCGACGCCGTCGATCGCGTCCTCGACCTGCTGGCCACCGACCCGGGATTCCGCTTCCTGCTCGACGGCCAGACCGTGCTGCTCGAGGACTACCTCGCCATCCGTCCCGCCCGGCGCGATGCGCTTGCCCGCGGCGTGCGCGAGGGCCGGCTCGCCATCGGGCCCTGGTACGTGCAGCCCGACTCCCTCCTGCCGTCCGGCGAGGCGCTCGTGCGCAACCTGCTGCGTGGGCGCGCGGTCGGCGCGGCGGTCGGGCCGGTGTCACGGATCGCCTACGTGCCCGATTCCTTCGGACATCCAGCGCAGTTCCCGCAGCTCTTCACCCAGTTCGGCCTCACCGCCTTCGTCCACTGGCGGGGTAGCGGTGACGAGATCGACCGCTTCAGCGCCGCGTACCGCTGGGTCGGCCCCGACGGCAGCGCCATCGTCGCCACGGTGCTGCGCGAAGGGTACTTCAACGCCGCCTGTCTGCCCACGGACGTCGAGGACGCGGCGGCGCGCCTGGCCGAGACCGCCGCGCGCCTCGATGACGGCTCCGGGGCTCCCGTCCTGTTGCTGAACGGCTTCGACCACATGCTGCCGGACGGGCACGTCGCCGCCGTGGCCGAGGCACTCGCCCGCCGCACGCGGACAGCGGTCGAGCGCGGCCTGCTCGAGACGGTCGTCGAGCGACCCGGCCCGGACCTTCCCGCCGTGCACGGCGAGCTGACCGGCGCCCGCCTCGCCAACTTGTTGCCGGGGGTGTGGTCCACCCACCTCGACGTCAAGCTGCGCACCCGGCGCTGCGAGACGCTGCTCGTGGGCTGGGCCGAACCCTGGGCTGCCCTGGCGCATCGGCTCGGCGCGCCGGACGAGCGGCCGGCGCTCGCGCGGGCGTGGCGGCGGCTGCTCCTCTGCCAGGCGCACGATTCGCTGTGCGGGTGCTCGACCGACGCCGTGATGGCGCAGGTGACCGCACGGCTCGACGAGAGCGAAGACCTCGCGCGCGAGACGGCGGCGCGGGTGCTCGGTCGCCTCGCTGGCCTCGGTGTCGAGCGCCGCACGCCGTGGACGGCGGAGCAGGACGTCGTGGTCTTCAATCCCTCGCCGCACGCACGCACCGACCTCGTGCGCGTGCCGCTCGATCCCTATCCGGCGCTGCGGCTGCCGGTCGGGCTGCCCGAGTTCCCGCCGCTGCTGCTCGCGCTCACCGGCGCGGCCGGCGTTCTGGTCGACGGGCGGCCCGCGCGCGTGGTCGAGTCCGCGGACCCCGCGCGGCCACGCTGGCTGCCCGGCCAACCGCCGCTCGACGTCGAGTTCGTCGCCGTCGGCGTGCCGGCGTTCGGCTGCCGGCGCCTCCGCGTGACGCCCGCACCGGCCACGCCCGATACCATCGATGACGGCCGGGGCATCGAGACCGCGGAGGCCCGGGTCGCCGTCGCCGACGATGGCACACTCGACGTCCGTCTGGGCGACGCGGAGTATCGCGGACTCCTCGCCATCGAGGACCTCGGTGACCGCGGCGATACCTACGACTTCGACCGGGTGGCGAACGATCCGGGTGCCGGCGTGGTCGCCGTGTCGTGGCGGCGCTGGCGGCACCCGTCGGGGCTCCAGGGCCTGCGGGTCGAGCGCACCCTCGAGGTCCCTCGTGCGCTCGACCCCGGCCGCGAGCGGCGCGCGGCGACATCGGTCCCGCTCACCGTGTCCGTCGAGGCACGCGTCACCCCCGGGATCGCGCGGGTGGACCTCGCGCTGCGCGTCGACAACACCGCGGAGGACCATCGCCTCCGGTTGCGCTTCCCCACCGGCCGCGCGACCACCGCGTTTCACGCCGCGACGACGTTCGACGTCGCGACGCGCACGACGGCGCGCCCCGATGACACGCGCTGGGTGCACCCCGCACCCACCACGTTCGTCCATCAGGGGTGGGTGCACGCGGGCGGGCTCACCATCGTCGCACCGGGGCTGCCGGAGGCGGAGGTGACTGCGGACGGGACGATCGCCGTCACCCTCGTGCGTGCCGTCGGCTGGCTCGCACGCTTCGACCTGCAGAGCCGTCCGGTGCCTGCCGGACCGATGATGCCGGTCCCCGGCGCCCAGTGCGCCGGGGTGCTCGAGGCACGCATGGCGCTGCACGCAGGCTGCGACCCCGCCGCATCGTCCGACGCCGAGCTGGGCCTGTGGGGGTTGCTCGGAGGCGCCGCGCCGCTTCTCGCGCCAGGCGACTCGCTCCTCGCGCTCGAGCCGAGCGAGCTGCTCCTTTCGGCCTGCAAGCCCGCGGAGGTCGGCGACGGCCTCGTCGTGCGGGTGCTCAATCCGACCGACGTGCCGCGCGCGGCGGTGCTGCGACTCGGATTTCCGGTGCACGCCGTGACGCCCGTGCGGCTCGACGAGCAGCCGGCGGATCACGCCGTGGCGAGCACCGAGGGAATCGTCCGCTTCGACGTGCCGCCGCACGCCGTGCGCTCCGTCCTCGTCACCTGAGAGGCTGGAGGAGCGGCAGCGCCAGGCGGACGAAGCTCTCGAACGTCGTGGCGAGCGGTACGAGCGGCCAGCCCGGCGGCAGCTCGGCGCAACCCAGGAAGGCGATGACGGGCCGCGCGTAGCGCACGGCGAGCGCGACCTCGCTGCGTGTGCCCTCCCCGCCCGGCAGTGCAACCACCAGATCGGCGGTGAGCACGTTGATGTGGTTGCGACTGCGCGCGTCCGTGCCCTGCGACCCCGAGAGTGGCAGGTGAGTTCGGATCGGGACCTCGATCCAGGGATTCGGCGTGGCCACGGCGACGCGCCCGTCGGCCTCCGGAAACCCCTTCAAGACGCCGATCACGAGACCCTGCCGGTCGGGCATGCACGCGAACGCCTCGCTCACCGCCTCCATCACGCCACCACCCCCGCCGGTGAGCAGGTGGACCCCCTGCTCGGCGAGCCAGCGGCCGATGGGCGCAGCCAGCGCGTCGTGGCGCTCCACGCCCGACCCCATGACGCCGACGATGGGCAGCCTCACGGGGCAGGTGGCCGGCGGTAGAGGTCCTCGCGGGTCCAGGGGATCGCGTTCGAGCGGCCACGCGCGAAGAGCACCTGGAAGAGCTGCAGGGTGCCCGTGCGGAAGCCGGCAACCGAGCCCGCTAGGTAGAGGCGCCACATGCGCACGAAGCGCTCGCCGAGCCGCTGCGCGACGTCGTCGCGGTGCGCCTCGAAGCGCGCGAGCCAGTGCTCGAGCGTGCGAGCGTAGTGGAGTCGCAGGTTCTCGACGTCGAGCACCGACAGGTCGGCCGGCTCGAGCAGCCCCACCATCTCGCGCAGGGTGGGCGGATAGGCGCCGGGGAAGATGCGCCGCGCGACGAACGGACCGAACTCGATGGGCCGGTTACGCCCGATGGAGTGCAGCAGCCCGCGCCCGTCGGGTGCCAGCGTGCGGTCGATGACCCGGCGCAGATCGGCGTAGTGCTCGGGACCGACGTGCTCGAGCATGCCAACCGAGACGAACGCGTCGCAGCGCCCCGTGAGCGAGCGATAGTCCTCCTCGACGAACTCGACCCGCTGCGCCAGACCTTCCCGCCGGGCGCGCTCGCGCGCCCAGGCGAGCTGCTCGCTGGAGATGTTGCACGCACGCACGCGAACCCCGTGGTGACGCGCCAGGTGGAGCGCCAGCGCACCCCACCCACAGCCGGCCTCGAGCACCCGCTCGCCGGGTCGCAGGCGGAGCTTCCGCGCCACGTGCTCCATCTTCGCCGCCTGTGCCTCCTCGAGCGACGCCTCGGCGGTGGGAAAGTAGGCGCAGGTGTAGACCATCTCGCGATCGAGCCAGAGGGCGTAGAAGTCGTTGCCGAGGTCGTAGTGGTGGTGCACGTTGGCGCGGGCACGCCCCAGCGAGTTGCCGCGCCGGCAGAGCCAGCGCCACCACGCCCCGAGCCGACTCACCCACCCGCCACGCGGCGCGCGAAATACCGCGTCCAGCAGCCCCTGCAGATCGCCCTCGATCTCGATCCGCCCGTCGGCGTAGGCGTCCCCGAAGTGCAGCTCGGCCGACGGGCCGAGGAGAGCGAGCAGCGTGCCGGCGTCTGCCACGCGCATGCGGACAACCGGTGGCGCGCCGCCATGTCGCACCTCCTGCCCGCTCGGGAGCACCAGAGCTAGCGGCGGGAAGCCTGCCCAGGCGAGCAGCCGCTCGCCCACCGCGCGCTCGAGGGGCACCCACCAGGCCTCGGGGCCGCCGCGCGCGGCAGCCGCTGACGCGCCTCGCGTGCCACCCCGGTCCTCGGTCTGCGCGCCGAGATTCATCGATGTCTCCTCCGTGTAGCCGGACAGACAGCAGCCTAGCATGGACGCATCGGGCCCACAGCCCCCCCAACGTTTGCCCGGTCGAGAGCGCACGCGCATACTTGCGCGCCGTGCCGCGCGACCCTTCGATGCGCATGCTCGCCGGCCTCGTCGCCGGCACGGTGCTCGGCGTCGCGGCGCATCTCGCCCTCGGCGGCACGCCGACACTCGACCTCGTCGTGCGTTACGTCACCGAACCGGCCGGGAAGCTCTTTCTCCGCCTCCTCTTCATGCTGGTCATCCCGCTCATCGTGTCGGCGCTGGCGCTCGGCGTCGCGGGCCTCGGCGACGTGGGGGCGCTCGGCCGCATCGGCGTGAAGACGCTCGCCTACACGATCGTCGTCTCCGGCATCGCGGTCCTGCTGGGCGTCGGGCTCGTGAACCTCATCCGGCCCGGCGCGGGGCTCTCGCCGGAGCTGAAGGAACGGCTGCTGGCGCAGAGCGCCGCCGTCCCGCAACCCGCCACCCAGCCGCAAGCGACCGGCATCGACTTCTTCGTGCAGCTCGTGCCCTCGAACCCGGTGCGGGCGATGGCCGACGGCGACATGCTCGCCGTGATGGTGTTCGCGCTCCTGCTCGGGATCGGCCTGGCGCTGACGCGGACCGGCGGGGCACGCCGGTTCGAGGAGGGGCTGCAGGGGCTCTACGACATCGTGATGCGGCTGCTCGACGTCGTGATCCGCGCCGCGCCCGTCGGTGTCGCGTGCCTGCTCTTCACGCTCACGGCACGGCTCGGGTACGACATCCTCCGTCAGCTGGGCGCCTATGTGGCGGTGGTGCTCGCCGCGCTCGCCCTCCAGCAGTTCGTCGTCTACTCGCTCGCCGTGCGCTGGCTCGGCGGCATGAGCCCCATGCGATTCTTCCGCGGCATCCGCAGCGCCATGGTGACGGCGTTTTCGACCGCATCGAGCAACGCCACGCTGCCGACCGCGCTGCGCGTCGCCGAGGAGGAGCTGCGACTGCCACCGCACGTGAGCCGCTTCGTCCTCACGGTGGGCGCGACCGCCAACCAGAACGGCACTGCGCTCTTCGAGGGCGTGACGGTGCTCTTCCTGGCGCAGTTCTACGGCGTGGAGCTGCAGGTCGGACAGCAGATCATGGTCGTCCTCATCTGTATCCTCGGCGGGGTCGGCACCGCGGGTGTTCCGGCCGGGTCGATCCCGGTGATCGCCATGATCCTCGGGATGGTCGGCGTCCCCGTCGAGGGCATTGGTATGATCCTCGGCGTGGACCGCTTTCTCGACATGTGTCGCACCACGCTGAACGTTACCGGCGACCTGGCGGCGGCGGTGGTGGTCGCGCGCGGCGAGGAGCGCGCCGCCGACTTTCCCCGGGAGGCCGGCACATCGATCGTCCGGACCACGTGACGGGACGGCGGCGCTGGACGGCGTGCTGGCTGTGGCTCGTCACGGCGAGTTGCACGCCGATCTTTCCGCCCCACTGGGTCTACACGACCAACGTCAGTCGCACGGCGGCCACGGTCGTCTGGACGGGGACCACCGGGGGCAGCGCGGCGTGCCACGCCAGCGGCGGCGAGACCGTCGTGGCGCCCGCCATGCGGCGCGACCGTGGCCTGCTCACTGCCCGCGTGGAAGGGCTCCGGCCCGACACGCGCTACGCTTGCCGCATCCGCGGGCCCGACGGACGGCAGGTCACGCGGGTCAGCTTCCGGACCGCACCCGCTGGCGACACGCCGTTTCTGTTCACCGTGGTCGGTGACAGCGGTCATGGCGGGGCCGTGGCGAAGGCGATCGCGCGCCGCATCCGCGCGGCGCACCCGGCGTTCCTGATCCACGTCGGCGATTTCGCGTACGGCCACGGGTCGCTCGAGGAGATGAACGAGCGCTTCTTCCCGCCCTACCGCGACACCCTGCGGCGGGTCCCCCTCTTTCCCACGCCCGGCAACCACGATCTCCTCCGTCGCAGCGTCTACCGGTCGCTGTTCGCCCCGGCGGCCGACGGTCGACCCGGTGACGGCCTGCGCTACCGGTTCCGCTGGGGCCCTGCGGCGTTCGTCTCCCTCGACTCTCCCGACGGCGCCGCCGGCGCCCCGGGGCTGGCGGACGACCTCGTGGCCGACGGGCCGGCGCCGTGGCGCATCGTCTTCCTGCACGAGCCGCTGTACACGGCCGGGCGCAAGCGCGTGGTGCCCGGGCTGCGCGCGGCGCTCGAACCGGTCGTGGAGGCGGCCGGCGTCGACCTCGTGCTCGCCGGCCACCAGCACTTCTACGAGCGCTCCGAACCGAGCTGCGAGTTCGTCCCGTCTGCCCGCGTGCTCCACGTCACCAGCGGCGGCGGCAGCGGCACGCAGCTCGACCCCGTGCAGCCGCATCCGAACTTCCCGCGTGCGATCTCCGCCCCGCATTTCCTGCGCGTGCGGGTGTGGCCGGATCGACTCGAGGTGCGTGCGGTCGGTGCAGACGGTCAGACCATCGATCGGGTGCGTCGCGTGCGCGCCACCGACCCCGGTTGCCGCGCCACGGGGTGGCCGCGGCAGCGCAAGCGGAAGTCGTAGCATGATCCATCATCACCCCGGCATCGTCGCCGCCGCGGTCGTGCCGCCGCTGGCCTACGCCGTGCTGGTCGGCGCGCTCGACCGCCGCCGGCCCCGACCGTGGAGTGCGTTCGGTGCGGCGCTCCTCTGGGGCGCCATCGCGGCGGCGTTCGCGGCGGCGCCGGTCAACGACCTCCTGCTCGATCGCCTCGCCGGGACCACCGACGAGGCGCGCGCGCGGGCGCTGGCAGCGACCGCCGGCGCCCCCGTCGTCGAAGAGGTGCTGAAGGGGCTCGGGCCGCTGTTGCTCCTCCTGCTGCGGCCCGATCTGCTCCGCACGCCGCGCGATGGCATGGTCTGCGGCGCCTTCGTCGGGCTCGGCTTCGACCTCGCCGAGGGCTTTCAGTACCTCACCCTCGCGGCGGTGCAGGGGGGTTATGGCGGACTCGCGCGTGGCGTCTGGGTGCGCGGCATCCTCGCCGGGCTCAAGCACGCGGTGTTCACCGGCACGACCGGGGCGGGGCTCGGCTGGACACCGGCCGTGCCGGGGAGGCGCGCCCGCATCGCGATCCCGCTCGTCGCGCTCCTCGCCGCCATCGCACAGCACGTCGTCTGGAACGCCGTCGCGTCGCACGCCATCACGCGGGCGCTCTGCGGTGCGTCCGCGCTCGAGGCCCGCTGCCTGCCCGTCCCGTCCGGCGTCGCGCTCTTCGTCAGCGTCCCGCTCATCGTGGCGCTCTGCCTCGGGCCCGGCGCCCTGGCGCTCGTGGCCATCGCCCGGCGCGGCGAGGCCGCGGGTCCGAGCGTCAGAACACGCGGCGGAAGAATCGCTTGATGCGGTCGGCGACGTTGCGCCCGAGATCGCTCACGTCGTCACCGAAGTTGCGAGCGCCGCGAGAGACGCGGTCGGAAATCCCGTCGAAGAAGTTCTCGAAGGTGTTGGCGTCGGCGGGGTCGATCAGGCCGAACGGCGCCTCGCCCGCTGGCCGGAAGCGGTTCCCGACCAGCGGATCGCGCGCCGCCACACGAGCGACGTCGACGCGAGGAATCGTATCGCCGAACCGTTGCGCGATGGCGTCGAGAAAGGCGTTGGCGACGAGCGCGTTCGCGGTCGGCGTGGGATGGATGCCGTCGAGGCTGAAGAGGCCGCCGAGGTAGCCGGTGGCGAGGTCGGCCGTGCCGTTCCCGTCGAGGTCGAAGCCGCTCTGACGGAACCCGTCGAAGAGGCCGAACAGGTCGACCGGCGCGATGGCGACGCCCCGGCGCTGCTCGGTCTCCGAGATGGCCGCCGTGATCTCGGCGTTGAACGCCATCACGGTCGCGCGGATGCGGGCGCGCTCCGACGGCCCGAGGACGTCCGCGCAGGGCGGCACGGGCAGCGCGGCGCGCTCGAGGTCGATGGACAGCAGGTCGTCCGTCGCCACCGGTCGGAGCGTCCCGTCGTCCTGCCGGCAGCTGGTCACCTCGCCGGCGGCGTGGCGCAGCGCGGCCACGCCCGTCACGTCGGGGAGATTGCCGACCGCCATGTCCGCGCCCGTGTCGGCCAGCTCGTCGAGCAGGCGCCGGAAGCGGCTGCCGAACTGCGACGGATCGAGTGCGGCGGCATCGGGGTCGGTCCTGATCGCCATGTCGAGCACGTCGTTGTTGCCGATCCACACCATGAGGAACGTGGGGCGAAGGTCGCGTGCCCGGGTCACCTGCGACACGGACTCCGATCGGAACGGCAGCCCGAGCTCCAGGAACTTGAGGACGTCACGGCCTGCGACCGTCTCACCAGCGAGCAAGCGTCTCGCGATCACGGCGGGCGCGATCTCGTCGAACACGCTCACCATGTCCTCGCCCGGGATCGCGAGGTTGCGTGCCACACGGACGGGCCGCGCCCGGAACCCGATCGTATCGTTCGTCCGCCGCACCTCGCCGGGGTCCAGGACGCCGTTGTCGTTGGCATCGTCGATCACCAGCTGCGGTGGGACACCCGGGCTGCTCATCAGCGGCTGCGGGAGCGATACGCGCGCGCGGCGCGCCACGAAGGCGGGCGCGCTGTCCACCTGGCCGCCGCGGCCGCGTGCGATGAAGCCGCCGGAGCTGAAGCCCGCCAGCACGCTGTCGCCCACCACGACCATGCGGCGCAGTCGCGGCGTGGCCGCGTGCGCCGCGGTCCCGGCCAGCGCGCCCGCCAGCGCGAGAACCAAGATCCGCTTCCGCGCGTCATTCTGCATCTCGAACGTGCCATTCCGCATCATGTCCTCCGGGACGGAAGTCGCCGTCGCGCTCGGAACAGAGCAAGACCCGGGCCGTGACGGTGTGCGGTGGCTCGCACCGCGTGCCGCGACGCGGCGCCAGGCCGAACGCGGGGCCCCTTTTGAAGAATCTTCCTGCGAGACGGCGCGGCACGGCGCCGCGATTGCGTGGACTGCGGACCCGCGTAGCCTCGGCCCGGAAGGAGGATCATTGCATGATCGACCTCTACACGTGGACCACCCCGAACGGCCGTAAGGCGTCCATCATGCTCGAGGAGACCGGCCTTCCCTACACGGTCCATCCGGTTGACCTGGGGGCGGGACGGCAGTTCTCCCCCGAGTTCACGGCGATCAACCCGAACCAGAAGATTCCCGCCATCGTCGACCACGACGTCGTCGGTCGCCCACTCGCGGTCTTCGAGTCGGGCGCGATCCTGATCCACCTCGCCGAGAGGACCGGCCGATTCCTCCCCGCCGGCGTCCGGGAGCGCGCCGGCACGCTCCAGTGGCTGATGTTCCAGATGAGCCACGTCGGGCCGATCATCGGGCAGACCGGCCACTTCGTGAATCAGGCGCCCGAGAAGATCCCGTACGCGATCCAGCGCTTCGTCGGCGAGTCGCAGCGAATCATCGGCGTGCTCGACCGTGCGCTGGGCGCCGGCGACTACCTTGCCGGCGCGTACTCCATAGCCGACATCGCGACCTACCCGTGGATCGAGGCGGCGTGGGCTCCCCTGACGAGCATCATGCCGGAGCAGGCCGCGGCGTGGAAGAACGTGCGACGTTGGCTCGATCGCGTTGCGGAGCGGCCGGCGGTGCAGCGCGGGATGCGCGTGCCGCAGGTCGCGTAGGTCGGCGCCGGCCTCGTGCGCGCGCGGCGGGCACTGGCGGCACTCACCTGTGCGGCAGGCATGCTGCCCACCGGACTCGCGTCCGGAGACGGCGGGACCGTCCGTCTGGTCGAATCGGCCGGGCCGTTCGTCGTGACGATCTTCACCGCGCCCGAGCCACTGCGTGTCGGCGGCATCGACGTGAGCGTCCTGGTGCAGGATCGGACGGGCCGCGAGCCGCTGCTGGATGCGCGCGTGGAGCTGGAGGCGATCCCGCCGGACGGCGGTGACACGACGCCGGTGCCACGCGCACGAGCAACGAACAAGTTGCTCTACGCCTTTGCCTTCGCCCCCGACCGCGCAGGCGAGTGGACGGTGCGGGTCGCGGTGCACCGCGGCCTCGACGCAGCCGAGGTGCGCTGCATGCTCCCCGTCGATCGCGCCGCGTCTGGACTCGCCGACATCTGGCCATATCTGGCGCTCCCCCCCACCGCGGTGGCGCTCTACGCGCTCCGCGCCCGCCTGGTGCGCCGGCGGCGAGCGCATCACGTGACCGCGTTCCTTAGGGTGGGACCATCGGCACGCCGGCGCTGACGTCGGCGGTCAGTACGAACGGGAATCGATGTCGGCGGCGAGGGCGCGCAGCGCGGGCGCGATCTCGACCGGAAAAGGCTCCGCGTCGTCCAACCTGCGGACTCCGGCTGGAAGCCGCTCGAGCTGCGCGAGCGTGTGCGTCCGCGCGGCCGTGGCGGCGGGGAGCGGCGCGACGCGGCGGCCGGCACGGAGGACCGGCAGGAGCAGCGCCTCGCCGGGCTGCGGGTCGCCGGCGAGCGTCACGACGTCGCTCGTGGCGCGCCCGTCCGTCCCGCGGCGGCGGTACACCTCGTGGCGCCCCGGCCACGTGGCCTTGTTCTCCGAACGCTTGCGCCGCGGCACGCCGGCGTACTCCTGGAGCTTGTAGGCACAGTCGAGGTACGGCACGTCGGCCGAGGTGTCCAGGCGCGACCCGATCCCGAAGCCATCGATGGGTGCGCCTGCCGCGACCAGCGCCGCGACCGCGTACTCGTCGAGGTTGCCGCTGGCGAAGATCGTGACGGCCTGCAAGCCGCCGGCATCGAGGATGCGGCGGACGCGGCGCGCGTGCTCGGCGAGGTCGCCGCTGTCGAGCCGGACGCCGTGCACGCCGATGCCCTCGCGGGCGAGCACCGGGGCGAGACGGACCACGGTCTCGGCCGCGCGCTCCGTGTCCCACGTGTCGAGCAGCAACACGACGTTGCCCGGCCGGTCGCGCGCGAAATCGGCGAAGGCCTGTTCCTCGCGGTCGTGGGCGAGCACGTACGAGTGCGCCATCGTGCCGTAGAGCGGCACCCCGTAGCGCCAATTCGCCAGGACCGTCGCGGTGCCGTCGAGCCCGCCGATCCAGCCGGCACGCGCGGCCAGCAACCCGGCTTCGGCACCGTGGGCGCGGCGGAGCCCGAAGTCGACCAGCAGCCGGTCGGGCGCCGCGATCCGGCAGCGCGCCGCCTTCGATGCGATCAACGTCTCGAAGTGCAGGAGATTCACCAGGCGGCTCTCGACCAGCTGCGCTTCGGGGAGCGGCGCCGTGACACGCAGGATCGGCTCGTCTGGAAAGAACGGCGTGCCCTCGGGCATGGCGTCGACGTCGCCGGTGAACCGGAGCGCGGCGAGCCGCTCGAGGAACGCGTCGTCGAAGCGGCCGCAGCGCTCGACCCAGGCGAGATCCTCCGAGGTCGCGCGCAGCTCCTCCAAGTAGGCGACCACCTGCTCGAGCCCGGCCGCGATCAGGAACCCGCGCCCGGGCGGGAGCGAGCGCACGAAGAATTCGAAGACCGCCGTCTCCGCCATGCCGCGACGCCAGTACGAATCCAGCATGGTGAGCTGGTACAGGTCGGTCAGGAGCAGGCTCGTCTCCGCCGTCATGCGTGCCCGTCGCGACGGGGTCAGCCATAGCTCGTAGCTCGCCGACCCGCCAGCAGACCCGAGCACTGGACGCGGCGCCGCCAGCCCGGCCCGCGTGTCGGGTGCGCCGCGAGGCCTTGCCATGCCGCGCCCGACGCGTCAGATGAGCGCGCAGTGATGCGACACTTGAGGGTTCGAGGATGACCCGGGGCCGCCCCGCATCACCGGTCGAGCGGTATCTCGCGGCGCTCGCGGCGCAGGACTGGGATGTGCTCGCCGGTTGTCTCACCGCCGACGTCGAGCGCGTCGGGCCGTACAACGACGTCTATCGCGGTCGGGAGCAGTATGTCGCGTTCCTCGCCCACACCCTCGCGTCGCTGGGGGGCTACGAGCTCCAGGTGTCGCGTCTCATCGTGGCCCAGGACACCGTCGTCGCAGAGCTCAGCGAGACCGTGGACGTGCCAGCGGGCCGCCGGCGGACCGACGAGGCCGTCGTCTTCGACCTGTCGCCCAGCGGGCTCATCCGTCGCGTCGGGGTGTTCCTGCGCCGGGCGGTGACCGCCGAGCGCTGAGGCCCTCGCGTCACCGGGACCGCCGTCGCGAGCTGCGCTTCTCCGCCTGCAACGCGCGTGGCGCTTCCTGGTCCCAGAGCCGGAAGCCGCCGACGAACGCGTTGGCATTGCTCACCAGTCGGGTGTCCGGCGGGAGCGTCTTCAGCAGCTTCGCGTTGCCTCCGCCCAGCACCAGGTCCTCCGCCTGCAGGGCGTACTTGAGCCGGACGGCCACGTCCTCGACGGCGCGCCGCCACTTCTTCTTCCCGAGCCGCTCGAGACCGTGCAGGCCGACGTAGTCTTCGTAGGTGCGACCCTTCTTGTACGGCAGGTGGGCCAACTCCATCGGCTCCACCACGCCGTCGACGACGAGCGCCGAGCCGAGCCCCGTGCCGAGTCCGAGGAACAGCATGCGGCCGCCGCGATAGCTGCCGAGCGCCTGCATCGCCGCGTCGTTGACGACCTTCACCGGCTTGCCGAGCGCACGCCGGAAGTCGAACCCCACCCACCCCGGACCGAGGTTGTGCGGCTCGTGGACGGGCCGGCCGTGTATGACGGCGCCCGGATACCCGATCGAGACGGCATCGTACTTCCAGCCGTCGGTCAGGCGCTTCACGGCGCTCACCATGCGGCGCGGGGTCAGCGTGGGGCCCGAAGGGATCTTGAGCGGCGCTCGCCGGCCGGATGCGAGCAGCTTCACGTGGGTCCCGCCGACATCGATGACGAGGATCTTCATGCCTCCTCCTGTGGAGCCGTGCCGCCCCGCCCACCGCACTGTACCCCAGCGACGGGCTTGAGGGCAGTCTAGGGGGCCGCCCGAGACGACGTCTCGGGTCGGTCTTAGCTCTTACCGGCCAGCAAGACGCCGGTCAGGCGAGGAAGCGGTCGAGCACGTTGCGCGTGATGCGCTCGACGAAGGGATTGCGCGCGGCGAGGCCATACGCCCACTCGGTGGTGCCGGCATTGAACACCTCGCCTGCGCCACGGGTGAACGACGCCATGACGGCGTGGCCGCGGAGCAGGCGGCGGCGGATCTCCGGCGAGTCGGCGCCGGCATACGCGCGCGCCAGCACGTCCCAGGCCTCGGGCGGCACGACGCGGGAGTACTCCTCCTGCTCGGGCTCGCCGAGGGTCGCCGGCGCGGTGGCGATGACCTCGAGGCCGGAGGGAACGCCGAGCCGCGGCACCGCGTGCGGCAGCCCGTCGTCGCCGAACGTCAGCGGGCAGCCGTCGCTCTCGTAGCCGACGAGCCGGCAGTCGTCGCCGAACACGTCGCCCCAGTAGAGGTCGGCGCCGGCGAGTGCCCAGTGGTCGTCCCGCCACACGGTGTAGCCGCCGAGGCCGCGCCCGACGCACAGCCCGAAGCGATGATACCCGCCGAAGAGGAACGAGAGCCCGGTGATCGCCGCCTCGGGCCGGCCGACGAGCGCGCTCGACCACAGACCGGACGTGAGATGACGCCGCGCCGGATCGCGCGCCACGGGGTCCTCGTCCTCCGCGCGGCTCTTGTGGGTGACGAAGGTCCGCCCATCGTCTTCCCACCGGCACTGCCAGTAGCAGGTGTTGCCGGAGAGGATGGCGACGCGGCCTCCGCGGTCGACGAAGCGCTCCACCTGCGCACGCTGCTCCCAGCTCCAGTACTCGCTGTGGCCGACGACGAGCGCTGCGGGTCGGCCCGCGAGTGCGTCGGGGTCACGCTCGAGGTCGGTGTCGATCAGGTAATCGAGCGCATAGCCCGCCTCCTCGGCCCAGGCGACGAACGCGTGCTCCCACTTGTCGAGGAACCCGGCGGGGCAATCCCAGCCTTGGCCGCCCGCCATCACCTCGTCCAGCACCTCGCCCGGCGTCGGTGGCTCGCGAAAGCCCCGGCGGGTGCGGGTGACGATGCGGTGCGCCGGAGACCGCGGCTTCATGATCCCCGCGGCGAACGGCCGCTGGGCCGACAGCCGCGCGGCGACCACGTGCTGCGCCGGCTCCGGCACCGAGGCGGGCTCCGGGCCCCCGACCCACATGTACGTGTTCGCGCCGCCCCACCAGTTGTAGGCGTGATACGTGTTGGTGGCGAGCACGAGCGCCGCGCGCGCCTCTGGTACCGCGGCCTTCACCACGAGGAAGTGTCGTGCCTCGGCCCCATCGGAGCCTCGCAGCACGATGTCGTAGTAGCCGCTCGGCCATGCGCCCGGGACCTCGAGGTACGCCGTCTCCGGCCACCCGCACCCGACGACGTGGGCGCGCTCCGGGACGGGGTGCGGCGCCAGCGCGATGCCGTCCAGGCGGTGCACGACGCGCCGCTCGCGCCCGACCCGCGCCACCTCGACGTCGCAGCGCGGCGCGGTGCCGGCGAGGTGGAGCGCGACGCGTTCGCCGGGCCGCGCACTGAGACGATCCGAGTATCCCCAGAGCCATGCGGACGCCATCGCCATCCTCCTCAGCGGCACTCCTCGCGCCACCGCGCCTCGTGGCGACTCTGGGCGAGCGTGGAGCCGAGGGCGACGGACAGGCGAGGGTCGCGACATCGGCAACCGTCATCGGGTGGCGCCCAGCGCCGCACGCGCCCGCGCCGCATCCGCGGCGCAGCCGACGCGCTCGAAGACCGCGACCGCAGCCTGCAGGTGACGCTGACGCTGCGCATCCTCCGCCGGAAGATGCCGACCGATCTCCAGGTGCGCCGAGCCCTCTTCGTACGGCATACTCCTCGCCGCGGCCTCGGCTAGGGCGCGCTCCCAGAAACGCCGGGCACGCGAGGGACGTCCGTCGAGCCACGCCTCGACGCCGCTCCACAGCAGGGCGGGTGGCCGGCCCACTGCGAACGAGCTCGCGAACCGGCGAAGACTCACACAGGCGTCGTGCGCGCTCCGGTCCAGCCCGGGCGCCCTCACGAGCGTTCGCTCCCGCTGGGCTTCGCGCAGCGCGAGCAACACCTCGGCCGTGGCCGCGGTGCCCGATTGCATGTAGTAGACGACCGGGTTCGTCGCACGCAGGTGTCGCAGGGCCCGCATCGCTGCGTCCTGCGCGCCCTCGAGGTCTCCTGCACGCAGGCGTGTCAGCGCGAGCATCCCGAAGCGCCATACCGCCTCGCTGCGCATCGCGTCCTCGTCGCCCTTCTCGCCCGCGGCGTCGAACAGGCGCAGCGCTTCGTCGTAACGCCCGAGGCGCGACCAATTGTCGCCCTGCCCCACCAATCCCCAGGACTCGGTCTGCCGGTTTCCGCTCGCCAGGCTCAGCCGGTGCGCCTCCTTCCACACCGCCGCGCCGCGCTCGAACTCCCCCGTGTACTCCCACAGCGCCCCGGCCAGCGCCCGGCATTCGATGGACAGGCGAAGGTCGTGCGCGGCGTCGGACACCTGTGTGGCGCGCTCGATCGCCTGCGCGGCCTCCGGCCAGCGGCAGGCGCCCAGGTGAATCATGGAGATGCGCGACTGGACGAACGCCACGTCGCGCGGCGCGCCCGTCCGCTCGGCGATCTCGAGCGCGCGTGCCGACCATGCTCGGCTCACGCCGCGCGCCGGGACCGCCTCGGCGCGCAGCGCGCCCGCGAGGTAGCCAAGCGCGAGCTCCGGCGACGGACCGGCACCTTCGCAATGATTGATGAAGCGCAGCGTCGACCAGAGCATCGGGAGCGGCTCGAGGCGGGCCATGTAGCTCTCGGCGAGCCGGACGTAGACTCGCCCGATCACGCCCGCCACCCGGCGGGTCCGCTCGAGATCGGCAGGCGGTCGTTTCCAGACGGACTGAAGCGCCCGGACGAACCCCTGCTGAGCCGACGCGGCAACCCACCCCAGCTTCCCGCGTGGCAGCCGCTGCCCCAGATGGCCGAGGGCGCGCTCCGCGTGCTCGCGACACCCGCGGAGATCGCCGAGACGGTAGTAGGCCTCGGTCAGCGCGCCCTCGATCGTGCCAAGCCGGAACTCGATGCTCTCGGGGTCGATCCCGGCATTCGGGTCGAGGAACGCCCGCGGACCCGACCGGCCACGCACACTGCGGGATGATGACATCGGCGTGGGGGCGGAGCGCTCGAGCAGCTCGAGCGCACGACCGAGGAGCGTGATGGCCTCACGGCAGGCGCCGTTCTGCAGCGCGAGCAAACCCGCGCGCTGGGCATACCACCCCTCCTTCTCCGGGTCACCGGCATCGCACCAGTGGTGCGCCAGGGCCGTGAGGTAGCCGGTATGGTCGGGATAGGTTGCCTCGAGCGCTTCCGCCACCCGCCGATGCAGGGTGCGGAGCTGCGCGGGCTCGAGATCGAGCAGGATCTGCTCCCGGAGCTTGTCGTGCGCGAACCGCCACTCCTCACTGCTCAGCTCGAGTACGGCCGGCGCGCTGCAGCTGGCAGTCCATTCGTCGACGTGCAGGTCGGGGAAGAGGCCTTGCATGAGTCGCAGATCGACCGCGCGCCCGGCGACGGCAGCCGCCTGGAGCGCCTCCCTCGCGTGCGACGGCACGCGATCCAGCCGTCGGCGTACCAGACGGGTCATGCGGTTCGAGGACAGGCCGGGCGCCAGCCTGTCACCCTGGATGGCGTCGAGTCCGCCGGCTTGCTCCGCGAGAGTCCGGATGAGCTCGACGAGGAAGAACGGGACGCCCTCGGCCTCCCGCGCGAGCAGCTTCACGACGGCGCCTTTGCGCGCGGCGGCGCCCATCATCGACTCGGCAAGCTGCACGGCTTCATCCGGGTCGAGGCGGCCGATCCGGAGCAGATCGGCCATGCTCAGCTCGTCGAGCAGATGCGGCGCTTCGTCCGTGCGAACGCTGCCCACGAGCAT
>JBKPDC010000094.1:0-4403 GCA_046727715.1 Thermodesulfobacteriota bacterium
GCTTCCCGAGGCCGCGGAGGTGACCATCGAACCGGTGGCCGGCAGCCCGGCGCCGAGCGGGCGCGTCGTGGTCGCGTGGGGCCCGTGAGACTCACAAGGTCGGGCCGTCCTCGAGAGCGATGAGGATCCTTCCTGCGACCCGGCTTCCATGCGACGACCTCCGAGGCTATCCTCGCAACGCGATCGCTGCGGCGACGGAGGAGACCATGACACGGGCGCGAACCGTCGTGATCACCCTCACCGTCCTGATCACCGCACTCCATCAGGTTCCGACGGCCTTCGCGAAGAAGGCCCCGCCAGGATTCCGCTACATCCCGGAGTGGGGCGTGTACTCCAATCCCAGTGACGTCTTCTGGCACGCGGGCGTCGAGTGGAGGCTCGGGGACGGCGGCTGGCTGCGTCTCCAGGGAGGCAACTGGATCCTCGACCCGAGTCCCCCGGCCGTCATCCTCGGGATTCCGCCGGATCGCGTCCACTGTCCGCCGGGGCTGGCCAAGAAGGGCTGCATCCCGCCCGGCCAGCGCAAGAAGTACGGCCCCCCTGGCCACGGAAAGCACGGTTGGTAGCGGGCACCGCTGGCGCCGTGCAGCGCGGCAGCCGGGCGTGCGCCGGGAAGCGTCAGCCCACCAGCGCGAGCAGTTGCGCCCGGTCCGGTCCTGGCATCGCCGGCGGCGCCACGCCCCCCATCGCTTCGATCGCCGCACGGACGCCGTCCACGACAGCGGGCCGCTCGAAGATCCGCTGCAGCGGCGTGATCGTCCCGATGTACTCGAGCGCGGCGCGAAAGAGATCGGGATCCGCCGTCATGGTCACGAGGAGCGCAACGGCAAGCCGCGCCAGCTCGCCCGTGGGCTCCGGCGGTTCGCGTCCCTCGCGCAGCGCCTCGATCTGCGCGAAGCGCGCACGGTCGACGGCGATCTGCGCGTGGAACCAGGGAGCGACCTCGGCCTCAGTCACCGCGTGAAATGCCTCGACGAGCCGGCGCGGGTCGTCGCGCCCGTCCCGGAGCACGTCGCGCAGTCGCACCGCATGCAGGTAGCCCACGGTCAGGCCGCGGCCGGCCGAGGGGTTGGTGCACGCCCACGCGTCCGCGACCGAGACGAACCCCGTCGCCACCGGCGCTCCGTCGACGATGAAGCGCCGGTACCGATCGACGACGCCGCTCATGGCGAGGACGTCGGTGATCGGCTCCCCCTCGAGCCAGTGCGCCTGCAACGGGCACGCACGCAGCACGCTCGTCCACTCCTCGGCGTGACGCAGGCGCTTCAGCGGCTGGTCGCCGGACGCGGTCATGATGGTCACCGACCACGTCCCGTTGTCCCCGGGGAGCGTGAGGATCGCGATCGTTCCCAGGATCGTGAAGACTGGACCGACACGCTGCGGCTCCGTCCCTCGGAAATATCGCGTGTAGTAGGTGAAGCCGCAGTCCGCCTCCTCTTCGTAGGGCGGACGCGCACCGATCGCGGCGAGCCAGTCGGGACTCTTCGAGCGCCGGCCCATGGCGTCGACCACGAGGTCGGCACGCAGCGTCTCGCCGCCGGCGGTTCGCACGCCGACCACGTGCGGGATGCCGTCGGTCGCGGACGGACCGGCGAGCAGCTCCACGGCCTGGACGCCGCGCCGTATCGTGACGCGTGGCGCGTTGCGTGCGGCGGTCGCGAAGACCCACTCGCCCGTCGGGCGCCGGGCCGTGTACGTCCAGAGCTTGTCGTCGACCGGGCGCGGCGACTGGTCCGCGAAGAACGGCGGCAGCGGGTTCACGAGGTCGAGCTTGCTGGCGCCGGCGCGGCACAGCGCGTCCTGGACGTCGGGCAGCTCGGTCTCGAGGAGCAGGCGCAGGCCCGGCATGAAGTTGTGAGGCTGGCGGAACTGCGCGACCCCCTTGCGTGCCCAGGCGTCCCACGCCGCATCCGGCGAGTCCGGCACGGGATCGGCGTCGCGCTCGATGACGCTCACCTCGTGGCCGTCACGCGCGAGCAGGAGCGCCGTGCCGAGCCCGCAGATGCCTCCGCCGATGACGAGAACCGTCGCCATGTTGTCTCCCGTCGACCCAAGGGTCGGCCGACGTGATCTCACGATGCGCCGGGGACGTCCAGACCTTCGACGCGAGCCACGGAACCGCACACGGGTGAGCTCGGCGTACGACCTCGGGTGGGCGTCGCCTACGCGAACGGTCGCAGATGCCCCTGCTGCTGCAGCGCCACGACGAACGACGTCTCGTACGCCGACTCCGGCGAGGCGCGCACCATGCGATCGAGCGCGTGCGCGTCCTCGCCGACGAGGATCCGCCACGCGTCGTTGCGGACGCCGTCGAGGATGATCGTCGCCGCCCGCGCCGCGGTCGTCGGCGCGTTGTCGCGGAAGCCGACCGCCAGCTGGTGCACGAGGGCCCGGACCTGGTCGTCGTCGAGGTCGCCCGCGGGGACGCCACGCTTGGTCAGCTGATCCCGCACCCTCGCGACGTCCTTGGGGGGCAGTGTCGAGGGCTCCGGCTTGCCGAGCACCTTGCTCGTGTTGAGCACGATCGAGGTCCCGACGTGCCCGGGCATCACGACCGCCACCTTCACGTGCGGCGCATTGAGGCGCAGGTCGACGAGCAGCGCCTCGGAGAACCCCTTCACGGCGAACTTCGCGCTGCTGTAGGCCGTGTGCGCCGTGCCCGGCCCCAGGCAGGCCCAGAAGCCGTTCACGCTGCTCGTATTCACGATGTACCCCGCGTTGCTCGCCACCAGGAGCGGCATGAACGCGCGGGTGCAGTAGTAGACGCCGAACCAGCAAACACCGAACGTCCGCTCCCACTCGGCGCGATCGTCGAGCAGGAAGCTGCTGCCGCCGCCGATCCCGGCGTTGTTGAAGAGCAGGTTGATGCAGTCGGTCGCATGCTGCGCCTGCACGGCGTCGCGGAACTCGAGTACCTGACGCTCGTCGGACACGTCGCAGCGGTGCGTGCTGACGCGGACGCCGGCGGGCGCCTGCGCTTCGCAGCGCCGGCGCGTTTCCGCCATGTCGTCGGGGGACACGTCGCACATCGCCACGTGACAGCCCTCCGCCGCGAGCTGCACCGCCAGCTCCCGTCCCATGCCGCTCCCGCCGCCCGTGATGACGGCGACCTTGCCGCGAAAGTCCTTCATGGCCGTTCCACCTTTCGGTCCGCTCGTTCTGGCGTTTCCCATACCGGGCGTAGCGATGCGGCGAAATCCGCCGGGCCCGACCACTCCCGACCCGGCCTGGTGCCACGGCGGCAAGTCCGCTATCTCGGCGGCTCGCGTGACGAAGCCGACGATGATCGCGCTCGGCATCGCCGTCGCCGGCGCGTGCTGCGGGGTGGGGGCGACCTGGAGCACCGGCGCGTCGCGCGTCGCCTGGGCCTGGACGTCGGGGGCGTGTGCCGTGGCGACGGCGACGTACCTCGCCAACCGACCGAGGTGGCTCGGGAAGCACGCCGGTCGCCTGACGCTGCGGGCGCTGGTCGTGCTCCCCTACCTCGTCGCTTTCCGCATCGCCTGCGCGCTCATGCGCTGGTGGCGCGGGCCGGATGCCCCGACGCCGGTCGCCCCCGGGCTCTGGGTCGCAGGGCGGCTCGAGGCCGGCGCCTTTCCCGCCGGTGTAACCCACGTGGTCGATCTGGTGGCCGAGTATCCGGCGCCGCGGTGGGTGCGAGGCCTACCGGGGTATCGCAATCTGCCGGTCCTCGACGGCGGCCAGCCACCGAGCACGCGGGAATTCCTCGACCTCGTGCGCGAGCTGCAGGACGTGACCGGCGGGGTCCTCGTGCACTGCGACTCCGGCCGCGGCCGCGCGCCGACTATGGCCGCGGCCATCCTGATCGCACGCGGGCTCGCGCCGGACGTCGATGCCGCCCTGGCGCTCGTCCGTGCGCGCCGGCGCGTGGCGTCACCGACGCGATCAGACGTCGCGTTTCTGGAGGCGCTGTGTCCGGACCTGCGTGCGCTAGAGCGGCGCGGCGGCGTGTGGCGCCGCAGCGGGTAGGGCGTTATGTGCCCATCCCGCGCACGGCGTCCCAGCGCTCGACCACGGATCGTCGCCCGCGCAGCAGCGGGGTGAACTCCGCCAGCGGACGCGTATCGGCCAGTTCGCGCAGCACCGCGCCCAGACGGGCGGCGAACTCCACGAGCGCCACCGGGCCGTGCGGCTCGCCGACGCCGACCAGCACGTCCGGCAGCTCGTGCTCGAAGAAGCGGTAGCGAAAGGCAACGGGGAGGCAGGTGCAGCCGGCGCGCCGAGCGAGTACCTCCACGCCGCGCTCCAGGGGTTGCGGCTCCCCGCGGTACGGCCGGAGCTCGCCCTCGGGGAAGATCACCACTGCCGTCCCCGGTCGCGCGAGGAGCCGACACGCGTAGCGCAGCGACTCGAGGGCCGAGACGGGATCGCCGCGACGGATG
>JBKPDC010000095.1:0-2901 GCA_046727715.1 Thermodesulfobacteriota bacterium
ATCGGACCATCGTTCATGTTGGTCCGTGCTTGCGGGGGTGCGCGGTCTTCTGACAGGAGCCTGCTCGGGATGCGCACGCTCCGGCTCCTCGTGTTGGTCCTGGGCCTTCTCGCCGTCACCGCGGTGACGAGTCCGTGGATCGCGACGGCGCTCGAGGCCGCGGGCTTCGACTTCAAGTTCTCGCGTGTCTACAACCGCGTCTTCGAGGTGCTGCTCGTCATCGCCTTCCTGCTCGGCTGGCGACGGCTCGATCTGGGCAGCGCCGCCGACATCGGGCTGCGTCACGCGGGGTGGGCGCGCGACCTCCGCTGGGGACTCGTCATCGGAGCCCTCGGCGTCGGCGCGGGGGTGACGGCCGCCATGCTCGGCGGCGCCATGGTGCCCCGGCTGCGCCACGACGTGGCGAAGACCATTGGCCTCGCGGCGGCGGCGCTGCTGGGCGCGGTCATCGTCGGGGTGGGCGAGGAGGCGTTGTTCCGCGGGGTGCTGCTGCGGCGATTCACGGCGGACATGGGACGCACGGGCGGCGTGCTGCTCAGCACGGCGATCTACGCGATCGTGCACGCGCTTCGGCCGGGCGGGTCGCGCGAGGTCTTCCCCACGGCCGGGATCGACCGGACGCTCGGACTCTTCGCGCCGCTCGGCGAGGCCGGCGTCCTGCCGAGCCTCGTCGGGCTCTTCGGACTCGGCCTCCTCCTCGCCGTCGCACGACAGCGGACCGGCTCGCTCTGGCTGCCGATCGGAATCCATGCGGCGTACGTGGCCGTGTTCCGGGTTGGCCGCCTGCTGCTCGACATCCGCAGGACGCCGGTCTGGCTCATCGGCCCCGGCTGGCCGCCACTCATTGGGGGCGCCGGTGGGCTGATCGCCCTGGTCGCGACCGCAGCGCTCCTCGCGGCGGCGCTGCGGCGCCACGCGCAGTGGCCGGCGGCCGAGCGCGATCCACTCAAAGCCTGACGGCAGCAGGGGCGGCGTCGGCGAGGACCTTCGTCACGGCCGCCATGACGGGCTCGGGCGCGACGCCGCGCTCGTCGAAGAGCGACACGTGGCGCGGCCCGCGGGGTCGATAGTGGAGCGACTGCCGGGTCGAGAAGATGGCCACCGTGGGAACGCCGACCGCCGCGGCGAGGTGCATCGGGCCGCTATCGCCGCACACGAAGACCGCGCAGCGTGCGACGAACGCTGCGAACGCGCGCGCACCGAGCGCCGGGGCGACGACGGTGGCGGCGGGAATGCAATCCCGTATCGGGTCGATGCGCTGGCGCTCCTCCGGCCCGGCGAACAAGAGGACAGGGACGTGGAGCTCGGCCGTCACCGTCCTGGCCAGGTCCAGGAAGCACTGCAACGGCCAGCGCTTGCGCCCGCGCCCCCCGACGTGCACGCCGACGACTGGCGCCGCGTCGGGGAGACCGAGCCTGCACCACGACGCGGCGGCTCCCGCGCGATCGGTCTCCGACAGGGTCAGCCCCACCTCGCGGGTCACCGCCGGGATACCGAGTCCCTGGAGCAGGTCGAGGACCAATTCCACCTTGTGCTCGTAGTCCGTTTGCCTGTGCACGTGTACGTTGAAGGCGGTGACGTACCGGGCGTCCGCATGGGCCACCCGGAATCGCCCCCCTGAGAGCCCGGCGAAGACCGCGCCGAGGAAGCTCGAGCCGCGCGCGCAATCGATCACGAGATCGTAGCGTTCGTGCCGCAGCCGCCGGACGAGCCGAAGCACGGTGACGAGCGGCAGCCTCCAGCGCAGCCGGAGCGTGATCGTGCAGTCGAGGTTGGGGTTTCCGGCGAGCAGGTCCGCGTAGTGGTCGAGGCAGAGCAGGTCCACCTGCGCCCCCGGGAGGGCGTGCCGGACCGCCGCCAGCGCGGGCGTCACCAGCAGCAGGTTGCCGAGACGGGTGTTCAGACGAACCAGCAGCACCTTGCGCACGGTGCTCAGGTCCACCGCGGCGGGAGTGACGGCGCCTGTCCGCAGCCGGCCCACGATCGCACCGAAGACTGCACGCCTGAGCGCACGCTCCGCCCGCCGCCGACGATCGCTCATTGCTGGTGATCGTGCCTCGATCGGGGGAGAAGAACAACGCGAGGTGGTCCGAGCACGCGCCCGCGCGGTGCACACCTTCGTTGTTCGCGGCAGGGGGATGTGGTACCCAGGCCGGGCTTCTACGAGATGCTGAACCTGACCGGGAGGCGCTGGGCCGGGCCCGGAGCCCTGGCGCTCCTCGTCGCCGGTGCCCTGCCGCTGCTCGGGCCGGTCGACGCATGGCTCGACGGGATGCTCGACGCCTGGCGATCCTGCGCGGGCGACGCGCTCGCCGTCATGGTGAGCAACCTGGTCAAGCCGGTCGGGGTCGGCGTGCTGACGGCTGCGGTGCTGCGCGCCCTGTGGCTCGGGCGTCCCCGCCCGGTCGAGATCGCCGGCATCCTGGCGGCGCTCGTCGCGGGCGTCATCCTGATCGGCGAGCTGAAGGAGCTGCTCGATCGCCCCCGGCCCGGCGCCGAGTTCCTCGGACCCACGGGCGCCAGCTTCCCGAGCGGTCACGTCGGCAACACCGTGCTGAACGGCCTCGCGGTGCTCGCGCTCTGGTCCGGCGGTTCGCCGGACCGCCCGCAGCGGCGCGGCTGGCTGGTGCTGGTGGCGGCAGTGCTGGTCGTCGCGGCCGCCCGCGTGTACGGCCGCCGCCACTGGCCATCGGACGCCGTCGGCACGGCCGCCCTGACGCTCGCCTACGGCATGGTCGCCCTGCGGCATCCCGACGTCCGCTGGCGGACTGGCGTCACGGCGGCCGCGGTCGTGGCGATCGGCCTGGTCCACGCGGCGACCGCGAGCGGCCTCCGCGTCAGCATCCCGGCGGGAACGGTCGCGGGGCGGCGCCTCCCGGTGAGTCGTCTCGCGTTCGGCTC
>JBKPDC010000096.1:0-12482 GCA_046727715.1 Thermodesulfobacteriota bacterium
GGCGCGGACGGCGCTCCGGACGCGGCCGGCGACGCGCGCAAGGACGGCGGCGCCGTCATCGTGCCGTAGCGACCGCGTGGCGGGTGCGCCGCCGATCACCCGGCAGGCGTGGCGGGGCGGCGTGCCAGCGCCCGATAGGCGGACGGGCTCGTGCCGAAACGGATCGCCGGTCAGGTCCTCGGCGCGGTCCAGCACCCGCGCCAGGTCATCGACCGTGAGCGCCACCGCCTCGTCGTCGACGGCGCGCCCGTCGAGGCCGACGTCTGCACACAGCGCCGCCGGGTCGAGCCCCACCGCCCGAAGGTCCGCCAGCAGCACGCGGAACGGGCTGGTGGCGGGCATCGCGGGTCTGTCGAGCCGATTCACGCTCGCGACTGATCGCGACCCCGCGCCTGCACGCCGGCGCGCCGTGCCGCGATTGTCTCGGGTGTGAGCGTTCGCGCGTGCTCGTGGTTGGCCTGCGCCTCGATGCGCAGACCATCCGCGAGGGTGACGGCGAAGCCGGCGTCGATGACCCGCTTGTAGGCCCGTACGACGTCCTGCGGGGCCGAGCGGATGTCTGCGGCCAGCGCGCGACAGGCGGGAAGGAGCTCGCCGGGTGGCACGACACGGTTCACGAGGCCCCAGGCGGCGGCGCGCTCCGCCGAGAGGTAGTTGCCGGTGAGCGAGAGCTCCTTCGCCCGGTAGATGCCGACGGCACGCGAGAGCTTCTGGCTGAGTCCCCACCCGGGCATGATGCCGACGCGGGCGTGGGTGTCGGCGAAGCGGGCCTCGCTGGACGCGATCAGCACGTCGCAGCCGAGTGCGAGCTCGAACCCGCCGGTGATGGCGAACCCGTTGATCGCGCCGATGATCGGCAGGGGACAGCGCGCCATCGTGTCGAGCAGGCTCTCGTCGCCGCCACCGACGGCGGCCGCGAGCTCGCCCCGGCCCGAGGTCTCGCCGCCGAGCTCCTTCAGGTCGAGGCCGGCGCAGAATGCGCGGCCGGCGCCGGTGAGGATCAGCACGTCCACGTCTCCCGCGCGCGGCAGCTCGACGAACGCGTCGCGCAGCCGGTGGCGCAGCTCGCGCGACAGCGCGTTCAGCGCCTGCGGCCGGTTGAGCGTCAGGGTGGCCACGCCGCCGGCACGGTCGATCAGCAGCACGGGCTCCGCCATGGCGGGTCCGTAGCATGCGCGCGGGGCGATGTCAGGAGATTCAGGCGGCGGGCGGCACGGGCGGCCCCACGTAGCGCGCCGCCGGGCGGATCAGGCGGTTGTCGCCCACCTGCTCGAGGACGTGCGCGGTCCAGCCCGCCATGCGGGCGACGGCGAACGTCGGGGTGAACAGCTCGCGCGGGATGTGAGCCGCCTCGAGAGCCACCGCCGCCCAGAACTCGACGTTGGTGGCGAGCACACGGTCGGGCTTGGCGGCGCGGAGCTGCGCCAAGGCCTCGCGCTCGACCGCGCGCGCGAGGGCCGCGCGCGGCGCACCGATCTCCTCCGCCGTGGCCCGGAGACACGCCGCGCGCGGATCCTCGGTCCGGTAGACGCGGTGGCCGAAACCCATGATGCGCCGCCCGCTAGCGATCGCGGCGGCGATCCAGGCTCCCGCGCGTTCGACCGTGCCGATGTCGTCCAGCATGTCGAGCACCAGCGACGGCGCGCCGCCGTGCAGCGGACCCGAGAGCGCGCCCGCGGCGCCGACCAGCGCGGCCGCCACGTCGGCGCCGGTGGACGCGATGACGCGGGCGGTGAAGGTCGAGGCGTTCATACCATGCTCCGCGGCCAGGATGAGGTAGCGCTCGGCAGCGCGCACCTGGCCCGGTGCTGGCCGCTCGCCGTGCAGCATCCACAGATAGTTCGCCGCGTGCCCGAGTGTGGGGTCCGGCGGCACGGGGTCGAGCCCGCGGCCGAGTCGCCACAGGGCGGCGACCAGCGAGGGCGCCACGCTCCCCAGCCGTACCGCCTCGTCCTCGATCGACCCGCGGTCGCGCTCGTACCAGGGGGCGACGCCCAAGGTCGCTCCCGTCGCGGCCATCGCGCCCTCCAGCGCAGGCATCATGGCCCCGTCGGCGGCGAGGGCGCGAAGGGTCGCGAGCGGGAGCGGCAGGCCGCGCAGCCCGGCGACGCGGCGAGCAAACGCCTCGTCACGGGGGAGCGCGCCCGTGAGCAGCAGGTACCACACGTCCTCGAAGGATCGCTCCGCGGCGAGGCGCACGGCGTCGTGTCCGGCGTAGACCAGGCGGCCGCCGGTGGCGTCGATGTGCGACAGCCGGGTCTCGGCCACGGTGACGTTTTCGAGACCCTTCGCGGTCCCGGGCGCCCACGGATCCACGCGTCGCAGACGGGCGGCGCGCACGAGCTGGCGGAGCGAGACGGTGCCCACCAGCGCGCCGTCGGTGCACACGGGGAGGTGCCGCACGTTGCGGTCCAGCATGCGCTCGAGCGCCGCCGGGATCTCGCTGTCCGGGGTCCCGGTGACGGGCTCCGGCGTCATCCAGGCCGTCACCGCCGTCGTCCCCGGCGCCGCGCCGGCAGCGACGGCGCGAGTGAGGTCGCGTTCGGTGAGGATGCCGACGACGGTGCCGTCGTGCACAACCACTGCCGAGCTGACGTCGCGGACGCGCATGGCCGCGGCGGCGGCGGCGAGCGTGTCGGTCGGCGCCGTCGTCAGCGGCGCAGGCGTCATCAGGTCTCGCAGATGCAGCTCCATTGTCGTCCTCCGTTCGTCGCTGATATTGATCAAACGCGTAGGTTGATCAAGATTGATCCATGATCAATACTGAGGGACGCATGACCGCACGGGAGCGACGCCTGCTCGGAACGCGTGAGGCGGCCGAGCTGCTCGGGATCAAGCCCGCCAGCCTCTACGCCTACGTGAGCCGCGGGCTCCTCGCGCGCCAGGGCGTCCCGGGTGACCGGGGGAGCTGGTTCGATCCCGCCGCCGTCGACCGGCTCGCGTCGCGGGGCCGCGGCGCCGCCGCAGCGGAGGCACGCACGCGACGCGAGCTGCGCATCGAGTCGGCGGTGACGTCCATCGATCCGGCGGGTCACACCTATCGCGGCCGTCCGGCCCTCGAGCTGGCCGCCAGTGCGAGCTTCGAGCGTGTCGCGGAGCTCTTGTGGACGGGCGTGCTGCCGGCGGCGGAGCCGCGGTGGGCCGCCGATCGCGACCAGCTCGCCATCGGGCGCGCCGTGCAGCGCGTCCTGCCACGGCGTGTCCTTCCCTTCGATCGCCTCCGGCTGGTCACCGCCGCGCTGGCCAGCGCCGATCCGTTCCGGCACGACCTCCGCCCGGAGGCCGTCGCCCTCGCGGCGCGCCGCCTGCTCGTGACGCTCGTCGAGACGCTGCCGGCGCGCCGCCCGGCAGCGGCCCGACCCCGCCTCGCCGGGCGACTCTGGGACCGTCTCTCGAGCCGCACGCCCGCGGCCGCGGCGGTCGGGGTGCTGGAGGCCGCGCTCGTCCTGCTCGCCGACCACGAGCTCGCCGGCTCGACCCTGGCGGTGCGGATCGCCGCCGCGTACCGCGCCGATCCCTACGGCGCCGTCGGCGCGGGATTCGGCGTCCTCGGCGGCGCGCTGCACGGCGCCGCGTCCCTCGCCGCCGAGGGCATGCTGGCCGACGTCGCCGAGGCCGGCGATCCCGCCGCCGTGATCGACCGCACGCTCCGCCGCGGCGAGCGACTGCCCGGCCTCGGCCATCCGCTGTATCCCGACGGCGATCCCCGGGCCGCCTTCCTGCTCGACCTGCTGCGCCGGGGCATCCCGCGCGCGCCGCGGCTCCGGCGCGTCGAGGCGCTCCTCGGCGCCACCCGCGCGCGCGGCTTCCCTCCGCCGAACGTCGACTTGGCCGTGGCCGCCGCGACGCACGTCCTCGACCTGCCGCGCGGCACCGGCGAGCTGCTCTTCGCCCTCGCCCGCATCGCGGGCTGGGTGGCGCACGCACTCGAGGAGTACGAGCAGCCCTCGCCGCTCCGCCTCCGGGCCGTCTATACTGGAGCCCGACCCGAGACTTCGTCTCGGGTCGGCGTCGGACAGCGAGAGTCCCCGCCATCGGCGAGGGCGGTCGCCTGCTCCACCGAACGCCGCGTGCTCGCGTCTCGCTCCGCCCCGAGACGAAGTCTCGGGGGCGGCCTAAAATAGCTCTCCGAGCCGGATCGTCTGCTCGCGGCCCGCGCCCACCGACACGAGGGCGATCGGCGCCTCCACGAGCGCTGCCAGCTTGTCGATGTAGCGTCGCGCCGCCGTCGGCAGCTCGTCCAGGCTGCGGGCGTGCCCGAGGTCGTCCTGCCACCCGGGCATGTCCTCGTAGACGGGTGTGGCGCGGGTCCAGCCGAGCTGGGTGGCCGGCGCCCGGTCCACCCGCTTGCCGTCGATCTCGTAGGCGACGCACACCCGGACGGGATCGATGCCCGTCAGCACGTCCAGCTTCGTCAGTGCGAGGGCGTCGAGTCCGGCCAGCGCCACGGCGTGACGCACCACGACGGCGTCGAACCAGCCGCACCGCCGGGGCCGCCCCGTGGTGGAACCGTACTCGTCCCCGTCGACCCGCAGCCGCTCGCCCAGGGCACACCGCAGCTCGGTGGGGAACGGGCCCCCGCCCACCCGGGTGGTGTAGGCCTTGGCGATGCCGATGATCCTCCCGATCATGCGCGGCGGCAGCCCGGCCCCCGCCGCCGCGGCACCCGGCACGCAGTTGGACGAGGTGACGAAGGGGTACGTGCCGTGGTCGATGTCGAGCAGCGTTCCCTGCGCGCCCTCGAGCAGCACGCGGGCCCCGCGCGCGACGGCCGCGCGCACCTCGGCGCCGGTGTCGGCGACGAACGGCGCGAGCTGCTCGCGGTAGCCGCGGTACTCGGCGAGGATGTCGTCGATGGCGTGCGGCGGCTCGCCGAGCAACGCCTCGAGGTAGTCGTTCTTCTCGCGCAGGTTGCGCGCCAGGGCATCAATGAACCCGGCATCGTCTGCGAGGTCGCCCACGCGGATGCCGGTGCGCGCCATCTTGTCCTCGTAGGCGGGACCGATGCCGCGACCCGTCGTCCCGATCGCCCCGGCCTCGCGCAGCCGCTCGCGGGCGTGGTCGATGGCACGGTGGTACGGCATGATCAGGTGCGCCTGCTCGCTCACGCGCAACCAGCGGTCCTCGGCGAGATAGCCGCGTGCACGCAGCGCGGCGATCTCGCGCACCAGCACCGCGGGATCGATCACCATGCCCGCGCCGAGCACGCACACCTTGCCGGGATGGAGCACGCCCGACGGGATCAGATTCAGGATGGTCTTCTCGCCGTTCACGACGAGCGTGTGCCCGGCGTTGTTGCCGCCGTGGTACCGCACCACCATGTCGGCGCGCGCGGCGAGCAGGTCGACGACCTTGCCCTTGCCCTCGTCGCCCCACTGGGTGCCGATGATGGCGGTGGCGGCCATGGCGATCAGAGGCGCAGCAGCTCGGCCGAGACGATCTGCGGCAGCGTGCGGAGCTGCGCGAGCACGGCGGCCGGCACCGGGTCGTCGACGTGGAAGAGCGACAGGGCCATGCCACCGATGCACTCCCGCCCCAGCTCGAGGCCCGCGATGTTGATCTGGTTCTCGCCCAGCAAGGTCCCGACGCGGCCGACCACGCCGGGCACGTCACGGTTGTGGAGCATCAGAATGTAGCCCTCCGGAACGGCCTCCATGCGGAAGTCCCCGATGCGCGTGAGCCGCACGGTGTCGCTGCCGAACACCGCGCCCTGGACCCGCGTGGTGCGTTCCGCCCGCTTCACCTCCACGGTGATCGCGTTCGCGTAGTCGCTGGCCTGGGCGTGGGCCTGGATCACTCGGATGCCGCGATCGCGTGCGATGGTGGGCGCGTTCACGTAGTTGACGCTGTAGGTCACGTCGAGGTCGATCAGCTGGTCGAGGAGCCCGCGCAGCACCGCGGTGCCGAGCGTGCCGAGCTCTCGCTCCGCCACCTCGCCCGTGGCGTGCACCGACACCTCCTCGGGGGTGCCGGGTGCCAGCTGCGCGGCCAGCGCCCCGAGCTTCTCCGCCAGCCGCAAGTAGGGTCGCAGCACCTGCAGGACCTCGGGCGACAGCGACGGCGCGTTGACCGCGTTGTGGATCGTCCCCGTGGTGAGGAACTCGGCCACCTGCTGCGCGATGGCGACTGCCACGTTCACCTGCGCTTCGGCCGTGGACGCGCCGAGGTGCGGCGTGGCGATGACCTGGTCCAGCACGCGCAGTGGATGGTCGGCGGGCGGCGGCTCCTGCTCGAAGACGTCGAGCGCCGCGCCGGCGACGTGCCCGTCACGGATCGCGTCCGCCAGCGCCGCCTCGTCGACGATGCCGCCGCGCGCGCAGTTGACGATGCGGACACCCCGTTTCATGCGCGCGATGGACTCGCGCCCGACGAGCCCGCGCGTCTCGGCCGTGAGCGGCGTGTGGATGGTGATGAAGTCGGCGCGCGGGAAGAGCTGGTCCCTTGACACCAGCTCGACGCGCAGCCGCGCCGCGGCCTCGGGCGTGACGAACGGGTCGTAGGCGATCACCTTCATGCGCAGCCCGACGGCGCGCTCGGCGACGATCGTGCCGATGTTGCCGAGGCCGATGATGCCGAGGACCTTGTTGCACACCTCGGTACCGAGCCACTTGCTGCGCGGCCACTCGCCGCTGCGCACCGCGGCGGCGGCCTGCGGGATGTTGCGCGCCAGCGCGAGCAGCAGGGCGATGGCGTGCTCCGCCGTCGTGACGTTGCTGCCACCCGGCGTGTTCATCACCACGATGCCGCGCTTCGTGGCCGCGTCGACGTCGATGTTGTCGACCCCGATGCCGGCCCGCCCGATGACGCGGAGCTGGTCGGCCCGCGCGATGACGTCGGCCGTCACCTTGGTGACGCTGCGCACGACGAGCGCGTGGTACTCGCCGATGATCTCCTTGAGCTCGGCGGGTCCGAGCCCGGGCTGGGCGTCGATCTCGAGGTCGGGCTGCTCGCGCAGGCGGGCGAGTCCTTCCGGACCGAGCGAGTCGCTCAGCAGGACGCGGTACGCCATCATGCAGCTCCGGCCACCGGCACCCCGGGAGGCACCGGCGTCGGGCCGGGGGGGAGGAGATACGACGTGATCACGGCGGTCTTCACCGGAGGTCCGGGCCCAGGCGTTCGGCCCGCCGGTCGCTCAGCACTCCCCCGTGGTCGATTCCACGCGAACGCCAGTCGTGCGACGAGTTGACGGCTTCGTCTAGCTGCCCAGTCCGCGCATTGTCAAGGCGGGCGGCCGGTCACGTCGTTGGCCGAGAATCTCGTTGACTCCCGCTGGGCCATCCGGTACCCGCGATGCGGTCATGCGGTTCCCGGCACCTGCGTTCGCCCTCGCCCTCATGCTCCTCGCACCACGCGCGATGGCCGAAGAGCCCCTGCCGAGCGACGTCAACCCGCCGCCACCGCCGCCATCCCCGAACCGCCTGAGCGTCCTGCCCGAGCAGTGGCAGAAGGACATCCCGCCGAGCGAGGCGCTCGACGTCCCGCGGCCCGTCACCCGCGACCGCGCGACGCAGCGGGTCACGCTGCAGAAGGCGATCGGGCTCGCGCTCGAGAACAATCCCGGTATCGCGGCGCGCCGGCTCGAGCCGGTGCGCATCGGGGAAGACGTCCTCGAGGCGCAGTCGCAATACGATCCGGTGGCCAGCGGCTCGGCGCAGTACACCCAGTCGATCACCCCGAACGCGAACGCTCTCGCCGGAACGCGCACCACCGAGCTGAACGACCGCTTCCTGGACGCCAACGTCGCGAAGCTGTTCCGGACCGGCACCCGACTCACGCTCGACTTCAACTGGGACCGGCTCGCGAACAATAGCCGGTTCTTCCAGCTCCGCCCGCAGTACACGCCGGAGCTCGGCTTCTCCCTGGTCCAGCCGCTGCTGCGCGACTTCGGCTGGGACTTCTCCTATCTCGTCGTGCGCGTCGCCGAGCGGACGACCGAAGGGGCGCTCTACCAGTACGAGGCCAACGTCGCGGACTTCGTGAAGCAGGTGATCGACGCCTACTTCGCCGTGATGGGCGCGCGCGCGAACCTGCAGGTGCAGCGGGAGGCCGAGACGCTGGCACAGCGCACCGTCGACGAGAACAAGGCCCGCGTCAAGGTGGGGCTGCTCCCGCCGGTGGCCATTCTCGAGGCGCAGGCCGACGCCTCGGCCCGGCACGACGACGTCATCCGCGCCGAGAACCTCCTCGAGGTGTCCCGGCAGCAGCTGGCGCAGCTCTGCTTCTACCGGCCGGAAGGGACATTCGTCCCGCGCACGCTGGAGCCCGTGGAGTACGAGGGCGCGGAAGAGGTCCGCGTCGACCTCGACGAGACGCTCGATGTCGCCCTCGAAGGTCGGCCGGAGATCCACGCCTCGGCCAAAGGCGTGCAGGCCCGCCAGCTGACCGAACGGATCGCGAGCAACGCCCTGCTCCCCCGGTTCGACGTCGTGGGGGGCTATTCGGTGAACGGCCTCGCCGGCAAGGACCGGGCCAACGCGCGGCAGACCAGCAAGGAGCTGGTGGTCAGCCCCACGGACCTCGGGAACTGTCAGTTCCTCGGGCCGGGGGCGTTCCTCTGCCCGATCACCGTGACGACAGGGACCCCGCCGTCGCCCTTTGCCGGGACGAAGGGCGACGCCTTCGATCGCATGGCGTCGGGCAGCTTCAGGACCTACAACTTCGGCGTGCAGCTCTCCGTACCGCTCGACAACGCCGCGGCCAAGGCGCAGCACACCCGGAGCCGGATCCAGCTGAACCAGTCCGAGCTCAACCATCGCGAGCTGCTCTCGCAGGTGACGCTGGAAGTCCGGCAGAGCGTCGCCGATGTGCTGTCGAGCCGCCAGCGCATCGACGCGTCACGTGTGGCGCGCGAGCTGGCCGAGGAGAACCTGCGCAGCCAGCAGAAGCGCTTCGAGGTGGGCATGGCCACCACCAAGGACCTGCTCGACTTCCAGCAGCGCCTCACCAGCGCGCGTGCCGCCGAGGTACAGGCCAACTTCGACTACGCCATCTCCGTCGCCGCGTGGCGTCGCGCCCAGGGGACCCTGCTCGAGCGCTACCACATCGTGCTCGAGCATCCGAAGCTTAAGCCCGCGCCATGGTTCGCCAAGTTCTGAGCACGGGGCCGAGGAGCGGCACGCCCCCGCGCCTGGTCCTGATCGGCCCACCCGGCGCCGGCAAGAGCACCCTCACACCCGCCCTCGTCGACCGCTTCGGCCTGGCACGCATCGCGACGGGCGAGCGTCTGCGGGCAGAGGTCGCCGCCGGCAGTGCGCTCGGCCGCGCGGCCGGCGCGTTCGTCGAGCGGGGCGTGCTGGTGCCAGACGCCATGATGGATCGCGTCCTGCGCGCCTGCCTCGACGAGGTGCCCGCCGGGCAGGGCTTCCTGCTCGACGGCTACCCGCGCAACCCGAGCCAAGCCGCCGCGCTCGACGCCGTGCTCGCCTCGACCGGCCGTCCTCTCACCGCCGTGCTGGCGCTCGACCTGCCCGACGAAGAGATCCTGCGCCGTCTCGGCGGGCGGCGGGTGTGCACCGGGGCGGGCGAGCCGTGGACGCTGCACCTCGACGACGCCGCGGCGGTCGCGCGCTGTCGGGCGCAGGGCGGCACCCTGGTGCAGCGGGACGACGACCGTCCGGAGGTCATCGCGCGGCGCCTGGCGGTCTACCGCGGCGAGACCGAGCCGCTCCTGGCGCACTATCGCGCCGCGGGCCTCCTGCGTACCGTCGACGCGACCGGGACGCCGGCGGACGTCCAGGCGCGCGCGCTCGCCGCCCTGACCGCGGCTCAGTAGCCCGGGCCGGGGCGCGCAATGCCCGAGCGCCGGCAGCGCAGGCGCCCAGCGTTTGCCATCGGATGGCGTGACGACGCGCCGGCCGAATCCCATGACCTCCTGGCCGCGCGCTGGCCGCTCAGCGCCGCACGCGGCGGACATCGGCGGCGATGGCTTGGGCGAGCTCGTCGAGCGCGCGGTCGAGCGCGGCCACCGCAGCCTCCCGGCCGTCGGCAACGATCGGCTCGCGCAGGCTCGTCTGGCCGGTCTCCAGCACCTGGTCGCGCTTGCCGTCCTTCACTTTCCAGAGGGCGTCGAGCCGTGCCTGCCCGCTCGCATCGGGCTCGAAGGCGAGCACCGTGAGCTGCACCGACACGTCGATGGGCCGCCCGGGCCACCAGGGGAAGGTCGTGACGTCGTCGGTACCGAGCGCCCCCATCAGCCGCAGCGCGAGCGCGCGCTCGAATTGCGCGCGCAGCGAGCCCGCCCAGCGATCGGCGGGCGCGAAGACCACGCGCTCCTCGTCGAGCCGGGTGACCAGCTGGGCCTGCTCGAGATAGCCCGGGAACGTGATCGGCCCCAGCCCCAGGGCGAGCGGCTCGGCGCCGATGCGCGTGGGCGGGATCGCGGGCAGCGCCAGGGTGTAGAAGCGCGTCGGCTCGGCTCGCGGTCCGGAGAGGAGCCGGCACGCGCCACCGAGGACGACGAGCACCACCAGGGCGGCGCGAGGCATCTGCGGCCGCCTCACTCGGCGGACCGTCCCGTGAGGATGGCGTTGGGGTTGCGATCGAGGTAGTCGGCCAACTGGCGCACGGAGCGGGCGGCGTCGCTCAGCTCGGCGAGCGTGGTGGTGGCTTGGTAGACGAGCGGCGCCCGCGGGTCGGTCAGGGTGTTGAAGCCGGTGAGCGTGGTCTCCACGGCGCCGAGCGTCCGATCGAGGCGTTCGAGCGTCTGCTGGAGCCGCACCACGCCGCCGTCGACGCGCCCGACGAGCGGCGCGATGCGCGGCCTCAGCTCGGCGAGCGTCTGGTTCGCCGTCGCGAGCGTGCTGCGTGCGCTGACCATCGTCTCGCGCACCGAGGTCAGCCCCTGGCGCAGCTCGGGGGAGTCCGTCAGCTCGCTCACGCCTCGCGCGGCGTCGCGGATGGAGGTCATCACGCCCTCGAAGTCGATGTCGCGCAGCTTCGCAACCAGGTCGGCGGCCGTCTGGCTCGCCTCCTGCAACAGCGTGGGCTGCGTGGGGATCTCCAGGTACCCGCTGTCCCTCGGCAGGTAGAAGATCGCCGGGGCGTTGGGGAACAGGTCGAGCTCGACGAAGAGCACCCCGGTGACGATGCTCTCGAGCTGCAGCTGCGCGCGCAGCCCCTGTTCGATGAGCGCGGCCAGGGTCGTCGGGTCGGCCGGGTTGACCATCGCGCCGAGCCGTTCGGCGGTCGTCTGGTCGATCTCGATGAACACGGGGATGCGCAGCTCCGGCAGGGTCATGCCGGGCAGCGAGAGGAGGATCTGCGACACCGACCCGACCTGCACGCCGCGGAACTTGACCGGCGCGCCCACGCTGAGCCCGTTCACCGACCCCGAGAACACCGCGACGAACCGCTCCGTGCGGCGGAAGAGCTTGCCCGAGCCGAAGACGACGACGCCGGCCACCGCCAGCGCCAGCGCGCCCAGCACGAAGAGCCCGACCAGCGTCGGGCTGGCGCGCTTGCTGCGGCTCACGCGGCCCGCCCTCCCTCGGCCGAGTCCGCTGCCCCGCGGGTGAGGAACCGCCGCACGTTCGCGTTGTCCGAGTGTTCGAGGAGCTCGCGCGGAGGTCCGTGCGCCCCGATCGTGCGGATGTCGGTGTCGAGGAAGATCGCGTCGTCCCCGATCGACATGATGCTCGCCAGCTCGTGGGACACGATCACGATGGTGGCGCCGAGGCTGTCGCGCAGCCCGACGATCAGGTCGTCGAGCAGGCGCGAGCTGATCGGGTCGAGCCCGGCGGACGGCTCGTCGAGGAAGAGGATGTCGGGATCGAGGGCCATGGCCCGCGCCAGCCCGGCACGCTTCTGCATGCCGCCGCTGATCTCGGCAGGGAAGTAGTCCTCGAACCCCTTGAGCCCCACGAGCGCGAGCTTGAGCGAGGCGACCTCCCGAATCTCGGGCTCGGACAGCGTGGTGAACTCCCCGAGCGGCAGGCCGACGTTCTCCGCGAGCGTCATCGAACTCCACAGCGCCCCGCTCTGGTAGAGCACGCCGACCTGGCGCCGCAGGGTTTCGCGCTCCTCGGGAGACGCCTGCGTGAAGTTGATGTCGCCGTAGAGCACCTCGCCCCTGGCCGGCTCGTTGAGCCCGATCATGTGCCGCAGCAGCGTGCTCTTCCCGCAGCCGCTGCCCCCCATGATGAAGAAGATGATGCCGCGACGGATCTCGAAGTTGAGATCACGCATCACGACGAAGTCGCCGAAGGCCATCGTCAGGTCGCGCACGGTGATGCGAACGTCGTCGGCCATCTTAGATGCCCAGCACGTTGCACAGGACTGCGAACACGCCATCCGCGACCACGATCCAGACGATGCTCAACACGACGGCCGAGGTCGCCGCCTGCCCGACGGCGGCGGCGTTCTTGCCGGCGTGGATGCCCTGCATGCAGCCGCAGATGGCGATGATCACTCCGAAGACGAAGCTCTTCGAGATGCCGAGCCCGACGTCAGTGAGGGTGATCGAGTGCTTGCTCTCGGCCCAGAAC
>JBKPDC010000097.1:0-12423 GCA_046727715.1 Thermodesulfobacteriota bacterium
ACGGATGGTCGAAGAGCTGGGCTTCGCAAGCCTGATCCTGCCCGACAGCCAGAACCTGGCGCCCGAGGTGTGGGGCGAGCTCATGCTCGCGGCGAAGGCCACGACGCGTATCCGACTGGGGCCCGGGGTCACGAACTCCGTCACGCGCGACCCGGCGGTGACCGCGTCGGCGGCCCTGTCGCTCCAGCTCGCGAGCGACGGTCGCGCCGTGCTCGGCATCGGGCGCGGCGACTCGTCGGTGCAGCGCATCGGGCGCAGCCAGGATCCGGTCGCGCGCTTCGAAGCCTACGTGGCGATGGTGCAGGCCTATCTTCGCGGCGAGGCGGTCGACCGCGACGGCTTCCCGAGTCGCCTCGAGTGGCTGCCACGCGCCGCGGTCGCGAAGGTGCCGGTCGAGGTGGCGGCAACCGGTCCGCGCGTGGTCGAGGCCGCGGCGCGCCACGCCGATCGCATCTGCCTCGCCGTCGGCGCCGACCCGGACTACGTGGGCGAGAAGCTGGCGTACGCCCGGCGCGCGGTCGGGGCGGCGGGGCGCGATCCCGCGTCGCTGCGCTACGGCGCGTACGTCACCTGCGTGCTCAACGACGACGTGGCCGCGGCGCGCGAGGCCGCGCGCGGGTCGGCCGCCACCTTCGCCCGGTTCTCCGCCCTGCCCGGCAGCCGACTCGAGCGCCTCCCGCCGGTGCTCCGTGGCGCCGCGGAGTACATCCGCGCGCACTACGACATGCGGGACCACACGCGGACGGGCGTCGCGCACACGGCGGGCATCGCGGACGAGTTCGTCGACTGGTTCGCGATCGCCGGGCCGGTCGCGGCCGCAGTGCCGCGCTTCCAGCGGCTCGCGGCGCTCGGGCTCGACTTCGTCCACGTGATCGCCGGTTCCACCGGCATGCCGCGCGAGATGGGGCTCGCCACGCTGAACGCCCTGGCGACCGAGGTCCTCCCTGCCCTTCGCGGCACCTGAGCTCTCCCCTCGGCCCGAGCCCGAAGATGCAGCGGCACGGAGCATCCGCTCCCGCGCTGCGCGCGTGATCGTCAGGGGATGTAGGCCTTTATCTGGAGGAGGGCGAGCAGCCCGGAGAAGTTGGCGCTCCCGGTCTGCGTCGGATGCCCCGTCCGTCGGAGCACCGAGTCCTGGGCCGGGTAGAAGCGCAGCGGCACGTCGAGGCCCACGCTGAGGTGGCGATTCAGGAAGTACTCGACGCCTCCACCGACCGATCCCACCAGCGACGGGCTGTCCACGTCGTAGCGCGGATAGACGACGACCTGGCCCCGCCCTTTCTGAAACTCCACCTGCGGGCGCTGGTCGTTGCCCATCAGATAGGACGCACCCAGACCCGCGGTGACGAAGGGGACGAGGCGGCCCTCGAGAAGCGGCCAGCGGTAGCGCACCGTCGGCACGATCTCGAACACGTTGAGCTTCTCGAACCGCGGCCCCCCGGAGGCCAGGCGGACGTTGAGGGGCGTCACCAGGAGCTCGACCTCGCCGCCCCAGTGGCCGTCGACGTTCAGCCCGAGGGCGCCGCCCTTCGTCAAGTTGAAGTCGCCGCCCTTGTCACGGAACCTCACCCCCGCTCCGCCGTCCTTGTCGAAGAGGAAGTCGTAGCCGAACAGCCCCGAGAGGTAGACGCGGAGCTCGTCGGTGTCGAACGGCCCGTGGTCGGCCAGGAAGAAGGTGCGCTCCGTGCCGTCCGCGCTGGCTTGCTGTCCCGGAAAGAACTTCAGTTGGGCCAGGAGCGACACGGACGTCAGGTTGAGCGAGTCGGTGAAGCGGGTCGCGCCACCACCGTGCGGATGCTGATAGATGACCGTGGCGTCCTGGTTCGGGTGGATCATGTAGCGCGTCTCGAGGCCAGCGGCGACGTTCTCCGTCAGGAAATAGTCGAAGCCGGCCGATAACGAGCCCACGACGGTCGTGCTGCTCGTCTTGGCCTGGGCGTAGGGTCGCTCCTCGTCGTGGATGTCGATCGACGACATGCCGACGCCTCCCGTCACGTAGGGCAGCCACCGCCCGTCGCCGATGGGCCAGCGGTAGCGCACCGCGGGGACGAAGGTGAGCACGCTGATCTCCCGGATCGTCCCGCGGCTCGCGGAGCGCAGGTCGGGGTCGATGCCCTGAAACTGGAGCTCGACACCCCAATTGCGGGTGATGTTGTAGCCAACGCCGCCGCCGAGGTCCCAGTCGACCCCGCTCGGTGGATCGATCTCGACGTCTCCGGCGAATTCGTGGTCGAGCGTGAAGTGAAAGCCCGTGTCCACCGAGAAGTAGAGTCGACCGGTGTCGTCGAAGCGCGCCGCGCTGGAGGCGGGTGCGGCCTGGGGTTCCCCGGCGCCTTCGGAGCCCTCGCGCGCGGAGGCGACGCCGAGCAGAGCCAGCAGGATGGCAACGACGACCCGGCTCATCGGTCGCCCCTGGTGAACCACTCCATCTGCACCTCCTCGCCGACCGTCCGATCACCCACCCGCGGCGCGGCCACTATATACCCAGATGCATGAAGCTACGATGAAGCAGGGCCGCGACACCGGGCGCCCCGCGCGTGCACGGGGGTCGACCGCTCCGCTATGGTGCCCCACACGTGCTCATTCGTCAGATGGAGCGGAGCGGTCACCGGTTGTTCCGCTATCGGAACCACCTTCCCCTCCTTCTCATCCCGCTCCTGGTGGTTGCCATGGGACAGTCCGAGGGCCTCGAACGGCGTTACGGTGATGGACTCGAGACCGCGTGGGAATCGCTGTGCGTCGCGATCATGCTGAGTGGCCTGGTCGTCCGGTGTCTCGTGGTCGGCTACTCCCCGCGCGGGACGTCAGGGCGGAACTCCCACACACAGCACGCCGGATCCTTGAATACGAGCGGCATGTACTCCGTGGTGCGCCACCCGCTCTACCTGGGGAACTTCTTGATCATGATCGGCGCGATCTCGATGATCGAGGTCTGGTGGCTCGCCGTCGTCGCGACGCTTGCGTTCTCGCTCTACTACGAGCGCATCATCCTCGCCGAGGAGGCATTCCTCGAGACACGGTTCGGCGATCGCTTTCGCGACTGGGCGGAGCACACACCGGCGTTCGTTCCCGCAGTGCAGCGCTGGCGGCCTCCGCGCCGCCCATTCTCGGTCAGGATGGTCCTGGCCAACGAGAGCTCGACATTCGCGCAGATCGTCGTCGCCGCCACGCTGATCCGTGTCGCCTGTGACTGGACCGTCTGGCGGCGCCTCGGCGAGTCGAACGTGATCCTGAGCGGCTTCGCCGCGTGCTCCCTGGTCATCTACTTCGCGCTGCGGGCGATGCGGAAGAAGACCCGATGGCTGTCGCCGCGATGACGCGCGCGTCGACCGGTCGCCGGCCGGCTCAGCCCCAGGCCAGGGTGCGGTGCGCGCGCACGAGCTTCTGCCGGATCGGGAGGCCGAAGTCGCACGCCGCCTCGCACGGCGCCGGGCAATCGAGGCACTGGTCCGCCCGGTGCGCAGGGTCGAGCCGCGCGTAGAGGCGCATGGCCTCCTTTTCGAAGCCGTAGTTCTCGGCGTACATCTGGTAGCGCAGGACGTCGTTCACCGGCACGCCCTGCGGGCAGGAGGCGAGACAATCGCCACAGCCCGGCCGGCAGTAGTCGTTCGCCACCAGACGGTCGTACTTCTCGAGGACGTTCACGTCGGCGGTCGTCACCGGCTTGCCCGAGGCGGCGAGGTACTCGTCCAGCTGGTCGTACCTGCTGATCGAGACCACCAGGCCACTCACGTCGGGGTTCGACAGCACCCACTTGAAGGCCGCCTGCGGGAACGACTCGCGCTCGGTGGGCGTGAAGTCGGCGAGCTGCGAGTGGCGTGCGCCCTTCAGCGTCTTCATCGCGATCACGCCGACGCCGCGTTCGTGGGCGCGGTGGAAGATGGCTCTCAGGTCGGGCCAGTTCCTGAAATTGTAGGCCACCATGATGACGTCGAAGCGCTCGCTGTCGACGGCGTGCGCCATCACGGTCTCGAGGTCCGGCGTGTGGCTCGACACGCCGATGAAGCGCACCTTGCCGGCCTGCTTCAGGCGGTCGAACGCCTCGTGAATGTTCGGCGCCATCAAGCGGTCGAGCGAGTTGCAGGCGTGGATGTGGACCAGGTCGAGATAGTCGGTCCCGAGGCGCTGGAGGCTGCCTTCCACCGCCTCGATCACCTGCGGCACCGGCGTGTCGTTCGGCAGGTGGCCGTCGGCGGTGCAGAACTTGGAGACGAGGAACAGCTTGTCACGCGGGGTGCCCTGGATGCCCTCGCCGAGCGCGCGCTCGGAGCCGTTGGCTGAGTAGTCCGGCGAGGTGTCGAAGTAGTTGACGCCACGCTCGACCGCGCGCCGAGCCACCCCGCCGTCGGCCAGGCCTCCGCACCCGAACGAGATGTCCGACATGTCGAACCCATGCCGGCCGACGGCACGGTACGCCTGGACGCGCGACTCCGCCCAGGACGGACTCTTCGTCTTCGTCTCGGGAGGATGCCCGAGCAGAAAGAACTGGGTCTCGTACTTGCACCCGGCGAGCAGCGCCGCGCCGCCGGCAGCAACACCGCCGAGCAAGTGGCGTCGCGTCATGCCCTCGCGCTGCGACTCATTGCGAGCGGGCGGCGTCGCCATGAATCCCCGGTGCCACCCGAGCCGCGACGACGCAACCCCTGCGGCTTGTCAATGGCCGCAGCGCCGGGCTATGGCGACGCGCATGCGGACTGTCTTGCTGGCGCTCGCGCTGTCCTGGTCTCTTCCCCACGTCACGACGGCGGCCGACGCCCCGGACGTCACCACCCTCGTGGCGAAGATGAAGGCGGCGCTCGAGCCGCCGAAGTCGAGCCTGCGGCAGATGAAGCTGTCGATCAGCGGTGAGGACGGCGGCACCACCCAGTGGTCGCTCGCCCAGGCCCGCAAGACGGTCGACGGCCAGGGCCGGATGCTGAACGTGGTCCTTGCCCCCGCGGACGACCGCGGCATCGCGAGTCTCGTCATCGACGGGAAGCCGCCGGTCACGGCCCTCTACGTCCCGGCCGTGCGGCGCGTGCGCACGCTCGTACCCCTCGGCGGGTACGAACCGGTCCTCGGCTCGGACTTCACGTATGCCGACCTGGGGTTCGTGCGGTTGAACGACAAGTATGCCTACGTCGGCGCGGAGAAGAAGAACGGCAAGGACGCCTGGAAGGTCGAGCAGGTGATCGACAACCCGTGGTACTACTCGAAGATCGTGTCGTGGATCGATCAGGCAAACATGCTGCCGATCGAACGCGACTACTACGACCCGGCCGGACAGCTCTGGAAAGTCGAGACCTTCGAGAACGTCGCGACCATCGACGGCCAGCCGGTGGCGCTCCGGGTGAAGATGCAGGACAAGACGACCGGCGGCACGAGCGTGGTCGACGTCAGCAACCTGCGCTTCGGGGTCGACCTAACCGATGGCCTCTTCAGGAAGGAAGGGCTATCGGCGGCGCCCAGCTCGCCGGTCTGGGCCGGGCTCAAGTAGCCGCGACCCCGCACTCCGCAAGTTCCCGCCGCCCCGACACACATCGTGACGAGTCGCCGTCGTGTGGGGTGTCGGTTGCTCGTTCGTGAGCGTGCCGCGAAACTGGCGGGCGGGTGATCGACGGCGGCGGCGGGCGCAGAAGCTTCACCCGCCGCCGCCGCTCGTTTCACCGCTCCGCTCAGGAGGGCCGCACGGTGATGCCGCCATCGACCGGGATGACCGCACCGGTCACGTACGCCCCGGCGCGCGAGGCGAGATAGATCGCCACGCCAGCCATGTCCTCGGGCTCACCGATCCGCCCCAGCGGACAGCTGCCCACGATGGAGTCGCGGAACCGCTCGAGGGTCTCGTGCATCATCTTGCTCTCGAACGGGCCGGGCGCCACGGCGTTGACCGTGATGTGATCGGGTGCCAGCCGGACGGCCAGCGCGCGCGTCAGATGATGCACGGCCGCCTTGCTCGACGAGTACGCGTAGGTCTCCAGCAGCGGCACGCGCAGGCCGTCGATCGAGCCGGTGTTGATGACCCGCGCCGGATCGGCGGGCGTCGCCGCGGCCCGGAGCATGGGCAGGCAGGCGCGCGTCAGGTGGAAAACCGCCTTCACATTGAGCGCCAGCACCTTGTCCCAGGCGGAGTCCGGATACTCGGTCAGCGACGCGCCCCAGTTGGCGCCGGCGTTGTTGACGAGGATGTGGAGGCGCGATTCGCGCGCGGCGACTGCTTGGGCCAGCGCCTCGCAACCGGCCTGCGTGCCGCAGTCGGCGGGTACCGAGATGCACGTGCCCACCTGCGACAGCTCGGCCGCCACCTGGTCGCACACGTCCTGCTTGCGCGCCGATACGTACACCTTGGCACCAGCCTCGACGTAGCCGCGTGCGATCATGCGCCCGATCCCGCGGGAGCCACCGGTGACCAGGGCCACCTTGTCCTTGATGGAGAACAGATCGCTCATGAGGCGGACCCTCTACTCCATTCGATCGGGCTTGACACGTGCCGTAACTCGGACAACTAGCCTGTGTTCCAGCCACTCGAAAGGGAGGAACCTGATGCGCACACGTGTGATCAGCCTCGCGCTGGCAGCTGCCCTGGGGCTGGGCGGCTGCGCCGAATACGGCGGCTATCGGCCAACCGTCGACACCTACAACGATCCGAACGCGGCGAACCTGAGCCGCGACGAAGCCGACTGCCGCGAGCTGGCGCGCCAGGCCGCGGGTGGCACCGCCGCGCAGGCGGCCACGGGCGGGGTGGTCGGCGGTCTCATCGGCGCCGCTGCCGGGGCGGCCATCGGCGCCGGTGCCGGGGGCGGGAACGCCGGCAAGGGCGCCGCGATCGGCGGGGCGTCGGGCGGTCTGGGTGGCGGCGCGTACAAGGGCATCGAGGCCGATGACAACTACAAGTCCGCATTCCGCACCTGCATGCGGAACCGCGGGCACAACGTCGTGTACTAGCGGGGCAGCGGAGGCGAGTGCCGCCGGCTTCAGTCGCCGTAGCGTACGTGCCGATCAACAGGGTGAGGTTGCTGCCGTACGATGACACCCACTCGAATCTACGGGTCCGACCGTGTGGAAGTCGCGGATGTGGAGGTGCTCGACGGCGGCAGTCTCGTCTGGCGCTGCCGCGTTGGTGACAAGATTGTCTGGGTGCTATTCTGCGGTACTCCCCGGCACGCAGATCCATCGTAGGGCGGCCGGGATCGGCTGGTGCTCCCGCACGACCTCGCCGTCGACCTCGGGTTGGCCTGAGAGCAGCTGAGGCGTCTACCGAGATCGAGTTGGGGCGTACGGTGGCCGGCGTTTTACAGCAACCACAGAGAATGGATGGCGCCCAGAGCCCTCGCGCCGTGGCCGGGCGGCTGGAGACGGCGATCTGGGTCCTGGCAGTTCTCTTCACGCTGTTCGGTCTTCTGGTCGTGCTCGCGTTGCTGTGGCAACCCGGAGCAACGGATCCGTGGGCGCGTGTCAACGTCTACACGGGCGGTGTCCTGCTCGTGGGCGGGGTGGCCGGCATCGCGCAGGCCGTGACCTTCCTGCGCAGCGCTCTGCGCTCCGGGAGCGCCGGCGAGGCACTGGGCCTCACGTACGACCCTGGAGTCCTGCCCTTCGTCGCAGTGATCGAGGCGGGCAAGCTCGCCGTCGTCCTCGACTATGCACGCTGGCACCTCGTGCCCGCCCTCGAGCGGCCCGCTCTGCAGGGGCTCGGCCTCGCGGTCGCGGTGGCCGGCTCGGCCGGCCTCATGTGGACCGACCGTTGCTTGGCGCGCCATTTTGCGAGCGACGCGGCGGCCGCCTCGCTGATGACTCGTGGGCCATACGCCTTCGTTCGCCACCCGCGCTACCTGAGCAACCTGCTGCTCGGGCTGAGCTTGCCCCTCGCCTTCGCGAGCATCCTTGGCTGGCCGCTCTGGCTCGTCATGCTGGTCGCGCTCCAGCGCCGGATCGAGCGCGAGGAGCGGCATCTTCGCGAGCTCTTCGGCGCCGCCTACGAGGCATACGCCCGTCGCACGGCCCGGCTCCTCCCGGGGATCTACTAGCGTCATGCATCCGCTGTCTAGCGTCACACTGCAGCATGAGATGATTGGCGATCAATTGCGCCGGTCGATCACCGCTCGGATGTCGGCATCAGAGGCCGCACCTCGACCGCGCCACCGACGCGGAGCGTCGGGATGCGCCCCGCGATCGATAGGGCCTCATCCAGGTCGTTGCACTCGATGAGGTGGTAGCCTCCGAGCTGTTCCTTGGTCTCCGCGAATGGCCCATCGGTGGAGATCAGCTTGCCGTTCTTCTCGCGCACCGTGGTGCTGGTCGAGGTCGGCTGGAGTTGCCCCCCGGCGCGATAGTGGCCGCTCCTCACGATCGCCTGAATGAATTCACCGTACTCCTGCATGACCCTGCCCTTCTGGACCTCGGGCAGGTTCGCCCACCGCGTCTCGTCGAAGCAGCACATCAGCAGGTATCGCATCGCGTTCTCCCTCCTAGAGGTTGTCGAACGCGCCGTCCCGCGATCGACAGCCGGAAAGACGAGTTCACTTGGGCTGCGGGCTGATCACCCGGTCGCTCACGTGGACGCCATCGACTGACCCTGCCCGGGTCGCAACGCTCGCCGGAGCACCTTCCCGTTCTGCGTCCGCGGCAGATCGTTCACCAGGTAGACGATCCGCGGCGCCTTGTAGGACGCGAGGTGGCCGCGCGCGTATGCCAGGAGCGCGGCCGGCGTCAGCCCGCTCGTGCGCGGCACGACGTAGGCGGCCACGACGATCTTTTCGGGCCCGACCGTCTCGCCCGTCGCCGCCGCGTCGGCCACGTCCGGATGCGCCTTCAACACGCGCTCGACCTCGTGCGGCGACACGCGGTAGCCGAAGGTGTTGATCAGATCGTCGCGCCGCCCGAGGAACCACACGTAGCCATCGGCATCGCGACGGGCGTAGTCGCCGGTGAGGAACCAGTCGCCGCGAAAGCACGCCGCGGTCTCCTCGGGCTGGTTCCAGTACCGCAGCATCAGGCCGGGGTCGGTGCGGTGGATGCAGAGCATGCCCTCGTTGCCCTCCGGCACCTCGTGGAGCGTCTCGGGGTCGAGGAGCCGGACGTCGTGGCCGGGCTGCACGAAGCCGGCGGAGCCAGCACGAATGGGGCGCGACCGGGTCTCGCAGAGGTAGTACGAGCACTCGGTCATCCCGAGCGCCTCGTAGATCTCGAGCCCGAAGCGCTCGCGCCACAGGGCCAGCACCTCCGCCGACAGCGGCTCGCCGGCGCTCATGCAGTGGCGGAGCGTCGGCACATCGGCCCGGCCGAACGCCGTCTTCTGCAGCATCTGACGGTAGATCGTCGGCACCCCGATGAAGATGCTCGCGCCGTGGCGGGCGATGCGTGCGGGCCACAGCGTGGCGTCGGTCGCGCCCTCGTGGACGATCGTGGTGTGCCCGCGATGGAGCGGATCCATCAGTCCCGTCCCCAGCACATAGGTCCAGTTGTACTTGCCGGCGTGCAGCACGCGGTCGCCGGCGGCATCGAAATCGAACCAGTACTCCGACGACGGCTGGCGGCCGAGCAGCGCGCGGTGTGCGTGCAGCACGCCCTTGGGGTACCCCGTCGTGCCCGACGTGTAGACGAGATACGCCGGATCCTCGGTGCGCGTCGGATGCGGTGGTTCCCACCGCCCGACCGCGGCGAGGAGCGGTGCGAGGGCGTGCACGCGCAGCCGTCCGGCGGACGCGTACGGGCCGTCACCCGTGAGCAGCACGTGGCGCAGCGCGGGGAGCTCGACGAGCATCGCGTGCATCGCGTCCCAGGTGGGCTGGTCGGTGACGAGGACCGTGGCGCCGGAGTCGCTGGCGAGAAATCGGACCTCGTCCACCGTCAGCAACGTGGACGTGGGCACCGGGATGGCGCCACGCTTGAGTGCGCCCAGGAAGACCGTCGGGTAGGCGAGACAGTTGGGGAGGCGAATGAGGACGCGGTCGCCGGCGTCGCACCCGAGATCGCGGAGGACCTGCCCGAAGCGGCTCGTGCGCTCGGCGAGCGCCGCGAAGGTGATCTCGTCCGTGGCGTCGTCGCGGTCGACGATCACCGCGGCGCGCGCGCCGGTCGCAGGGCCGAGATGCGCGTCGGTGCAGGCCACCCCGATGTTGAAGCGCTCTGGGATGTCCCACACCCACGGCGGAAACGGCTGCATGGGCGCAGCGGCCGGTCAGCCGAGGGACAGCGCCGCGGTGGGATTGCGCGCGTGCAAGATGTCCTCCATCCGCTCCTGGACGCGGGGCGCGAACTCGGGATGGGTGAGGACATAGAACCGCTCGTGCTTCACGGCGTCGACCACCCGTGCCGCCGCCTCGCTCGGCGGCAGGCCGGCGGCGAGGGCCGTGCGCGCCATCTCCTCGAACGTGGGATGGCGCTCGGTCGGGGTGGGATTCTTGAGCGCCTCGGGGCGATTGCGCTCGGCGTCGAGGATGCGCGTGCTGACGGATCCCGGGCACAGCACGGAAACCTTCACGTCCGTACCCATGAGGCAGAGCTCCTTGTGCAGCGTTTCGGAGAGCGTGACGACGGCGTGCTTGCTCACGTTGTAGATGCTCATGAACGGGTTACTGGTGAGCCCCGCCACCGACCCGGTGTTGACGATGTGCCCCTCGCCGCCCTGCGCGAGCATCAACGGCACGAACGTCCGGATGCCGTGGATGACGCCCCACAGGTTCACGCCGAGCAGCCACTCCCAGTCCTTCAGCGAGTGTGCCCACATGGGGCCGCTCAGCGCCACGCCGGCGTTGTTGCAGACGACGTCTACCCGGCCGAACGCGGCCACGGCGCGGTTCGCGAGCGCTTGCACCTGCTCCGCCTGGCTGACGTCGGTGGGCACGGCCAGCGCGGCGGCGCCGGCTGCGCGCAGCGCGCCGGCCGCCTCCTCGAGGGCGCCCGCCTCGATGTCGGCGACCACGACCCGCATGCCCTCGGCCGCGAACGCATCTGCCAGGGCGCGTCCGATGCCGCTCGCACCGCCCGTGATCACTGCCGTCTTGCCCCGGAGCTGTCGCATGTGTCGGGCCTAGCCCAGCGCGGACGGGTGCGTCAAACTCGGCGAGGTCGATGCGACACAGGTGACCTCCATGGGCGCGGTGCGCGCCACGGCGGCTGCGGCCCGGCACGTGCGATGGCGGATCGCGGTGCGGTCGGCGCAGAGGGCATGGGCAAGCGCCTCGCACCCCAGCCGTCGCTCATCGACGCGGCGCTGCCCTACCTGGCGGAGGCCCTCGGGCGCCCCGTGCCCGCGTGACTCATTCTTCGCGCCGCGCTCCCGCCCGGATGCCTTGCAGCTCGTCCTTGTGCCCGCGCTCGAGGAGCGCGCGTGCCGCCTCGAGGAGCGGCCGCCCCCGGTGCAGCACGTCGTACACCTGCTCGGTGATCGGCATCTCGACGTCGAGCTTGCGCGACAGGTCGTAGGCGGCGGCCGACGTCGAGAAGCCCTCCGCGACCGCCCGCTGACTCGCGAGATAGGCGGCCGGATCCGCACCCTCGGCGACGCGCATGCCCAGCGTGCGGTTGCGCGACAGGTCGCCGGTGCAGGTGAGCACCAGGTCGCCGACGCCGGCCATGCCGAGAAACGTCAGCGCGTCGGCGCCGAGCGCTACGCCCAGGCGGGTGATTTCGGCGAGGCCGCGGGTGATCAGTGCGGCCCGCGCGTTGGTGCCGAACTGCAGGCCGTCGCACGCCCCGGCGGCGATTGCCAGCACGTTCTTGATCGCGCCACCCACCTGGACGCCGATCGGATCGGCACTGGTGTAGACGCGCATCGACACCGAGTGCACCAGCTCCTGCACCTTGCGCGCCGACACCATGCCGGTGGACGCCACGACCACGTCGGTTGGCAGGCCTCGCGCCACCTCGCGCGCGAACGTCGGCCCGGAGAGAAACGCGAGGCGTTCCGCGTCGAGCCCCGGCATGGTCTCGGCGAGCACCTGCGACATCAGCTGCAGGGAGCCCTCCTCGATGCCCTTCGTCGCCACGACGACCACCGCGTCGCGCGAGACGTGCGGCGCCACGGCGGTGGACACCGCGCGCAGGTGACTCGACGGCGGTACGAGGATCACCACCTCCGCGTCGGCGACCACGGCCGCGACGTCGTGCGACGCGCGGATGGTCTCGGGCAACGGAACCGCCGACAGGAAGGGCGTGTTCGTGTGGCGGGTGGTGATCTCCTCGGCCACCTCGCGCTCGAACGCCCACATCACGACCTGGTGGTCGAGTCGTGCGAGGTGCGTCGCGAGCGCGGTGCCCCAGGCTCCGGATCCGACGACGGCGAAGCGTGCCATGCGACGCACCATATCTCCGTCGTCCAGGGTCGGGCGAGTGCCCAGGCGCTGTGCTCAGAAGGATTCGCGGAACGGCCGCAGATCGAGCTCGTGCGTCCACGCCGTCCGGTCCTGGGTGTGGAGGAACCAGTAGGCGTCGGCGATCGCC
>JBKPDC010000098.1:0-8849 GCA_046727715.1 Thermodesulfobacteriota bacterium
TCCCGCGACGCCCCACCTGCTCCACGTCCTCGAAGGCCTCGAGCAGGGCGCCATCCTTCGGCAACGCCGCCACGAACCGCCGGCCGTCGTCGAGCCGCCCGATCGCCACGCCGCGCTCGGGCGCGCCGTCGCGGCCGTGGACCACGGTGTAGGTCTCGAGCCTGCCCGGCCCCGACGGGTCCGTGGCGACGACGGGCCGTGGCTGCGACTCCACCCACGCCTGCAAGGCGTCGCCGCCCAGACGTTGCCAGCCCCGCGGCGGTGGACTCGCCGCGTACACGGCCAGCGCGTGCTTGGTGAAGTTCCATCCCAGCGCGTGGACCAGCCCGAAGGCGTCGCGCTCGGTCCGTAGCCGGGCCATCATCGCGGCGATCGCGTGCGTCGCGTAGTCGTTTCCAGGGCCGCCGAACCAGGGCAGGGCGCCCGTCACCGTGAGCGCGCGCGGCGTCGCCGGGTCGAGGCCGAGCATCGCCGCGGAGAGCCGGGGTGCGATCGGGAAGCAGCCGTAGAGGTCGAGGTGGCGGACCTGGTCGAGGTCCAGCGCGACCGCCGCGAGCAGCTCCTGCGCCGCGCGGCGCATGCCGGGCAGCTCGTGGAAGGCCGCGCGGTCGGAGAGGAACCACAGCTCGGCGACGTCCACGCCGGCCCACGGGTAGACCAGGCGGTCCTCCGGCACCCCGAGCCGGCGCGCGGCGGCTGCGCTCAGCACAAGCAGCGCCGCGCCCTGGTTCACCTCCATGATGGCGTTCAGGTACTTGGGGTACGGAAACGCGACCATGCGGTTGGACGGCGTCACGCCGGTCAGGGTTGCGGCGTCCTTCGCGTCGCGGAACCAGGCATGGGGATTCTCCGCTGCGATCCGCGCGCAGTGCTCCCCGAACGCCCCGAGCTCGGCGCGCTGAGCCGCGAGCGACTGCCCGCGCGCGGCGCGGAAGGCGTTCTCGAAGAGCGCGAAGCTGACGTACGCCTCGCGCGCGCCGTGACGCGCCTCCAGCTCCGTGACGCCGGGCCGCGCGTCGCCCCAGCGCGGGACGGCGCGGGCGGACGGCGGCGTCCACGGGCTCGGGACGCCCGCCTTGCTGAGCGCCCGCATGGTCTGGAACGCCTCCCCGCCCGCGAGGAGGGCGCACTCGCTCCGGCCGGCGGCGATCTCGTCGCACAGGTGCGAGAGGAGGGACTGGGGCGTGTTGCCACCCCAGGTGCTCAGGATGGTGTGCGCCGGGTGCAGGCCGAGCCGCGCGGCCAGCATGCGCGCGGTGTCGCCGTAGTCGTGGAAGACGTTGGTCACGACGGCGACGGTGTCCACCGCCACGAACGCCGCGCCTCCCATCCCGGCGTCGTCGAAGGCGCGTCGTGCGGCCGCCTCCATCAGCGCCAGCGGCTCGAGCCCCGCGCGCGGGTCGCCGGGGCGGTCGGTGATCTGGCCCGCACCGACGAGCACGGGAAGCGGTCGGGTCATGTGTGTCGCATCGCCGCCTTGACTCTCGTCGGGGCGGCGTCGAAAGTCCATCCCATGCAGCCCGCTTCCGCGTCAAACGGCGCCGCCACGGCACGGCTCCGCACCCCCATCTGCGACCTCTTCGGCATCGAGGTGCCGATCTGCCTGGCCGGCATGGGTGGGGTCTCCATGGCGCCGCTCGTGGCCGCGGTGTCGAACGCCGGCGGCCTCGGCATCATGGGCGCCGCCAATCTCTCCCCCGACGGCCTGCGCAACGAGATCCGCCGCACCCGCCAGCTGACCACCCGGCCGTTCGCGGTCGACCTGCTCGCGCCCATCCCCGAGATGATCGATCCCTACCTCCCGGTGCTGTTCGACGAGGATGTACGCATCTTCGTCGCCGGCCTCGCCGTACCCGACAAGCACGTCGCCGAGATGAAGCGGCGTGGGATCACGATCATGGTGATGACCGGCAAGGTGCAGCATGCCGTGCGCGCCGAGCAGGCCGGCGCCGACGTCGTCGCTGCGCAGGGCACGGAGGCGGGCGGGCATACGGGGGAGATCGGCACCCTGGCGCTCGTCCCGCAGGTGGTGGACGCCGTGAAGATCCCCGTCCTGGCGGCGGGTGGCATCACCGACGGCCGCGGCGTGGTCGCGGCCCTGGCGCTGGGCGCCCAGGGCGCGGTCATCGGCACGCGCTTCATCGCGACGCTCGAAGCGACGGCGGCCAAGCAGTACCGCGAGGCGCTGGTCCGCGCGCGCCAGGACGACACCGTGCGCACGCGCTGCTATTCCGGGAAGCCGCTGCGCACGCTGAAGAACCCCTACGTCGCGCAGTACGAGGCCAACCCGTCCACCATCAAGCGGTTCCCCGAGCAGCTGGCGATCTCGAGCGCGCGGCAGGTGATGGCGTACTGGAACCCGGACGCCGATCCCGAGCGCACGTGCATGCCGGCGGGTCAGGGCGTCGGCAGCTTCCACGACATCCGGCCCGCGGGGGAGGTGCTGCAGGAGATCAGCGCGCAGGCGGCGGACATCCTGAGGCGCGGGATCGTCGGCCCGGCCGGGGCCACCTGACCCCAGTGCGGATCAGGCCTTCCGCGATGCGAGGTCGAGGATCTCCTCGAGCTCGGCGATGGCCTCCAGATCCTTGGGACGTCCAGCCGCGCGCTTCAAGTCGATCAACTTCTGGATGCCGACCGTGAGGCAGTGGTGGCCGAAGAGGGTCATCTCCACGGCGTGGGGTAGCAGCTTCTCATAGGTACCGCCGCCGACGACCTCCCCGAGCAGGTCGATGTCCCCGATGGCGGTCGTCAGCGTGAAGTTGAGACCGCGAGCGAGTGTCCGCGTGTCCCACACAAAGGGAAGACCCGGCGGCGCGCCGCGCAGGTAGGGGCGATGCGGCGCAAGCGCCGCCACGACCCGCGTCAGGTTCTCGGGCGTGCGGTCGTAGACGACGTCGAGGTCGAGGCTCAGGCGGACAGAGCCGTGTGCGGTCGCAGCGGTCCCCCCGACGATGATGAACTGGACACCGTGGGCGGTCAGAGCGCTCAGGAGGCCGGCGAAGTCGGTCATCGAGAACGACGCGCCGCTCGTCCCGCCCGCCGGAGCTCTTCCGCGAAACACTGAAGCGCCATCAGGTTGCGGAGGCGGTCCTCCGGCGTCCGCTTGAGACTCTCGATGAGGAGCGTCCGGTCGATCCCCCGCTTGTATGCGTCGACCACGGGATCGCGCACGGCAACCGGTTCGGACTTCGTCACGCCACCCACCTTACCACCTCGGAGGCCGTCGCTCACCGCCCCTCGGCCGCCCGTGGCGCGGGCGGCGGCTCCACCAGCACCACCTTCGGCGTCGCGTACAGCTCGCGGTAGATGTCGATGAACGACAGCAGCGCGGCGAGGATCACCGGGGCGAGGAAGACGCCGAGGAACCCGTAGGCGCTCATGCCGCCGAGGATCGTGAAGAGCAGCAGGAACGTCGGCAGGCGCGCGCGGCCACCGATGAAGAGCGGCCGGATGATGTTGTCGACCATGCTGACCGCGAGCAGCCCCCAGAGGAACATGAACACGCCGCGGATGACGTGACCGGTGACGAGCAGGTAGGCACCCGCCGGGACCCACACGAACGCGGCGCCGAACGGCGGGAGGAACGAGGCGATGCCGGTGAGGAAGCCGAGGAACACACTGAAGGGCAGGGCGCCGATCGCCCAGTACCCGAAACCGCCCAGCACGCCCTGCGCCACGGCCAGCACGACCATGCTCTGCACCACGGCCGTGAGCGTGTCATAGACGCGGGCGAAGACCTCGTGCTTGTGCTCCTCGTCCATCGGCAGCAGGTCGCGGATGACCGCGGACATCTGGTCGCCGTCGCGGAAGAAGAAGAACAGGGCGAGCAGCATGAGCGAGCCGCTCACCAGGCTCTCGAGCACGTTGCGTGCGATGGCCCCGGTCTGCGCGGCGATCTGCGTGGAGACGAAGCTCGTGGCGCCGAGCAGGATCTGCGACACGTCGAGGTTGAGCGAATCGATGACCGGCGATGCCCACCGGTCGACCAGGACGCCAGGCCGCGACGTGCGCAGCTGGTCGATCAGGCGGTTCAGGTCGCCGCTCTGCACCAGATCCTTCACGCGGTCGTACGCTCCGGCCGCCTCGCTCACGAGCATTGACCCGAGCAGGATGGACGGGATGACCGCCACGGTGAGCACCGCGACGACCAGCACCGAGGCGGCCACCGCCCGCGACCCCCGAAAGATGCGCACCAGCCAGGTCGTCAGGGGGTAGAAGGTGAGCGCCAGGATCGCGGCCCAGGCGAGGGGGCGGACGAACGGGGTCAGGAACAGGAGGAGCTGGTACAAGAGGAGCCCCAGAGTGACGAAGAAGAACGCCGCGAACAGCCGCTCCCGCGACACGCGCGGACTCTAGCGGCGGGTCACGGTGCGCACAAGGTGACCGCGCGCCTTGACACCAGACGCCGGCGTTGGTACGAACTGCCCCCTTATCGAGCACTTACGCAGGCACGTAGCTCAGTGGCTAGAGCGCTTCCTTGACACGGAAGAGGCCGGCGGTTCAATCCCGCCCGTGCCTACTGCCCCGCAGCGCCCCAGACCAACCACCCACAGTCCAGTGTCGTAGCCCCGGATGCCCGAGATCGTCGTGACCTTCGCCGACGAGGCGCAGGAGCGTCTCCCAGCCGGGACCACCGCGGGCGACGCGCTCCGGCTGCACGCGGAACGCAACGGGAGCGGACGCAAGGACGTGCGTCGCGCGGTCGCGGCGCAGGTGCAGACCGACGTGGTCCGTGTGGTCGATCTGAGCCGGCCCCTCGGCGAGGACTGCCGCGTGACCGCCGTGGTGCCGGAGTCTGCCGAGGGCCTCGAGGTCCTCCGGCACTCGTGCGCGCATCTGATGGCGCAGGCCGTCCAGCGTCTGTTCCCGGGTACCGAGATCACGATCGGACCCGTGATCGACAACGGCTTCTACTACGACTTCAAACGCCCCGCAGGCTTCAGCCCTGACGACCTCGTCCGCATCGAGGAGACCATGCGCGCGATCGTCGCCGAGAACCTCCCGGTGAGCCGGGAGGAGGTGCCGCGTGACGACGCCGTCAGGCTGTTCGAGGCGATGGGCGAGCACTACAAGGTGGAGATCATCCGGGGTATCCCGGACGACACGGTGTCGCTCTATCGCCAGGGCGAGTTCGTCGACCTCTGCCGCGGACCGCACGTGCCGTCCACGGGACACATCGCCGCCTTCCGCCTGACCAGCGTCGCGGGTGCATACTGGCGCGGGGACGCGCGCAACGAGATGCTCCAGCGCATCTACGGCACCGCGTGGGCCAGCCAGAAGGACCTCGACGCCTATCTGAAGCGCGTCGAGGAAGCCAAGCAGCGCGACCATCGCAAGATCGGCCCGCAGCTCGACCTGTTCTCGCTGCATCCCATCGCGCCGGGGTCGCCCTTCTTCCACCCGAAGGGCGCGATCGTCTACAACACCCTGGTCGCCTTCATCCGGAGTCTTTATGGGCGCTACGGCTACACCGAGGTGATCACGCCGCTCATCTACAAGACCGAGCTCTTCAAGCGCTCGGGGCACTACGACCTCTTTCACGACGACATGTTCCTGGTGACGCTCGAGGAGGACGAGTACGGCGTCAAGCCGATGAACTGTCCCGGGCACTGCTACCTCTACGCCACCCGCAAGCACTCGTACCGCGACCTGCCGATCCGCTACGCCGACTTCAGCCGGCTGCACCGGTTCGAACCGTCGGGGACGCTGGCCGGGCTCACCCGCGTCCGGTCGATGGCGCAGGACGATGCCCACATCTATTGCACGCCCGAGCAGCTCGACGCGGAGCTGGCCTCGTTCATCGCCATGGTGCGCGAGGTTTACGCCGCCTTCGGGTTCGGCCAGGTCGAGGTGACGCTCCAGACGCGCCCGGAGAAGTTTCTCGGCCCCCCCGAAGCATGGGACGCGGCCGAGGTGGCGCTCGACCGGGCCGTACGCGCCGCCGGCTACGGCGTGACCGTCCTTCCCGGCGAGGGCGCGTTCTACGGTCCGAAGATCGGCTTCGACTTCCGCGACGTCCTCGACCGCTCGTGGACGCTCGCCACGGTGCAGATCGACTGCGCCATGCCCGAGCGCTTCGACCTGCGCTACGTGACACCCGAGGGTGGCGAGGCCACCCCGGTCATGATCCACCGTGCGGTCCTGGGCTCGCTCGAGCGCTTCATCGCCATCCTGCTCGAGCACACGGCCGGGAAGCTCCCGCTCTGGCTTGCCCCGGTGCAGGTCCGCGTGCTGCCGGTGAGCGAGAAGGCCGAGACGTATGCCAGGCAGGTCAGGCAGGCCTGCCTCGCCGCCGGGCTGCGCGCCGAGGCCGATCTCCGCAACGAGAAGCTCAACTTCAAGATCCGCGAGGCCCAGCTGGAGAAGATCCCGGTGCTCGCGGTGGTGGGCGAGCGCGAGGCGGCCGACGGGACGGTCGCACCCCGCATCGGCGGCGAGACCCGCGGCGCCGAGGCGGTCGATGCCTTCGTCGCCCGCACGCGGGGCGACGCTCGCATGCCAGGAGGTGCGTCATAGCGAAGGTCGAGGAGAGAGTCCGCATCAATCAGCAGATCCGCGCTCGCGAGGTCCGCGTGATCGACAGCGACGGGAAGCAGCTCGGCGTGATGGCCGCGGCGGACGCCCAGCGCATCGCCGACCTGAAGGAGCTGGATCTGGTCGAGGTCGCGCCCACGGCCAACCCGCCCGTGTGCCGGATCATGGACTACGGCAAGTTCAAGTATGCCGAGAAGAAGAAGGCGCAGCAGTCGCGGAAGAAGACCGCCGCCAGCCAGCTGAAGGAAGTGAAGCTCGGCTCGCAGACCAGCGGCCACGACGTCGACTTCAAGGTCGGCCACATCCGCGACTTCCTCGGCGACGGCCACCGGGTGAAGGTCACCGTCTTCTTCCGCGGTCGCTCCATCACGCATCCGGAGCTGGGGAGGGCCATGCTCGATCGCATCGCCCAGACGGTCGGCGACGTCGCGCAGGTCGAGCAGCAGGCGCGGATGGAAGGGCGGCAGATGTCGATGATGCTGGTGAGCAAGTAGCGCCCGACAGAGCGCCAGGGGGAATCACGATGCCGAAGATCAAGACCAACCGCGCCGCCAAGAAGCGCTTCACGCTCACCGCCACTGGCAAGGTGAAGCGCCGTCACGGCTACCTCCGACACATCAATACGCACATGACGACGAAGCGGAAGCGCCAGCTGCGCAAGCCCGCGCTCGTCGACAAGGCCGACGAGCGGAACGTGAAGCGCCTGCTGCCCTACGGGTAGCGCGGGCCGTCGAAGGAGACACCATGCCACGCGTCAGGGGCGGCGCGAAGACTCGCCGCCGTCACAAGAAGATCCTCAAGGCCGCCAAGGGCTACGTCGGCGGCCGGCGGAAGACGTATCGGCAGGCCCGCGAGACCGTCGAGCGCGGACTCACCTACGCCTATCGTGACCGCAAGCAGCGCAAGCGCGACTTTCGCAGCCTGTGGATCACGCGCATCAACGCTGCTGCCCGCCAGCACGGGTTGTCGTACAGCCGGCTGGTGGCTGGCCTCCGGGCCGCGGGGGTGACGGTCGACCGCAAGATCCTGGCCGCTCTGGCGCTCGACGACTCGCGGGCGTTCGCCGAGCTGGCGGGGCTCGCCAAGACCCACCTTCCCGCCCCCGCCAGCGCGTAGTTGCAGGCGGAGCTGGCACGCCTCCGGGAGGAGGCGGCGGCGGCGATCGCGTCGGCCGGGACCGCGGATGCCCTGGAGGCCATCCGCGTCCGCTACCTCGGCCGCAAGGGTTCGTTGAACACGGTCCTGCGCGGGCTGGGGCAGCTGGCTCCGGAGGAGCGACCGGCGATGGGCGCGCTCGCCAACGCGGTGAAGGCCGACGTCTCCGCCGCGCTGGAAGCCAAGGCCTCGGCCCTGGCGCGCGCCGGGCTCGAGCGGGCGCTCGCGGAAGAGCGCATCGACGTCACGCTGCCGGGGCGCCGGCGCCCGCGCGGTCACCTGCACCCGCTGCGTCAGTCCGAGGACGACGTGATCGACATCTTCCTGTCGATGGGCTTCTCGGTCGCCGAGGGGCCCGACGTCGAGGACGACTTCTACAACTTCGGCGGGCTCAACTTCCCGCCCGACCACCCGGTACGCGACGCGCAGGACACCTTCTTCGTCACGGGCGAGCCGCAGCTGCTGCTGCGCACGCACACGTCGCCCACCCAGCTGCACGTCATGCAGAGCACGCCGCCACCGGTCCGTGTCGTCATGCCCGGTGCCTGCTATCGGCGCGACGACCCCGACCCCACCCACTCGCCGATGTTCCATCAGATCGAGGGGCTGCTGGTGGACGATCGCGTCACGTTCGCGGACCTGAAGGGCGTCCTCACCGCGTTCCTGCGCCGCTTCTTCGGGCCGGACACCGGCGTCCGGTTCCGCGCCAGCTTCTTCCCGTTCACGGAGCCGAGCGCCGAGGTCGATATCGCCTGCATCAAGTGTCCCGCCGGCGCGCCGCAGGCGAGCTGTCGCATCTGCAAGGGCAGCGGATGGCTCGAGATCCTCGGCGCCGGCATGGTGCACCCGAACGTGCTGCGGGCCGGCGGCTACGACCCCGAGCGCGTGCGCGGCTTCGCGTTCGGGATGGGTATCGAACGCCTGACGCTGCTGCGTCACAACCTGGACGACATGCGCCTTTTCTTCGACAACGACGTGCGCTTCCTCGCGCAGTTCTGACCCGGGCAGTCGTCGTGCGCGTCCCCCTGAGCTGGCTCGCCGAGTTCGTCACCTGGGAGCAGCCCACCACGGCGCTGGTCGACCGGATGACCATGGCCGGCCTCAAGGTGGAGGCGGTGGACGAGGTCGGCGACCTCGACCCGCGCATCCGGGTCGCG
>JBKPDC010000099.1:0-24181 GCA_046727715.1 Thermodesulfobacteriota bacterium
GAGGCTGCCGCCCGAGGCGGTGTCGTGGCAGCGCGACCTCGCGCGCATCGCCATCGAGACTTTCCGCGACTACCCCTACGCAACCGGGAAGGGCACGCTGCGCTTCGCCGGCGCCCGCGGCGAGGCCCACCTGACACTGGATGGCGAGCGCGGGAAGCGGCAGTTCGACGTGCACTATTACGACGAGGGCGCGCCGGTGATCGCCCGGACGGTGCGCGAGGAGGAGGAGTGATGGGGCACCGGCGGGCATCGCTCGCGCTCGTCTGCCTGCTGGTGGGGTGTGGGGTGCCGGTGAACGTCCGGACGCCGAACCCGCTCCAGGTGGACGTGACGCTGAAAGTCGACATCGTCCAGCGCAAGGTGGAGACGGCGGGCGAGGAGCAGACACCGGCGCCGACCAGCGACGCCGGGACGTCCGACGAGGAGACGCGCCGGCGCGACCGGATGGGCCAGATCCAGACCTTCAAGAACTCGCGGCTGGTGGCCGAGAACCGCAACGGGCTGCTGACCATCATGCGGCTGCCGCCGGGCGAGTACGGCAAGCAGGTGGCGCAGGCCGTGGCCGCGGAGAACGCCGATCGGACGGTCCTGATGAAGGTCGAGGCGGGGAAGCGCCGCCTGCCGCTGGCGAGCGTCGAGGCCGAGCAGGCCGCCGCGTGGCGGGAGCGCGCGTTTCCCGGCGAGTGGATCGAGGAGCAGCAGCCCGACAAGACGTGGCGCTTCGTGCAGAAGCAGGCGGAAGCGCCGCCCGCCGCGCTCGCGCCACCGGCGGCCGGCGCGCGATGACGCCCGCGCCTCACCGCGCGCCAGGGGGCGCCGAGAACGTGTCGTAGAGGCTCGGGCCCTCGTGCTGGTAGCTCGCGCGGCGGCTGAGCGGCAGTCCGCTGTCGCCGTACAGCGCGCGGTCCCACTGCTTCGGCACGAGTCGCTCGCCGGCGATGGTATAGACGAGCGGCTCAGCCTGCCCGTCGATCCGCACCGTCACCTCGTCGCCGCTGGCGGACCAGGCACCGCTCTCCGCCGGCGTGCGCGGCTTGCCGACGTACACCGTCTCCATCGTCGCCTCGCCGCCCGGCTGCAGCCAGAGCGTGACCACGCGCGCGCTCGCGTCCGCCGCGGGCAGTCGCGCGTGGTACACGCCGGCCACCGTGCTCGCCGGCGGTGGCGGCTGCGGGATCGGACACCCCACCGCCAGCGCCAGCAGCACCACGAGCAGGAGCCGCCGGCTCACGCGCCGCCCTGCGAACGCGCGCGCTCGAGCTGGTCCAGATAGGGGATCCAGCGCTGCAGGATGGCGCGCAAGCGGCCGTCCTGCCGCATGGCGGCCAGCGCGGCGTTCGCCGCGTCGCGCAGACGCACATCCTGGGGACGGAACGCCCATGCGATGTCCTCCTGGGTGAGGAGGACCCGCACGACCTGGAGGACGCCCGAGTGCTCCGACACCGCCCACGCCACCTGCGGCGCGTCGCTCACGATCAGGTCGAGCCGCCCCTGCGCAAGCTCGCGGGCGGCATCCGCGATGGTCGGGTACACGGCGACGTTCGCGTACCGGAGGTTCGCCTGGGCCCAGCTCTCGGCCGTCGAGCCCGCGCGAACGCCGACGTTGCCACCGCCACCGACGATGGCCTGACGCGTCGCGAATTTCGACCCGTCCGCCCGCCGGCACGCGGGCATGAGGCCCCCGCGCATGTAGGGATCGGCGAACGCCACCCGCACCTGGCGTGCCGGCGTCACGCTCATGCCGGACATGACGACGTCGACGCGACCATCGAGGAGCGCGGGGAGCAGCTCATCGAACCCCATCGGAATCAGCGCCAGCGAGCGCCGGGACTGATCCGCCAGTGCCTGCCCGAGGTCAGGCTCGATGCCGACGATCCGGCCCTCTCGCATGAAGGCAACGGGTGGCGCGTCAGGCGATACGCCCACCCGGAGCATCGCCGGCATCGCCGGGGGCCCCGTCACCGCTTGCCGCGGCGGACCGCTGCACGCGACCATGGCGAGGAGCGCCAGCAGCATCGTCCGCATCGTTCCGTCACCCATCACCGCCTCCTCTCCCCGCTCTACTCGAGCGTGATCTTCACACCCTCGGGGGCCGCCTTCGCCTCCACGCCCTGCCGGGTGGAGTGCAGCGTGATGCGCACGTCGTTGCCGTTCTTCATGCTGGTGATGCCCTTGCCCCCGCCCAGGGTGCCGGCGGCTTCGATGGCCGTGTACGTCCCCTCGAAGTCCCGCACGTTCTTCAGGTTGTACACGTACCCGGTGGCGTCGCTGCGCGACGCGCCGACGGCGTTGACGGCCAGGCCGTCGACCTTGAACGGGTAGGTCTTGCCGCGGTAGCGCAGCGTGCCATGACCCCACGAGTAGCCGATGCCGACGGCCACCGACTTCGACTCGAGGCTCAGCGTCGCGTCCGGCCGCTCGCCGCTGCTCGCCCGGCGCTTCTTCGCCTTGGCCTCGGCGCCGGCTGCGAGCAAGCTCAGCGCCAGGAGCGCCACGACCACGACCCTCCCGAAGGTGCCTCCGATCTTTCGCATGTCGCTCTCCTTTCCCGCGCTCACGGCCGCGGCACACCGTCACGGATGCGTTGCGAGTATGCCGGATCCTCGTCCGCCGCGCGTCCCTTCGCGTCGATCCAGCACCGCGCCTTGAGCTCCGCAAAGGGCAGCTGCGTGTCGAGGGCACCCCGCTCGTAGAGCATCTGGTCCGCGTAGCCGTTGGCAAGCAGGCGCCAGTCGAACGGCGCGGAACCCCCCAGTGCCTTGGTGTGCGCCCGGATGGTCGTGGTGCAGTTGTGGGTCAGGGCGTTGTACCAGCCCGGCCGGTCCCGTAGCTCGTTCATGCTCTTGACGTAGTCCAGCAGGAGCGCCCGCGCGCGATCGAGCTGCGTCCGCATCCGGTAGAGGTACACGTCTTCTCCGCGATAGTTGGTGCGCAGCCGGATCAGGTCCCGCTCGTCTGCCGCCACGTAGCAGATCTCGTACTCACGAAAGAACCCCCGCACCGCCGAATACGATTCCGTCCGCTCGCGCCGCGTCTCGATGGAGACCGCCAGCGGCGACCCGTCCGCGAAGACCCAGCTCAGGATGGTGTGCGCGATGGCCGGTGAGCCCCAGTACGACATGAAGAGGTCGAGCTCGGTGAGCTTCGACAGGTCGTAGGTCCGCGTCTCCCAGCGATCCGTGAAGTCGTTCTCCGAGCGATAGTCGAAGTTGCGCACGTTGTGGAGCGTCAGCCGGTCGCCGTCGAGCTCGCCGTACGGGACGTGGGCGTACTCGCGCGCCCAGTCGCGGTCGTTCGACGGGCGGATCGTGCTCCACCACAGCGCCAGGACGACGAACGACGCCAGCACGGTCAGCACGGCGCGCCGGAACGGGCGGAGGCGCAGCAGCACCGCGAGCACGGCGAACGCGTAGGCGGCCGCGATGGCGGTCGCGAGCCAGCTCGGGCCAGGCACGCGAAAGCGCAAAGCGAGGCTCCACCATGCCGCCACGGCGAGGAGCCCCACCGCGATCGCGACCCGGAGGAGGGTGCGCACGCCGCCTCGCTCGTCCGCTCAGCGCGACTGCCGCCCGGCCTGGTAGCCCTTCACCAGCTCACATCTCATGCCGCATCCACCATGCGCGCATCCGTAGCCAAGGCGCCCACGCATGGCAAACGTGGCGGCGCGCCCGGGAACTCCGACCGTCCGGACGACGGAGCTGGCCATTCAGCAGGCCGCGCCGACGGCTGGCGCCGATCGTCTACTCTCGCGGTGGAAGGTCTGCTCTACTGCGCCGTCATGCCGCGGTGGAGTCGAATCGCCTGCGTCCTCCTGCTCGCCGCCGCCGTGCCCGCGCTCGGCGCGCGCGACCCGGCCGGCGAATGCAGCGCGCGAAAGCTCGAAGTCGCGAGCCGCTACGTGCAGTGCCGGCTCGCCGAGCGCGTGCGGGGCGTGCGCAAGGGCCACGAGCCCGACTTCGCCGCATGCGACGCGCGGCTGGCGGCCAAGCTCGGTGGTGTCGAGCGCAAGCTGGGCCAAGCCTGTCCGAGCCTCGGAGACCTGGGCATCGTGCAGGCGGCCGCGCGGCACTTCGCCGACGGCCTCACCGACACCGCGCAGGGCCGGCTCCATTGCTCGGAAGACCTGGACCGCATCGAGCTCGGCGTGCCGCCGTCGCGCCCGATCCCATCCGGCTCGCGGCCGGCTGGACCCGGCGTCATCCAGGTGGCCGAGGGCGTCTACATGGCCGCGGGCTTCGGGAACACCTTCCTCGTCGTGACCCCCGAGGGGAACGTCGTCATCGACACCTCGCTCTCCCTCTTCGCGCCGGCCCACGTCGAGGCGTTGCGGGCGATCGACGCGGGCCCGATCCGGTACATCATCCTGACGCACGGTCACAACGATCACACGGGGGGCGTCCCGCTCTGGCGCGAGGAAGGCACCCAGGTGATCGCACAGCGCGAGCAGGGCGAGCTGCTGCACTACAGCACCCGGCTCGGCGGCGTCCTCAACCACCGCAGCTTCGAGCAATTCTCGCTCCTGCTGGGATTGCCGCCTCGCCCCTTCTCGGCCCCCGACGCGCCGGTCGAGAACTACGGCGCCGAGCTGCTCGCCACGACGACCTTCGATCGGTTCTGCGAGTTTCGGCTGGGTGGGCTCACCTTCCAGCTGGTGCACACGCCCGGGGAGACCTACGACCATCTGTCGGTGTGGATCCCCGAGTACCGGCTCGCGTTCACCGGCGACAACATCTACGGCTCGTTCCCCAACATCTACACGCTCCGTGGCACCAAGCCGCGCTGGGCCCTCGACTACGTGGAGTCGCTCGAGCGCGTGCAATCGTGGCAGCCCGAGATCCTCGCGCCCAGCCACGAGCAGCCGATCTACGGCGCCGACACGATCCGGGAGCGGATCCGTCGCTACCGCGACGCCATCCTGTTCGTGCACGACGCGACCGTGCGCGGCATGAACGCCGGCGCGGACGTCTTCACGCTCATGGACGCGATCACGCTGCCGACCGAGCTGGACGTCGGCGAAGGCTACGGCTCGGTGGCGTGGACGGTCCGGGGCATCTACGAGGGCTACCTCGGGTGGTTCGACGAGAACCCGGCCACGATGTACCCGGTGTCGCCGCAGGCGACCTACCGCGAGCTCGTGGCGCTGCTCGGCGGGCCCGAGCCCATCCTGACGCGCGCGGCGGAGCTCGCCGCCGCCGGCCGCCATCCCGAAGCGTTGCGGCTCACCGATGTCGTGCTCGCGAGCGATGCCGGCAACCGGCCCGCCCTCGAGCTGCGCCTGGCGGCGGTGAACGCGCTGTTCGCCGCGAGCAGGAACATCAACGAGCAAGGCTGGCTCAACGGGGCACGCCGCGCGCTCGAGGCACGGCTCGCGCCCTGACGGCCGGCGACCGCCCCGGGCGCGTCAGCTCACTTCGGGTGCCGGAGAGCTCTGCAGCACCTGCCGCACGGTCTGGGCCCTGCCGCGCAATGCAGGAGTCCGCGAGTACCGCGCGCCACCCACCGCCCCCGAAGCCACGAGCCCCGGTCGTTGCGCGACCGGGGCTCGTGCGGTCCTCGGATGGTCAGACCAGCCCGTGCACGCGGGCGAAGGGGTCCCAGCCGGCGTCGCGGTGCCACTCGTATTCGGTGGCGGTGGCGAGCAGCTCGGCGGTCTGCGAGCCGGCGATCCGTTCGACCACGGCGAGGGCCATGTCGATCCCGGCCGAGACACCTGACGACGTCCAGAACTTCCCGTCCTCCACCCAGCGCGCCTCCCGCACCCAGCGCACGGCGGGCCACGTGCCTTCCGGCCAGGCAAAGAACATCTTGTTGGTCGTGGCGCGACGGCCGTCGAGCAGCCCCGCCTGCGCGAGCAGGGCGGTGCCGGTGCACACCGTCATGGCGACCTCGAGCTGACCCGCGCGCGCCCGGAGCCAATCGATCAGCCGGTCATTGTCCACCTGCGCCCGGGTGCCGAGCCCCCCGGGGATGAGGAGCAGATCGAGCGGCGGGCAGTCGTCGAGCCCGTGGTCCGCCTGCACGCGCGGCCCCTGCGCGCTCCGTACCAGACCGGCGCGGTCGGCGACGGTCCGGACCGTCACCGTCCCCTGCATGTTGCCGAACATCTCGAGGGGACCGAAGAGGTCGAGCAGTTCGAAGTCGTCGTAGAGCAGCGCGCCCAGCGTTCGGGTCATCGTCGTCCTCCTTCGGCAGCACCCTACGAGCGGGAGTAGGCGGCCACAAGGACAACCCCGCCACGGATCCGGCCAGCGGCTCCCCACCCCCCCGGACGTGGCGCGGCAGGCATTGACACTGTCCCCTTCCATGTCACACAAGCGCACAGTAGCGGGGCAGTCCCCGCGGTGAGAGGAGAAGCCGTGCGCATCTACCTGGTGACCCCCCGGAATCCGCCGAGCTTCTGGACCTACGACCACGTCCTGCCGGCGCTGGGGAAGCGTTGCATCTTCCCGAACCTGTCGATGCCGACGGTGGCCGGCCTCACGTCGCCGGAGCACGAGGTGATCCTGTGCGACGAGAACGTCGAGCAGGTGGATCTCGACATCGACGCCGACATCGTCGGGATCACCGGGTACGTCATTCACCGCGACCGCATGCTCGAGCTCATCGAGGCCTTCCGCGCGCGCGGCCGCTTCGTCGTGGTCGGCGGCCCGTACGCCTCCCTCTGCCCGGAGGACCTGCGCGGTCGTTGCGACGTGCTCTTCGTGGACGAAGCCGAGGAGACCTGGCCGCAGTTCCTGCGCGACTACGCGGCCGGTGCCTGGCAGGCGGAGTACTGCCCCGCCGAGAAGCCCGACCTCACGTGCTCCCCGATGCCGCGCTTCGACCTCTTGCGGGTGGATCGCTACCACGCGCTCACCATCCAGTTCGCGCGCGGCTGCCCCTTCAGCTGCGAGTTCTGCGACATCATCGTCGTCTACGGCCGCCGCCCGCGTGCCAAGAGGGTGGCGCAGGTGATGGCGGAGATCGAGGAGTGCCATCGGCTGGGGGCGAAACAGGTCTTCCTGGTGGACGACAACTTCATCGGGAACAAGAAGCTCGCCAAGGAGCTGCTGCGCGCCATCGCCGCGTGGAGCGCCGCCCGTGGCCACCCCATCCACTTCAACACCGAGGTGTCGCTCAACGTGGCGCAGGACGACGAGCTGCTCACACTGCTGCGCGCGGCGCACTTCACGACCGTCTTCATCGGCATCGAGAGTCCGCGGCCGGCGTCGCTCGTCGAGACCAAGAAGACGCAGAACCTGCGCGGCGACCTCGTCGCCAGCGTGCGCAAGGTGCAGTCGTACGGTATCCAGGTGCAAGCGGGGATGATCGTGGGCTTCGACAACGACGACCCGACCATCTTCGACGAGCAGCTGCGGTTCATCCACGATGCCCGCATCCCGGTGTCGATGACCGGCATGCTGCAGGCGATGCCGAAGACGCCGCTCCATGCCCGGGTGGCCGCCGAGGGCCGCCTCGTCGGGGAGTCGACCGGCGACCAGTTCGTCTTCTCCAACATCCTCCCGCGCAGCATGACCCGGCTCGAGCTCTATCGCGGGTACCGCGAGCTGGTGACCAAGCTCTACGACTTCCGCGCCTTTCGCGAGCGCGCGATGGCCTATCTCCTCGGCAAGGGCGCCGAGGTCGGCCGCAGCCTCGCCATCGGGCGTGGGGAGCTGCGACTCTTTGCGCGCATCCTGTGGCGCACGGTGGTGCGCGCATCGCCTCGCCGCGCCTGGTTCACGGTGTCGCTGCTGGCGTCGATCCTGCTGCGCCGGCCATCGGTCTTCGTCGACGCCGTCAGCCTCGCGATCGTGCACCAGGCCCTCTACGACTACGTGCGCGGCCTGCGCCGCCATCTCGACCGCGCGATCGCGGAGCTGGAAGCCCGCGACGCGACCCCCGCGGTGCAAGCAGGTTGAGGGCGGTCGCGGGGCCTCTCGTGGTGGTGCGGACCACGGCTGGACGCGAGAAGTCCAGCCCCTCGGCGATAAAGTCGAGAGCGACAGCTTCCGCCGGTAGCAGCGTTCCGCGGCACCAAGGATCGCGACCATGAGGCGGGACGGGGTGCCGGCCAGAACGGCACCCCGTCCCCGACTTGCTCGTGCGCGGGGGGTCCCGTAATGGAGGCGGTGGGCACCCGGTGTCAGGAGCGATGATCAAGAGGCGTCGCGGGAGAGCGGCCACCGGTCGCCGCGTTCGTCAGGCCGCGCTCGCGTTGCTAGTGGCGCTGGGCCTCCCCTTCGTGCCCGTGGCATGCCTCTGCGATCAGGCGATCGCGGCCGCCCGCATGGGTACCGCAGACGCATCGGGCCACTGCCACGGAGCGCCGCCCCACCGCGCGCCCCACGGGACATCGGACCACGCCCCGGACTGCGCGCACTGCCACGCCACCTTCGGCCCCGGGACGGCGGCCCAGGTGGCAGGGCCGTCCGCCTGCCAGTCGACGGTGCTTCCGAGCGATCTGGCAACGGTGATCGCCGAGGCGGCCGCGGCGCACCCGAGGGCAGCCCGGCGCACGGAATCTCCGCCCGGGCACGCGCTGCTCCGGTCGAAGTGCGTCCTGCAGCTCTGAGCCGGTCCTCTCGTTGAACGGCCCCCTCCGGGCCCCAGCCAGCCGGCTCACACTGGTGCCGCGCGCGGCGCGCAGTCCGGCTGCTCTCGAGAGGACTCTCCATGGTTCGTCGCTTGTTCTGGAGCGCGCTCCCGGCCGCGCTCGCGGGCTGCGCCACCGGCACGCTCGCTCCCCTGGAAGCCACCCACCCTGCCAGTCCCCTCGCGGTCGAGGCGCCCGCGCCGCGGCCGTCCTCGGTCCTGGTGCAGCCCACCAGCGCTCCCGGCCAGATGACCGTCGTCCCGGCGGACGAGGGCGAGGCACACCAGCACGGCCATGCGCACTAGCGCCTGCCAGATCGTGCTGTTGACCAGCGCGCTCGCCGGGTGCGCGACGATCGTGCCGAAGCCTGGTTTCGAGACGGTGAGCGATCTCGTCAGCGAGCGCAGCCCTGGCCGCGCGATCGCGTGGAACCAGGGAACGCCCGAGGATCAGGCTGCGGCGCAACGCGTGCAAGAGCTGCTGGCGCAGGAGCTGACCGTCGACGCGGCGATCCAGGTCGCGCTGCTCGAAAACCGCACCTTGCAGGCGGTGTACGAGCAGCTCGGCATCGCGCAGGCCGACCTCGTGCAGGCCGGACTGCTCGAGAATCCGATCCTGGCCGCCGACGTCCGCTTCCCCACCGCCGAAGCCGCCTTCGTCGGCGCGGGGATGGGGCTCGTGCAGGAGTTCATCTCGATCCTGCAGATCCCCCTCAAGAAGCGCGTCGCCGAGGCGGCCTTCGAGGAGGCGAAGCTCACGGCCTCGGCGGCGGTCATCGACCTCGTCCTGGCGGTGAAGCGCGCCTTCTACCGGTTGCAGGGCGCGGAGCAGCTGCTGGAGCTGCGTCGCACCGTCGTGGAAGCGAGCGGGCTGTCGGCCGACGTCGCTCGACGCCAGCACGAAGCCGGGAACATCACCGACCTCGAGCTGGCCAACGAGACTGCGCTCTTCGAGCAGGCCCGCGCCGACCTGGCCCGGACCGAGACCGAGGTCGCCGAGGATCGCGAGGAGCTGACGGCGTTGATGGGCCTGTGGGGCACGGCGACGCGCTGGCGGATCGCTCCCCGGCTGCCCGAGCTGCCACGCGAGGCGATCGCTCCCGAGGGTCTCGAGACGCGGGCCGTATCGCAGCGGCTCGATCTCGCGGCGGCGCGCCAGCGCATCCAGGGCATGCTGCTGTCGCGCGATCTCACCGCGTGGTTCCGGTTGATCCCGACGGCCGGGCTCGGCGTCGCGGCAGAGCGCGAGGTGGACAACGGCGTCTGGTCCGTCGGTCCCGCCGTCGAGCTGCCGCTCCCGATCTTCGATCAGGGCCAGGCGGCGCTGGCGAACCGGTCGGCACAGGTCCGGCAGCGCCAGCACCAGCATGCCGCCCTCGCGGTGGCGATCCGCTCACAGGTCCGGCGCACGTGGACACGCATGGAGCAGGCGCGCGCGCTCGCCGTGCACTACTGGGACGTGCTGCTGCCACTGCGCGTGAAGGTCCTGCAGCAAACGCAGCTCGAGTACAACGCGATGCTCACCGGGGTCTTTCAGCTTCTGACCGCCAAGCGCGACGAGATCGACGCCGGCCGCGGCTACATCGAGGCGCTGCGTGACTACTGGATCGCCCACACCGACTTGGAGAGCGCCCTCGGTGGCGAGCTGGCGCTCGCCGAGCCGCCACCGGCGTCGCCCATTCCGCCGGCACCCGGGAGCGACGAGCACCCGCAACCGCACCAGCATCACCATGGAGGGTAAGACCGTGTTGTCGAGACGAGACGTGCTCGTAACTGGCGCGACCGCCGTGGCGGGCGCCGCCCTGTCCAGCGCAGACCGCGCGCAGGCGCAGGTTCCCCTCACCCCGCCACCGAGGGACGAGCGTCCTCCCGGATCTTACACGCCGGTCACGGCTCCGAACGGTGCCACCTTGCCGTGGAAGCTCGTGGACGGCGTGAAGGTCTATCACCTGATCGCCGAGCCGTTCGCGCAGCAGTTCGCACCCGGACTGGAGGTGGACTGCTGGGGGTACAACGGGCGCACGCCAGGACCCGTGATCGAGGCGGTCGAGGGCGACACGGTGCGCATCTACGTCACCAACCGTCTTCCCGAGCCGACGAGTGTCCACTGGCACGGCATCCTGCTGCCGAACGGGATGGACGGCGTCTCCGGGTTGAACCAGCGTCCGATTCCCGCCGGCCAGACCTTCAAGTACGAGTTCACGCTCCGCCAGTCGGGGAGCTACATGTACCACTCCCACTTCGACGAGATGCTGCAGATGGGGATGGGCATGATGGGCATGTTCGTCATCCATCCGGGCGCGCCGGAAACACCACGCATCGACCGCGACTTCGCGATCATGCTGAGCGAGTGGGCGATCAAGCCCGGCGCCCGCAAGCCGGACACGACGGTGATGACCGACTTCAACGTCCTCACCATGAACGGCAAGGCGTTTCCCGCCACCGCGCCACTGGTCGCGCGCACTGGCCAGCGCGTCCGCATCCGCCTCGGCAACCTCGGCGCCACCGACCACCACCCGATCCACATTCACGGCTACAACTTCACGATCACCGGCACGGACGGCGGCCGCATCCCGGCGTCCGCCCAGTGGCCCGAGACGACCGTGCTCGTCTCCGTCGGCACCACGCGCGACATCGAGTTCGTGGCCGACGTCCCGGGTGACTGGGCGTTTCACTGTCACATGACCCACCACACGATGAACCAGATGGGGCACGACATCCCGAACATGCTCGGCGTGAAGCCCGGCCGGCTCGACAAGCAAGTCCGGCGCCTGCTGCCCGACTACATGACGATGGGGCAGACCGGCATGGGCAACATGGCGGGGATGGCGCAGGCGATGGGAGTCCCGCGCAACAGCATCCCCATGCTCGGCAGCCCGGGCCCCTTCGGCTACATCGACATGGGCGGCATGTTCACGATCATCAAGGTCCGCGACGCCATCACGAGCTACGACGACCCCGGCTGGTACCGGCACCCCGGGGGGACGGTCGCCGAGCCCGCGTCGGCGGCTGAGCTGCGCGCCGACGGAATCAAGGTGTGAGCCTCGAGCCTCTCAGGGCGCATCCGCGCGCAGTAGCGTACGGAGTTCGTCGCGCGGGACGACGACCTCGACGCCCCCGCCGTCGTCCCAGCGGAACGTGACCGCGTCGGGGCAGACCAGCACGCTGTCCGGCGCCCCGGCGCTCCGGTCCGGTGCCTCGGTATTCCGAGTCCAGACACCCGGTGCGGCGCCCGGCGCGGCACGCCGCCGGTGCTCGAGGTCGGCGAGCAGCTGCCCGCGCTGCTCGGGCGCCACGAGCGCGTCGAGCCCGAGAGGCGCTCCGGTGTGCGTGTCGAAGCTCGCATACTGGATGTGCTCGATCGGCCGCGCGCCGCCGGTGAACGCCTGCTCGGACGCCACGAGCCCCTGAACGCGCTCGGTGTTGCACGCGACGGCCAGGCGGCGCCGGAGCTCCCAGCGGGCCCGATAATCGGGCGTGTTCCGTTGAATCTCGCGATATGCCTCGTAGAGGTCCTCGCGGAGCGCCTCCGCGTCCGCTGGCGGCCCGGCGTCGCTGACGGGTCGGAGCACGGTGGCGCGGATGAACTGGGTGACGGCGCGTGTCAGCTCCACGGTCGCGCGCGTCGGCTCGACGTACTCGACCTCGATGTGCACGCAGGCTACTGGCGTGCCGCTCGGATCGATGCATCCCGCCAGCGACGACTGGAAGCTGCGGTGCACGTAGTCGACGCGCGGCGCGGCGTCTTCGGGCCGGTCCGCCCGGCGGAGGCAGCCCGCGCACGCCGCCGCCAGGGCGGCGATGAGCAGGGCTGTCTCCCGCGTCGTCACTCGCGCTTCACCCCCACGGGCTCTCCGGCAAGCTCTGACCCGGGCTCGAGGCACAGAAGCCGCACCCGGCCCGAGGACACGATGCGTCCCTGCTCGTCGCGTGCCACGGCCTCCCAGAGCTGACTTCGCCGTCCCCGCGTGACCGGCGTCGCCCGGATCGTCACCTTCCCGGTGCGCACGGCGCGCACGAAGCTGGTGTGGTTCTCGAGACCGACCACCGAGCGGCCGTGCACCATGGCATCCAGAGCTGCTCCGGTCGAGCAGACGGTCTCGACGGCGCTGCAGTGCACGCCGCCGTGCACGATCCCGTACCCTTGATGGTGCCGCGGAGCGACCTCGTACTCGGCGATCACCTCGTCGCCTGAGGCGCGCACGATGCGAATCCCCAGCACGCCGTCCCAGCCGGCCAGCGGCTGCTCTGCGAGGGGGGATGCGGTGTCGTTGGCCATCGCTCCTCACCTATCCCGGCGCCGGCGCCGAGGCCATCTCCACGTCCCGAAAAGGGGGTCGCCAGACCGCGCCGCGTGTGCTTGATGAAGGGACAAGGAGGTTGCCAATGGGTCTCATCGACTTCGTGGTCAATGCGGGCAAGAAGCTCTTTGGCGCCGGTGAGGCAGAGGCTGCCAAGTCCCCGGATCCCGCCGTGCTGTCGAAGCGTTCGAGCGCGCTCGAGAACGAGATCAAGTCGCTCGGCCTCAACGTGGAGGGGCTCAAGATCAAGATGGCGGAGCAGACCGTGTACGTGCGCGGCAAGGTCAAGACACAAGCCGAAAAGGAGAAGGTCGTGCTGGCGCTCGGCAACGTCGAGGGGGTCGCCAAGGTGGACGACGGCGGCCTCGAGGTGGCCAGCGCCGGTGGCGCGGCGCGCATGTACACCGTGCAGCGGGGTGACACGCTGTCGAAGATCGCCAAGGAGCAGTACGGCGACGCCAACAAGTACGCGGCGATCTTCGAGGCCAACAAGCCGATGCTCACGCACCCGGACAAGATCTACCCGGGCCAGGTGCTGCGCATCCCGCCGCAGGGATAGGCGTCAGAGCGACGCCTCCGCGATCCCGTTCTCGGTCTCGTAGAGCGTCACCTTGACCAGCCGGACGCCCGACCCGGCGAGGGCGCGGGGCCCGACCACGCGCAGGAGATGGTCAGCGAGATTCTCCGCGGTGGGATTGGCGGGCAGCAGGTAGGTCTTCTGACCCACCACCTCGGCGAGCGCGCGGCGCGCCTCGACGTCGTCCTGCCAGACCACGAAGCCGTGGTCCCACTCGCGCTCGATCCAGCCGCCGATACGGTCTTTCAGGACGCCGAAGTCGATGACGCGGCCGACGGTGTCGAGGTCGTCCGCCGCTGCCGTCACGAAGGCCACGAAGTTGTGGCCGTGCAGATGACGGCACTTGCCCTCGTGCCCGAACACGCGATGGCCGGCGGCGAACTGGATGCGGCGAGCGGCGGTGATCATGAGCGCTCCTGGATCGTCTCGAGATAGTCCATCATGCCGTCGAGCCAGCGGCGCGTGCGCAGCGCCGCCGCCGCCGACGCCCCGGACGCGCTGGGGCCGAAGCGCACTCGCCACACAGGCGTCTCCGCCGTGCCGTGCGCCGCGACGGGCTTCGTGCCGGTGACGGCGGCGATCACCTCGTCGCGCGGGAAGACGCCGCCATTGCTGCGTGCGAGCGTCGTCAGATCGGGGGGCCGCACCTTCAGGGTGGGCGCGACCGGTCCATCGCCGCGCCCGTCGAGGCCGTGGCAGGAAGCGCATGCACGCTCGTAGCTCTTCCTCCCCTCCCGCACGAGCTGTTCGCGGGTGGGTGCGATCTCCTCCTGCAACCGGCGACGCTCGCTGCTGCAACCGGCAACCGCGAGGACGGCGAGCGCCGCCACGGGGAAGGAACCCAAGGAACCGACCGATGCGAGGCGCGGCATGCCTCCCGCGGCGCTACCGCAGCGCTCCGCGCCGTGCAACCGGCGGGCTCGCGGCAGCGCCGAGCGGGCGGTAAGGGTGAAGCCGTGGAGCATCGCCCGTTCGGCCGCACCGCTGTCGACGTCCCCATCATCGGGCAAGGGACCTGGGGGCTGGAGGCGCACGATCGCCGCACAGCCGTCGCCGCGCTCCGGCGCGGTCTCGAGCTGGGAATCGGGCACGTCGACACCGCCGAGATGTACGGCGACGGCACCGTGGAGGAGATGGTCGGCGAGGCGATCCGCGGCCGCCGCGACGAGGTCTACCTGGTGTCGAAGGTGCTGCCGCGAAACGCCACGACGGCGGGCGTGGTCGCCGCCTGCGAGCGCAGCCTGCGTCGACTGCGCACCGATCACCTCGACTGCTACCTGCTGCACTGGCCGAGCAGTCATCCGCTCGAGGCCACTATCGCGGGCTTCGAGCGCCTGTGCCAAGCGGGTACGATCCGCGCGTGGGGGGTGAGCAATTTCGGCGTCGACGAGCTCGACGAGGCCGCGGCGATCGCCGGCCCGGACCGCATCGCCTGCAACCAGGTGCTCTATCATCTCGAGGAGCGCGCCATCGAGCACGATGTGCTCCCGTGGTGCGAGGAACGCCACGTCGCCCTCGTGGCCTATAGCCCGTTCGGCTCCGGCCACTTCCCGGCGCCCTCGAGTCGCGGCGGGCGCGTGCTGGCCGAGATCGCCGCGACGCACGGGGCGTCGCCGCAGCAGGTCGCGCTGCGGTTCCTGCTCCGACGGCCCTCGCTGTTCGCGATCCCGAAGGCAGCCCGCGTTCCGCACGTCGAGGACAACGCCGCCGCCGCGGCGCTCATGCTGTCCGACCCGGAGCTGGCGCGCATCGACGCCGCGTTCCCGCGCGGCCGGCGGCGCCGCGGAGTGCCGATGCTGTGACGGCGCCATGGGGAGCACCGCCTTGGCGGGTCGACTTCGCACCGCCCCTCGCGACGCCGCCGGCACGGTGCGACGTCGCGGTGGTCGGCGGGGGTTTCACCGGCCTGTCCGTCGCCTACCACCTTGCGCGCCGCGGGGCGCTCGTGGCCCTGCTCGAGGCTGCGACGCTCGGCGCGGGCGCCAGCGGACGAACCGGCGGCATCGTGCTGGAGGGAACCGCGGCCGGGCCGCTCGAGGCCGTCGAGCACTGCCTCGCGGCGCTGGCCGGCGTGGTCGAGGAGGCCGGCATCGACTGCGACCTCCGGCTCCCCGGCTGCTGGGAGCTGGAGCACCGCGCGCAGCCGGGGGCACTGCGACCGTTCTGGCGCGACGGTGAGACGTGGCTCTGCGTCGCCGACACCGTGCCCGGCGGCACGATCGACCCGGGCGCGCTGGTGGCGGGGCTCGGTCGCGCCGCGGTCGGTGCCGGTGCGACGCTGCACGAGCACGCCGCCGTGCACCTGCTCGAGCCTGGCGCACCCGCGCGCGTGCAGACCGCGCGCGGGACGGTATTGGCCGATCACGTCGTCGTCGCACTGAACGCCTACACCCGGACGCTCCTCGATCTGCCCGTTCGCTTCGACGCCGCGCTCACCCTGGGCGTCTGCACGACGCCGCTGGAGCCGGCCGCGGTCGCGGCACTCGGTCTCACCGACGGCGTGCCGTTCTATACGCTCGACCTGCCCTATCTCTGGGGCCGTACGATGCGCGATGGCCGTCTCGTCCTGGGCGCCGGCCTCGTCGTGGCGGGCGACGGCCCCGTGACCGGCGTCGCGCTGGACGGCTCGGAGGGCAGGGAAAGCCTCGCGCGGCTGGAACGACGGCTGCCGGGATTTCATCCGGCACTGGCCGGCGTCACGCTGCGGGAACGCTGGGGCGGTCCGATCGCTTTCCCGCCGGGGCGGACGCCAGTCCTGAGCCGGCTGCCCGGAGCGCGGGAGATCATCGTCAGCGGGGGCTGCGCCGGGCACGGGATCGCGCTGGGTATCCGCGTCGGGCAGCTCGTGGCCGAGGCGATCGTCGACGGGAAGCCGCTTCCGGCGTGGGGCGCGCTACCCGGGGCGCCTCCGGAGTGACCGCCGGCTGTTCGTCGTCAGGCGCGCAGCGCGTCGCGGAAGGCCCGGATGGCGAAGGTCGTGGAGTGGTCGCGCGACGGGCTCATGAGCTCCAGCACCCCCTCCAGGTACGTCATCCGCAGGCCGGGGATGTGGTCCGTCGCCTCGCGCAGCGTCTCGTACTGCTCCCAGGTGATACCGTGGAACGTGAAGCGCTGCTCGCCGCGCGCCAGGTCCGCGGAGACGGTTTGGGGGGCGGGCAGTCTCATGAGGGTGCGGCCGGGTTCAAGCAGCCAGGGCGACGGCGTCGCGCTCGAGGGCCAGCGCGAGCACCTCGTCGACCGTCTTCACCGGATGGAAGCGCATCTGCTCGCGCACGTCGGCGGGCACCTCGTCGAGGTCGCCGCGGTTGCGCTCGGGGAGGATCACGTCGGTGAGCCCGGCGGCGTGCGCCGCCAGCACCTTCTGCTTCACCCCGCCGATGGGCAGCACCCGCCCCTGCAGCGTGACCTCGCCCGTCATCCCGACGGTGTGCTTCACCGGGCGCCGTGTCAGCAGCGACACGATCGCCGTGACGAGGGTGATGCCGGCGCTCGGTCCGTCCTTCGGGATCGCTCCCGCCGGTACGTGGAGGTGGAACTCCCGGTTCGTGAAGGCGTCGTCCGAGATGCCGAGGGCGGCGGCGTGGCCGCGCACCCACGTGAGCGCGATGCGTGCCGACTCCTTCATGACGTCGCCCAGCTGGCCCGTCAGCACGAGCCCGCCGTTTCCCGGCATCGATGCGGCCTCGACGAAGAGGACATCTCCGCCGGTGCCCGTGACGGCGACGCCCGTGGCGACGCCGGGCACCACGGTGCGCTCCACCGCCTCCTGGAAGAACTTCTGGCGGCCGAGCGCCTCACGGACGAGCGCGAGGTCGACCGTGACCGGCGCGCTGGCGGTGCCCGATGCGATGCGCGTGGCGATCTTGCGGAGCAGCGTCCCCAGCTCGCGCTCGAGCTGCCGGACGCCCGCCTCGTAGGTGTACTCGGTCACCACCGTGCGCAGGATCGCGTCGTCCACGGCCACCTCGTCCGGACGGAGCCCGTTGCGCTCGACCTGCCGCGGCCAGAGGAAGCCGCGCGCGATCGCTGTCTTCTCCGCGAGCGTGTACCCGTCGAAGCGGATGACCTCCATGCGGTCGCGCAGCGGCCCCGGGATCGGGTCGGCCATGTTTGCGGTGGCGAGAAACAGCACCTGCGAGAGGTCGAGCTCGACGTCGAGGTAGTGGTCGCGGAAGGAGTGATTCTGGGCCGGATCGAGCACCTCGAGCAGCGCGGACGACGGGTCGCCGCGCCAGTCGGCGCCGATCTTGTCCACCTCGTCGAGCAGGATGACGGGGTTCATGGTGCCTGCGTCGCGCAGCGCGCGCACGAGTCGGCCCGGCAGCGCGCCGATGTAGGTCCGGCGGTGGCCGCGGATCTCGGCCTCGTCGCGCACGCCGCCGAGCGACATCCGGACGAACTTCCGGCCCGTGGCCCGCGCGATGGATTCGCCGACCGAGGTCTTGCCGGTGCCGGGCGGCCCGATGAGCGTCAGGATCGCGCCCGAGCGCTTGTCGTCGGACACGCCGCGCTCGGCACGCAGCTTGCGGACCGCGAGGTATTCCGTGATGCGCGCCTTCACGTCGTCGAGACCGGCGTGGTCCTCGTCGAGGACGCGCCGCGCCTCCACCGGATCGAGCCGATCTTCCGAGCGCTTCGACCACGGCACCGCGATCAGCCAGTCGAGGTAGGTGCGGATCATCGACGACTCGGCGCTCTGCTCACCCATGCGCTCGAAGCGCCGGAGCTCGCGTTCCGCCTGCTCACGGACCGCGTCCGGCATGCCGGCCTCGGCGATCTTGGTGCGGTACTCGTCGACCACCGAGGCATCGTCCTCGCCCAGCTCCTTGCGGATCGAATCCATCTGCTTGCGCAGGAAGTAGTCGCGCTGCTGTTTCTGGGCGCCGGACTCGACGTCCTCGCGAATGCGCTTGCGTACCTGCAGCTCGGCGAGGCGCTCGCGCTGGAGCTTCACCGCAAGTGCCAGGCGCTCGGCGACGTCGAGCGTCTGGAGCAGGTCGACTTTCTGCTCGAAGGTGAAATCGGGCGAGTAGCCGGACGTGTCGGCGAGCGCACCGGGATCGGTGATGGAGCGCACGAAGGCGCGAACGCGGCCGTCGTCGCCGCGCAGCTCCAGGATCTCGTACACGATGGCGCGGTACTCGCGCTCGAGCTCGGCGGTCCGGGCGCGCGGCGGCGCCACGTCGGGCCGCTCTTCGACTTCGACCCGCAGCGAGCCGTCGCGGCCGGGCTGGGCCGCCCCCGCGACGCCGCGGTGGAGCCCGCCCAGCGACACGGCGGACGCCCCGCCGGGGAGCTGGAGGCGTTCCTGCACCTCGGCAACGACCCCGACGCGGGCATAGTCCGTGCCATGGCGCGGCACCACGAAGACTCGGGCGTCCGACCCGACCTCCACTGGCAGCGTCGCCTGCATGTGCGGGAAGAGCACCGTGTCGTCGAGCGGAATCAGGCGATACGTCGGCATGGTGCCGACAGTGTGTCCGATCACCAAGTTGTCAACCTCCGCCGCCCGGCCGCCACCCATCCGCCATCCCTGGCCGTGGCTCTGCAGGTCCGTATAAATGAAGGGGTGCGACTGCGACCCCCGCCGCTGGACGTGACCGAGATCGACCTGGAGGCCGGCAACGCCGAGCTGGAGCCCGCGTCCGCCGAGGCCCGCGTGGCCTGGGCGCTCGAGCGCTTCCGGCCCCACATCGTGCTGTCGTCGAGCTTCGGGGCGCAGGCCGCCGTGCTGCTCCACATGGTGACCCGCCAGTGGCCGGAGATCCCCGTCGTGGTCGTCGACACGGGCTACCTCTTCCCCGAAACCTACATCTTCATCGACGACCTCACCCAGCGTCTCAGCCTGAACCTGAAGGTCTATCGCGCGCCGCTCGGCCCGGCGTGGCAGGAGGCCCGCTGGGGCAAGCTCTGGGAGCAGGGCCTCGAGGGTATCGAGCGCTACAACCGCATGAACAAGGTCGAGCCCATGCAGCGCGCTCTTGACGAGCTCGCCGCGCGCGGCTGGATCGTCGGTCTGCGCCGGTCGCAGGCCGACTCGCGGCGACACCTGAATGTCATCGGCGTGCAGGACGGGTATCTGAAGGTGCACCCGATCGTCGATTGGAACGACAAGCACGTGTATGACTACCTGACGCGCCACGACCTGCCGTATCACCCGTTGTGGGTGGAGGGCTACGTCTCCATCGGCGACTGGCACACCTCGGCCAGGCTCACCGACGGCGTGGCCGACGAGGAGACCCGGTTCTTCGGGCTGAGGCGCGAGTGCGGCCTGCACGAGTCGTGGGGTCCATCGCACAAGGGGCAAGCTGGCGGTGGCGGCTGACCCATCGTTGCCAAAACGCGGCGCAGGCGGCACGTTGCGGGTGAGGAGGCCGTCGATGCCCCCCGTGCAGCCCCGACACACGTTTTCCATCGGGTATTTCGTCCTCGCCGCCCTGGTGCTCGTCTGGCTCCAGTCGCTGCTCGCGCCGCAGGCGAAGCAGCTGCCGTACTCCGAGTTCAAGCATCTCGTCGAGCAGGGACGGGTCGCGAAGGTGCTGATCTCCGACACGCTCATCCGCGGCGAGCTCAAGGCGGACGAGGGCGGCGAGCCGAAGAGCTTCGTCACCGTGCGGGTGCCGGATGACCAGCTCGTGTCACAGCTCGAGGCGAAGGGGGTGCTCTTCGAGGGCCAGTACGAGAGCCCGCTCCTGAACGCCATCCTCTCGTGGGTGCTGCCCGCCGTCGTCTTCGTCGGCATCTGGGCGCTCGCCATGCGACGCATGGGGCCGGGTGCCGGCGTCATGGCGTTCACCAAGAGTCGGGCGCGCATCTACGCCGAGAACAAGACCGGCGTGACCTTCGCGGACGTCGCCGGCGCTGACGAGGCCAAGGAGGAGCTGCAGGAGATCATCCAGTTCCTGAAGGAGCCCGAGCAGTACAGGGCCCTCGGCGGCAAGCTGCCGAAGGGCGTGCTGCTCATCGGACCGCCGGGCACGGGGAAGACGCTGCTGGCGAAGGCGGTGGCCGGCGAAGCCAACGTCGCGTTCTTCTCGATCAGCGGGTCCGAGTTCGTGGAGCTCTTCGTCGGCATGGGCGCCGCCCGCGTCCGCGACCTCTTCGCGCAGGCCGAAGCCAAAGCGCCGTGCATCGTCTTCATCGACGAGCTCGACGCGCTCGGCAAGGCACGCGGGCTCGCCGGCATGGTGGGCGGGCACGACGAGCGCGAGAACACGTTGAACCAGCTGCTGGTCGAGATGGACGGCTTCGACACGGCCAAGGGTGTGATCATCCTCGCCGCGACCAACCGGCCCGAAGTGCTCGACCCGGCGCTGCTCCGCGCGGGGCGTTTCGACCGCCAGGTGCTGGTGGATCGGCCCGACCGGCAGGGGCGCGAGGCAATCCTCCGTGTACACGTGAAGGGCGTGCGGCTCGCCCCCGAGGTCGATCTCGCCGTCATTGCCCAGCGCACCCCGGGCTTCGTGGGCGCCGACCTCGCCAACCTGGTGAACGAGGCCGCGCTGCTCGCCGCGCGGCGACGCAAGTCCCAGGTGGAGATGAGCGACTTCGAGGAGGCCATCGACCGGGTGATCGCGGGGCTGCGCAAGAAGAATCGGCTCATCAACCCGAAGGAGCGCGAGATCGTCGCCGTCCACGAGAGCGGCCACGCCCTCGTGGCGGCGTTCACCGAGGGCGCCGACAAGGTGCACAAGATCTCGATCATCCCGCGGGGCATCGGCGCGCTCGGCCACACCCAGCAGCTGCCGACCGACGACCGCTACCTGATGACGCGCAAGGAGCTCGAGGCACGCGTGGACGTGCTCTTCGGCGGTCGGGCGGCCGAGCAGCTCGTTTTCAACGAGGTTTCTACCGGCGGGCACAACGACCTCGACCGCGCCACCGACATCGTGCGTTCGATGGTGCTCGAGTACGGCATGAGCGACACGCTGGGTCCGATGACGTTCCCGCGCCGGCACGGACCGGCGTTCCTGGGCGACCGCGCCGGCCTGATGGCCGAGCAGCGCGAATACAGCGAGGCCACGGCGCAGGCACTCGACGTCGAGGTGAAGCGCATCCTCGACGAGCGTCTGGCGCGCGTCACTACCCTGCTCACCGAGAAGCGCGCGCTCCTCGATCGGGTCGCGAAGGCGCTCCTCGAAAAGGAGACGCTGGAAGCCGCGGAGTTCGAGGCGTTGGTGCGGTCGGGCGACGGCGCGGGCCGCCACGTGGCGTAGCGGGCTCGAGCCCACGGACAGTTCGACGCGCGTGGCGGCGAACGGTTCGAGCGGTTCGTGCCGATCTCGGACAAGACGCGGGCGGGCGGCCCGCGCCAGCTACCACCCGTCGCGCAACGGACGGGCCGGGTCCAGAATGCCGGCGAGTCGTCGACGAGGGGGCCGTCAAGAGTCCGAACTTCTGTGCTCCGAGTACAAGTTACAAGGTTCGAGCGGCGATATGTCGCAACAGGCTCCGTTCCACGTGCCTTCCAGGTATCGCCCGGTGGCACGAAACCTGCGACGCCTCGTCCGCAATGCCGCCGGGCCACGATCCTTTCATCCTCCGGTACATCATGCGCGCGACGACGCATCCCCCCGTGCACCCTCTGGTACGAATGCTCGCTGCGGACAGATACTTCGAGCTCGCCGACGGATTGCCACCGGCGCTCGCGCGCTTCACGGGACTCCGCAAGTACGCGGGCCAGCAGGTCCGCATCGAATGACGGGACGTCCGAGTCCCGATCACGGCTGCGACCTGAACGGTACGGGGTCGGCCCAGGTTGCCGGGAGGCCCGGTCGCCTCGGACCGCCGATGCGCATCGCTCAGGTGGCTCCCCTCTACGAGCGTGTCCCGCCGGAGCTCTACGGCGGAACCGAACGCGTGGTTTCCTATCTGACCGAGGAGCTCGTGCGCCTAGGCCACGATGTGACGCTTTTTGCCAGCGGCGACTCCATCACCGGCGCCCGGCTCGAGTCGGTATGTCCGCGTGCTCTTCGTCTCGACCCGATTCCCCATGACTCACTGGCACTCCACGTGCGCATGCTCGGTCGGGTCTACCGCTCGGCAGGCCGCTTCGACGTCATCCATTGCCATACGGACTATCTCGGGTTGCCACTCACTGGTTTCGTCGCCACGCCCACGGTGTTCACACTGCACGGACGCCTCGACGTCCCCGACGTTCCGGCGCTCTACGCCGAATTCGGGCACGTTCCTCTGGTCTCGATCAGCGACGCCCAGCGAGCGCCGATGCCGACCGCGCACTGGATGCGGACGGTGTACCATGGCCTGCCGCAGTCCCTCTATCGCCCGAGTTTCGCCCCCGGTTCCTATCTCCTCTTCGTGGGACGCATCTCACCCGAGAAGCGTCCCGACTCGGCCATCGCCATCGCAAAAGCCGTGGGGATGTCGCTCAAGATCGCGGCCAAGGTCGATCCGGTCGATCGCGGTTACTTCGAGGCCACCATCCGCCCGCTCCTCGACGATCCGCTCATCGAGTACCTGGGCGAGGTGAACGACGCGCGCAAAGGCGAGCTCCTTCGAGGCGCCCGCGCGCTCCTGTTTCCGATCGACTGGCCCGAGCCGTTCGGCCTGATCATGATCGAGGCGCTTGCATGTGGGACACCCGTCGTCGCCCGGCGCTGCGGTTCCGTCCCCGAGGTCATACGGGACGGGATCACAGGCTTCGTGTGCGACAGCGATGCCGACCTCATCGGTGCCCTCCGTCGCGTCTCGACGCTCGACAGACGCGCGTGCCGGGCCGAGTTCGAGACGCGGTTCACGGCCACCACGATGGCGCTTCGCTACCTTGAGCTGTATGCCGCACTCCCCACCGGACGTGATGAGCTGAAGCCGCACCCCTTCCCGCTTCGAACCGGCGCGCCGCCTGGGCTACCGCTGCTCATCAGCAGCGATGCAGATCAACGAGCATCACCGTGATCATCATTCATTCCGCGCGGCGGACCGTTCTCGCCGCGTCGTTGGTGGGAGCCAGCAGACGCGTCACTGCCCGTCGACGGCGCCCGCTCCGCGGCGTTGGCTGGCCGTCCCGTTCGTGGCGACCGTGACGCCGTTGCTGAACGCGTGTGGACGATCAACGCGAGGTCGAGGCTGTTCACTAGCTGGGCCTGGACCACCGGCGGAATGTGGCACGAGCAGTATGTCTGCTTCGGGTAACCGGCATGGGATTAGCCCGGGCCACCCGGCGCTGCACGCAGCGACACTTTCCTACGGCACGACGCCGCACGCGAGACGAGCACCGCCGCCACCCAAGGGCTTCGGCTGATCGGAGTAGTTGTCGCCGCCGGCGTGGATGATCAGGGAACGACCGTGCAGTTCGTTCACCTTGAGTCGCGGCGCAACGACTGACTCGCGAGCAGTGCCGTCGCTCGCCACCGTCAGCACAGGGAGGTCACCGAGGTGCCCTTTGCCCTCGGGCCCAAGATGTTGGCCGCTCTTCGCCGGGTCGAGATGACCGCCGGCGGCCTCCCAGGGATCATCTTGCCATCCTTCTCAGCCGCGCCGCAGTTACCGACCTCGTGCACGTGGAAACCGTGTTGGCCTGGGGGGAGTCCAGTCAGGTCGGTGTTCAGACGTAGGCCTGCAGGCGTGTCTGCGAGCGTGACAGTCCCGATGGATTTGCCGACCCCCGCGTCATCGATAAGGTCCATCGGAACCTTGATTTCGGCAGCACCCAGGGCGAGGTCGGCGAGCAGAAGCGGCACGAGCATCGCGGCGAATCCAGTCGTCATGA